>NZ_JCALDR010000037.1:0-14148 GCF_059812965.1 Mycobacterium sp. NGS29
TGGTGCTGCTGGGTTTGCCGGCGGTGGCGGTGCTGATTGCGGTGCGCAATCGTCGAGCGGCGCTGATCACGTTGGCTGTGGCGGTTCCGGCGGCGATGGCGGTAGCGCTCACCTTTGCCGTGACAGGCTTTTGGTGGTTCGACGGCTACACACTGGTCCAGCAGCGTTATTGGCAGGGCATCGCGATGAATCGGCCGTTCCAATACTGGGGTTGGGCCAACTTCGCCTCAGTCGTCTGCGCCGTGGGCCTCGGCAGCGTCGCCGGCTTGGGCCGGGTCTTCGACCTGCCGGCAATTCGGCGGCTATCCGGTCTGCATCTGCTGGTGCTGGCGGCACTAACCGCGATCCTGTGCGCAGATCTGAGCATGCTCAGCAAGGCCGAGACCGAACGCATCTGGCTGCCGTTCACGGTGTGGTTGACGGCGGCTCCGGCGCTGCTGCCGCGATCATCGCAGCGCTGGTGGCTGGCGCTCAACGTGATCGGCGCGCTGATGCTCAACCACTTCATCCTGACCAATTGGTAGCCGACGCTTCGCCGGGAGATGACCGCCGAAGCGGAGGAGAATACTACCCATTTACGCTAGTGAGCTTCACGCGGTAAACCCATAGGTACGTGTGCCAGTCAGTTGCCCCCATCATCCTGGCCGCTGACGGGACACCGTTGCCGACATACCTCGGAATGCCGGTGGAGTCCCGCATACTCGCGCCATGGCAGAACAGCAAAGTCACCGGCGCGGCTTCAGCCCCGCCAGTCTTCGGTTTCACCGCATCCTCGCGAACGTCGAACTGGAACTTCAAACTTCGCTGGCCAAAGCGCGTCTCGAATCGGACCACAGTTTGACGGTGGGTCAACAGGCGGAAGCGGCATTTAGAGAGACGCTCCGTCAGTATCTGCCGTCAGGATATGGGGTCGGCAACGGTCACATGTATGACGCCTTCGGCGATGGCTCGCGGCAGACCGACGTCGTCGTTACCAACCCCGACCACCCGCTGTCGTTTCCGGGAGACAAATCGGGGACTTATGTCGTAGACGGTGTGTGCGCAGCGGGAGCGGTCAAGGCTCGCTTGACTCCTAGCAAGCTCGATGACTGCATTAAGAAGGGCGCGCGATTTAAACGGCTTCGGATGACGCTCAACTCCGATGATGGTGTAACGAGCGGAAGAGAACAGGCTTATATGAAGCAAATCGGCCTGGTTCCACCATATTTCGTCATGGCTTTCGAAAGAAGATTACCCACGACACCATCCAGAATCGGTTGAACAGTGCGGGAGTGATCCCACCCCCTGCGGGTAAGTCCGTTGGCGAATACGACTGGGCGGAAACCCCACAGCCGCCGCGGGATGCAATCTGCATACTCGGGCACGGGCTCTGGCTTTACGTGCGACCGGACAACCCAATGGGCATCGACTTGGGCCTACCGCAGCCAGACGGCACCACGCAGCTCGCCGACCAGTCTATGTGGGCTTTTGTAGAAACGGACGCTCCGTTAGCTTGGACGCTTGCCTGGCTGAATGCTTCAATGCCAAGAATTCTGCGCGGGCGGTCGGTATTCGCACCTTATCTGATCCCGGCAACACGGCATGTCATGTACATCCACAATCGAGCCGACAACGCAGCGCCCAAAAAAACCGGGGGTGCGGAGGAAGCTAACCGTGCTGTTTCGCCGACTTAGGCCGACGCTGCCGGGTCGTGCAGGATCATGAGAATGAAATTCTTTTCTCCACACCTCTGCCGAACACCTCATCGAGGCCCCCCGCATTGCCAAGAACTTGCTAATACCCACACCGACACGCCGATATCAAATGAAGCCCGAAGTATGAAATACACTGCGATGTCGGCAATCTCGGCGATAAGCCAATGCAATGCGGTACTGCCTAACCTGCCCCCATCTTGTTCAACTCGGCCGCCGTCATCGAGCCCAGCGAGCCTCCAGCGGCATCGACCACATCAACCCTTTGAGCGGTTCGGCGGAGCCACACGCCTTCGTCATCGTTGAAGGCGATCGGAGTTCCAAAAAACTCGGCCAGGTTGTGGAACGGGCTCAGCTCCAAGACCACGGGCTTTGCATCGACGGTGACGGTCACTACGCCGCTGGTCACCACCACCGAGGTAACCGACTGGGCCACCATGACGCCGCTGTTGGCCCGTTCATTGATGTACGCCTCGAAAGCCTGCTTAACCTGCGCGTCGGTCGGTGCGGGCCGAGTCTCCTGGGATGTCGTTTGCGGCGCAGCGGTCGCCAACGGTGCACTGGTGGTGTCTTTTACCTTTGCCGACTCGGTACCCCCGCAGGCTGCAACGAAAGCCACTACGGCAATCACGGCCGCCAGCGCACCATGCAGCCTGCAGATTCCCGTCTTCGTATTCATTGCGCCTCCTGCAGCCTTTGCTGTCGAAGCCTGTAACTCGCTATTCCGGGTTAGCTAACATCCCGGCCATGGGGATCTTCAAGAAGGGTGTTGGGTGTGCTGTCATACTGATGGGTACCTTTTTCCTCGTAGGCAGCTGCGTCGTTGTGATGGTGGCGGTATCTAGCCAACACGACTCCTCGACGGGCACGACGCCGGGCCAGGCTGCACCGACGGACGATCACACGACGATTCCCGGCGACGGCACCCACCAGATGGGCGGGATGGACGGCAAAGATTGGGGTGTCTACCAAGCGACCGCAACAGGCAACTGCCAGTGGTCAACCGGTCTGTCGCACGCTATCGACCGGGGCTGGTCCTTGATGAGGGGACAGCCGCTCCCGGCGAGATGGTGCGGGTGAATATTCAAGCGGACGGCGACGTGAGTTCATGGGACGGCACGATCAACAGCGATCACCGCCTGGTGTTCATGACCAACGGCTGCGGAAAGTGGAAGTCCGCCGGATAAGACGTCACCGCGCAGGTCCATAACCGTACGTGTAATTCTCGGTGTCCCAGTTCATGGTGGCGTGATATTTTCTGCCGGTTGATGTGCCGTCACCGTTGTTTTTGGTTGCGACGAAGCAGTCGAACACCGTCGTCTTTGCGGTCAAGTCGTCGGTTGATCCACCTCCGACAGGCGAACACGACACCGATAACACCGGGCCGTCGAACAATCCGTCGGAAACGTGCTTTTGCGCCAACGTCTTGATCGACGCCTCGATGTCTATGACAGCTAGGGCACGCTTGGCGCGCTTGGCATCGGCATCACGACGAGCCTGATCTGCCGCCTGGGCATCAGCGGCGGCTTTGGCAGCCGCGGCCTTCGAAGACGACGCAGCACTCGCTTCGTTGCGCATCTGCGTATCGTGATTGTTCTTCCAGAAAAATCCGGTTGCGATCGTGATAAGAACGATTAGTGCCGCTACGGAAGCAACTACTATCCGTTTCCTGCCACCACGAGTTTCCGTTGCTATCGACGACGCGACACTATCCTCGGGATCCTTCGCCGTCGCGTTATCGGCGAGTGCTAGCCCGAGCTGGATGGTCGTGTGTTCGCCGCACTTGGCGCACTTGAATCGCTTTTGTGTGCTATCCGCCGGGACCCTTAACCTCGCGGCACAATGCGAGCAGAGGACCGTTTTCTTGCCTTCGGTCATCGGCTGGCCGGATTAGGCGGCAACACGGTGGTGGCGGCATACCCGACAACGGCAGTACTTCGCATGTCGGGCAGCGTAGCCGAAGGCGCAGACCGCGCGTGCCAGGTTTCAAAGTTCGCCGGAGGTACCTGCCAACGACATCCCTTGACACGCGAAGCAATTGCGGAACCGGCTTTTGGCGAGCTCGGAAGACCACATTGATAATGCCAGGCCCGCATTGTCTGACTCTCGCTACGCAGGCGCTCTTCTCAGACCCCATCCTCGCACATATATTGCACACCGGCGGTAGAAATACCCGTTGAGCGCTCCCCCGGAAGGACTCGAACCTTCAACCCTTCGGTTAACAGCCGAATGCTCTGCCAGTTGAGCTACAGGGGACTATCAGTCCAACGAACGCTGGCGCTGACCGCGGGACGACTCTAGCGTACTGGCAGGGCTGTACCCAATTAGACCCAACCGGCGCTTGCGCAGCCGTTGCCGAACAGATGAGGCAGGATGGAGCCAATGCATTTCATCTCGGAGGGATCGCTTTGATCGGGTATGTCGCCGTATTGGGGGTGGGCTACGTGCTGGGCACGAAGGCCGGACGTCGCCGCTACGAGCAGATCGCCGGCACTTACCGGGCCGTGACCAGCAGCCCCGTGACCAGATCGCTGATCGAGGGGGGCCGGCGCAAGATCGCCAACCGAATCTCCCCCGACACCGGATTCGTGACGTTGGCCGAGATCGACGCCGGGACCACCGTCGTCGAACGCAGCGCGCAGGACCTGGATCCAACGGTCGAGGCGCAACCTACGCGGTGAGGTCGTTGCCGCTGGCCTGCTCCAGCAGGCTGCGCCGGTAGGCCTCCATCGCGACCAGGTCGCCGAACAACGCGTGGTATTCGTCGCCCTGTTCGATCGGCGACATGCGCTGCAGTTTCGACTTCACCTCGGCGATCTGCCGACCCATCCACACCTCCTGCAGCCGGGCCAGTACCCCCGAGATGTAGCGCGGCAACTGCTCGTCGTCGGCGCGGATCGTCTCGACGCCCAGCTCACTGATCAGACCGGCGGTCAGGGCCGACTTGGTCTGCTGGCGCACCATGTCCAGCCATTGGCCGCCGCTGACGCCGATCGAGGTGCCGCCCGCCGTCTCGATCGCGGCCCGCACGGCGGCATAACCCGGATGCGTGAAGCTTTCGACGGTCAGGGTGTCGAACACCGGACCGGCCAGCGCCGGATACTGCAGCGCCGATTTGAGCGCCTCACGCTGCGGCCACAGCGTCGGGTCACGCGGATCGGGCCGGGCCACACCGGGATCGGCGGCCGCCGCGTCAGGGTTGGCCGCAACGGGTTCCCGCGCCGGACGCCGGGACGGCTTCGCGGCGACGGACCCGCCGCCGCTGCGGGATTTCTTGGCCTCACCCCGCACCCGGTCGATGACCTGCGCGACGTCGTCCCACCCGACCCAGCCGGCGAGCTGGCGTGCGTACTCATCGCGCAGCGTCGGGTCCTTGATCTGGCCCACCATCGGCACGCAACGACGCAGCGCGGCCACCCGGCCTTCGGCGCTGTCCAGGTCGATCTCGGCCAGTGCGGTGCGAATCGCGAACTCGAACAACGGGGTTCGCCGGGCCACCAGATCGCGCAGCGAACCGTCACCGGCCTTCAGCCGCAGGTCGCACGGGTCCATGCCGTCGGGCGCGACCGCCACGAAGGACTGGCCGGCCAGATTCTGCTCGCCGGCGAAAGCCTTGAGCGCGGCGGCCTTACCGGCGTCGTCACCGTCGAAGACGTAGATCAACTCGCCCCGGAAGAAGCTGTCGTCCATCATCAGCCGGCGCAGCATGGCCAGGTGCTCGTCGCCGAACGCGGTGCCGCAGGACGCGACCGCGGTGCTGACCCCGGCCAGGTGCATGGCCATCACGTCGGTGTAACCCTCCACCACCACCGCCTGGTGTCCCTTGGCGATATCGCGTTTGGCGAGGTCGATCCCGAACATCACCGCGGATTTCTTGTACAGCACGGTCTCGGGGGTGTTGACGTACTTGGCTTCCATCGGGTCGTCATCGAACAGCCGGCGCGCACCGAACCCGATCACCTCACCGGCCGAGCTGCGGATGGGCCACAACAGTCGCCGGTGGAACCGGTCGATGGGGCCGCGGCGCCCCTGCTTGGAGAGTCCCGCAGCTTCCAGCTCCTTGAACTCAAAACCTTTGCGCTGCAAATGCTTTGTCAGTTTGTCCCAACCCGAGGGGGCGAATCCGCAGCCGAAACGGCGGGCGGCCTCGGCGTCGAAGCTGCGCTCGGTCAGGTATTGGCGGGCCGGGGCGGCCTCGGCGGACTCCAACTCCTCGGCGTAGAACGCCGCGGCCGCCGCGTTGGCGGCGACGAGTCTGCTACGGCTGCCGCGGTCGCGTTGCACGCTGGTGGCCGGGCCGGTGTAGCTGATCGTGTGGCCGATCCGGTCTGCCAGCATCTCGACGGCTTCCACGAAGCTGACGTGCTCGATCTTCTGGATGAAGGCGTAGACGTCGCCGCCCTCGCCGCACCCGAAGCAGTGGAAGTGGCCGTGGTTGGGGCGGACGTGAAAGGACGGCGATTTCTCGTTATGAAACGGGCAGAGACCTTTGAGCGAGTCGGCACCGGCGCGCTTGAGTTGGACATAGTCGCCGACGACGTCCTCGATCGCGGCCCCGTCCCTGATGGTGGCGATGTCGCGATCGGATATTCGGGACCGACCGCCGGGACGGCCGGCGTCCCTGGAACCCGCCGGACTCGACACGGGCTCAGTGTAGGCCGTTGCCCGGACGCTTACCGGCCGTGCTGTCGATGCGTTCCAGTCGCCCCTCGGTGTAGGAGGCGATCTGATCGACGATGACCCGCAGCCGCGCCTGGTCGTCGGCCGCGGCATTGAACGCCGCGGCAAACATCGGGTCCAGGGTCTGCGGGGCGCCGGTCTGCAGCCAGTGCGCCACCCGGTGAATCCGCTCGCGCTGCCGGGCCTGAGTTTCCAGGTGGCGTGGGTCAGACATGATGAATTGCAGCGCAAGTATTTTCAGCACTGCAACCTCGGCCCGGACCAGATCCGGCACGTGCAATTCGGCCTGGTAACGCACCAGCGGCGCCGGCCCGGCCGCCGCACGGGTAGTAGCGATGGCAGCTGTGGCAAACCGTCCGACCAGCTCGCTGGTCAGCCGCTTGAGCGCGACCGCCGCCGCCAATGTGGCGTCGTACTTACCGACGGCGGCAACCACCGGCAGCCCGGACAGCCGGCGCGCGGCCTGCATCAAGTCATCGGCTCCAACCTGGGGAAACTCGTTCTCCCCCAGCTTGGCCAATCCAGCGGCTTCGTCCTCGTCGGCGAGCACCCGCAGGTCGATGCGTTCGGAGACCACACCATCTTCGACGTCGTGCACGGAGTAGGCGACATCGTCTGCCCAGTCCATGACCTGGGCCTCCAGGCAGGTGCGCCGACCCGGGGCGCCGGCGCGCGCCCAGGCGGCAGCCTCCCGGTCGTCGTCGTAGAAGCCGTACTTGCGCTCTCCGGCGCTGCGCGACCACGGATACTTCGTGACCGCGTCCAGCGCGGCGCGGGTCAAGTTCAGCCCCGCGCTACGCCCTTGTCCGTCAAGAACTTTGGGCTCCAGGCTGGTCAGGATACGGAAGTTCTGCGCGTTTCCCTCGAAACCGCCGTAGGCGTCAGCGACCTCGTTGAGCGCCCGCTCACCGTTGTGCCCGTACGGTGGGTGGCCGATGTCGTGGGCCAGACCGGCCAACTCGACGAGATCCAGATCGCAGCCCAGGCCGATCGCCATCCCCCGCCCGATCTGGGCCACCTCGAGCGAGTGGGTGAGCCGGGTGCGCGGCGTGTCGCCTTCCCGTGGCCCGACCACCTGGGTTTTGTCGGCCAGCCGGCGCAGCGCGGCGCTGTGCAGCACGCGCGCCCGGTCGCGGGCGAAGTCGGTGCGGTGCTGACCTTCGGTACCGGGCAGACCCGCACTCTTCGGCGCTTCGAGTACCCGCCGCTCGCGGTCGAAGTCGTCGTAAGGGTCGTCCCGATCTGTATTCACCGCCCCACAGTCTGCCAGCGGTCGATGTCACTTCTCCCAGCCAGCCGGATACCGGTTTAGGCAGGACGGTCAGGGGTATCAACAGGCTCACTGGGTCGGATCCAGGGTTGAAGAAAACTGGCGGGTCTCGACAGGTTTCCGGTGCGTCGTCGCCGCGATCAGACCTGATCTTCGACATTCCCCGCTCGTGCGCCCGACCGGCCCGCCCACAGTGTGCCGCCGGGCGAATCCCTTGCGCAGTTCAGGAGTGGATCAATAGTGACGAAGTACGTGCACAACAAACGTTGGATGCGCCGACTGGCAACCGCCGCGTGCGCGGCGGCCACCGTCCCGGCGTTACTCGGGGTGGTCGGCAACGAACCGGCTGCGCGGGCCGCAGCGCCCGAATTCCTGCAGGTGCCCTCCGCGGCGATGGGCCGCAACATCACCGTGGAGTTCCAGCAGGGTGGTGCCCCGGCGGTCTACCTGCTCGACGGATTGCGGGCCCGCGACGACCGCAACGGCTGGGACATCGAAACGAACGCGTTCGACGAGTACCAGGGGTCCGGTATGTCGGTGGTCATGCCGGTCGGCGGACGCTCCAGCTTTTACGCCGACTGGTACGGGTCGGCAAACGGCGCCACCTACAAATGGGAAACCTTCCTGACCAGTGAGCTACCGGCCTACCTGGCGGGCAAGGGCGTCCGCACCACGCGCAATGCCGTCGTCGGCGTCTCGATGTCCGGATCGTCGGCACTGATCCTCGCCGCCTACCATCCCAGTCAATTTGCCTATGCCAGTTCGCTTTCGGCGTACCTGACACCGTCCAGCGGCAACGGACCCACGCTGATCAAGTTCGCGATGAACGACGAAGGCGGTTTCAACCCCGAAGACATGTGGGGCCCGTCGGGCGGACCCGGGTGGCAGCGGCACGATCCCACCGTTCAGGCCGGGCGACTGGCCGGCAACAACACCCGCCTGTGGGTGTACAGCGGCAACGGAACACCCTCGGAACTGGGGCAGAACAGCCTCCCGGGCCAGGTCATCGAGCAGGTCGTACTGCAGAGCAACGTCGACTTCAAGAACGCCTATACCGCCGCCGGCGGACGCAACGCCACCTTCAACATCGACGGCAGCGGTGTCCATGGCTGGAGCTATTGGAACGCACAGTTGGTCGCGATGAAATCCGACATGCAGCGGACGCTGGGAGCCGGTGGCGGGCAGGCCTGACTGCTGCGCGGCCGGGATGGGGTGCGGGCCCTGCGCGGACCGCACCCCGTCCACGGGGCCGCAATGGTCGAAATGACGGTCGCCGGAGCTAAGTTAGCGCTATGCGCATTGTTCGCCTGCTGGGCGTGATCCTGACCATCGTCACCGTCGGCCTGACCGGCGGGCTGCTGGCAGCGCCGCAGGCGCAGGCGCAGCCACCGTTCCGGTTGCCGGGCTACGTCACCGACAACGCGGGCGCGCTGTCGGAGTCCGGTCGGGCCGCGGTGACGGCGGCGACCATCAAGCTCTACGGCGAACGGCGCATCCGGTTGTGGGTGGTCTATGTCGACACCTTCTCCGGGCTGGACAGTCAGACGTGGGCCGAGCAGACCTTCCGGGCCAGCGATCTGCACAGCAGCGACGCGTTGCTGGCGGTGGCCACCACCGACCGTGCGTACGCCTTCCTGGCGCGCAGCGGCTTGCCGGGCGTCAGCGCCCGACGGGTCGACGACCTGCGCCGCAACCAGATCGAACCGGCGCTGCACAACAGCGACTGGAGTGGGGCGGCGGTGGCCGCCGCGGACGGACTCAACAAGCCACCGAAGTCGACGTGGTCACCGCAGTTGCTCATCACGCTGGCGGCCATCGTCGCGGCCATCGGGGTGCTGCTGCTGATCCTGTTGCTGGTGATGCGCCGGCGTGCGCGGCGGCGCCGGGCCGATGCCCTGGCGGCGGCGCGACGGGTGGATCCCACCGATGCGACCGCGCTGGCCGCGGTCCCGTTGGACATCCTCGATGAGCTGTCCCGCTCGAAGGTGGTGGAAGTCGACAATGCGGTACGCACCAGTTCCAACGAGCTCGCACTGGCCATCGAGGAATTCGGCGAACAACGCACCGCACCGTTCACCCAGGCCGTGAACAACGCCAAAGCTGCACTGGCGCAAGCATTCACGGTGCGCCACCAACTCGACGACAGTATCCCCGAGACGCCTGCACAACGACGTGAACTGCTCACCCGGGTGATCGTCGCCGCGGCCGCCGCGGACCGTGAGTTGGAGTCCCAGACCGAAGCCTTCGAGCAGTTGCGTGATCTGGTGATCAACGCGTCGTCGCGGCTGGATACGTTGACCCAGGTGTATGTGGAACTGACCAGCCGGGTGGAGCCCGCCACCCAGCACCTGGCCGAGTTGCACAAAGAATTCGGTGCCGCGGCGCTGGCTTCGGTTTCGGCCAACGTGGACACCGCCAGAGATCGGCTGGAGTTCGCCGACCGCAACATCGCCACGGCCCGCCAATTGGCCGGCCACGCGATGAGCGGCCAGCAGACGCGACTGGCGGATTCGGTGCGCAGCGCCGAATCCGCGCTGGGACAAGCGCGTTCGCTACTCGATGCGGTGGACAGCGCAGCCGACGACATCCGGTATGCCGTCGACAACTTGCCGTCGTTGCTGTCTGACATCCAGACCGGCATCCGGCGCGCCAACGAGCTGCTGCAGAAGGCGCCGGGCAACAACGCAGCGCACACCGGTGAGCTCATCGCTGCGCGCGACGCCGCCGCCAGGGCGGTGGACAGTGCGGGCGGCCCGGCAGGGGTGCGAGGCACGTCGGACCCGCTGAGTACTTTCGCGCGGCTCACCAAGGCCGACGCCGAACTCGACCGGCTGGTGGCCACGGTGTCCCAGGAGCAGGCGAACACCGAACGCCTCCGGCACTCGCTGGAGCAGGCGCTGTTCACCGCGGAATCCCGGGTACACGCGGTATCGGAGTACATCGACACCCGGCGCGGCAGCATCGGGCCCGAGGCAAGGACTCGGCTCGCGGAAGCCAGGCGCCAACTCGAGGCCGCTCAGCAGCGAAAGTCGTCGAACCTCAACGATGCGATCGCTTACGCCAACGGTGCCTCGACCCGGGCAGCCGAGGCGCAGGCACTGGCCAACGCCGACGTGCAGGCGGCCCAGCGCGCCTTCACCCGGCGCAACGACAGCGACACCGGCGCGGTACTGGGTGGCATCATCATCGGCGATCTGCTCAGCGGTGGCATGCGGGGCGGATTCGGCGGTTGGAGCCCGACATCCTTCGGCGGGTCGGGCTCTTCGGGATCATCCGGCGGCGGCTTCCTGGGTGGCGGCGGCCGGTTCTGAGCAGAAAGAACTGCGCACGCCCACTCGCGTTACCGCGAGCAAGCGTGCGCAGTCAGTGGCCGTGGCGGGCGCAACGCCCAGCGGTGCGCCGCCCCGAACCGGGAACTTCTCTCAGGCCCAGCTGGACCCGACGGCGCTGTCAGTCTGCGCCATGTTGTTGCCGGCACTCTGGACCTTCTGGCCGTGAGTGTTGGCCTGCTCGTAGATCACCTGGAAGTTGCGGCCCAACTGGGCGATGAACTCCTGGCAAGCTACCGAACCGGCGCCGCCCCAGAAGTCACCGGCAGCCAGCACATCGCGAACGATGGCCTGGTGCTCGGCCTCCAAGTTGGCAGCCTGGGCGCGAATGAGAGCGCCGTGCGCGTCGACATCGCCGAACTGGTAATTGATTGTCATTGAACCTGTTCTCCTTGGTCTGTGAATGTTGTTGGGATGCAGCGGCTTTCGCCGCCGTCAGAGTTAGCTGCTCAGGATCTGCTGCGAAGCCTGTTCTTGCTGCTCGTAGTTGTTCGCGTCGCGAACCAACCCGTCGCGCACCCCGTGCAACATGTTCACGATGTTGCGGAAAGCGGTGTTCATCTGACCCATGGTGTCCAGCGAGGTGGCCGAGGCCAGACCGCTCCAGCCCGCACCCGCGATGTTCTGCGAGGACGCGTACATGCGACGGGCCTCGTCCTCGACGGTCTGGGCGTGGGTCTCGAAACGACCCGCCATGGCCCGCATTGCGTGCGGGTCGGTCATAAAGCGAGTTGCCATGTTGCTTTTCTCCTTATTGGTTGTGGAAGTGTTTTCGGATTTCCAGTGTTCGATCGATGTGATTACTGGCTTCGTGACGTCCCGAAGCCGTCAATCACCCGTAGCCAACGACAGTCTTGACCCCTTCTCTCATCCGGCTGCCGGCGAATGCGGGACCACGCTGCTACCGCGTGGCATCTCGAAACGTGGTTCGGCGTTCTCCGCTTCCCACTGTTTCCACTCACCCCACTCATCCCACTCGTCGTTAGTTGGTTCGATCGGTTCCGGATCGACCGCACCAGGCACCACGACGACGTCTTCGACACCAGCTTCGGAGTCCTTCGACCAGTGGTCGTAGTCATCCGGCGGGACAGCGGTACCCCAGCTCAGCGGAACTGACAATCCGCCTAGCATGCCCGACTCGCCCCGCTTCGCCGCCACAGAGTCGGGCGGCAGGGGCGGACCCAGAGGCAGAAGCACGCTGTCTCCTTCCAATGACTTCCAAACTGATGTCAACACACGCACTCAATGGCAAGCACAACCACCAAGCTCTCGAATCTTAAGACAATCCACGCTGCTATACCCCTAAAATCTCGGAATAATTTTTGGCGCAGCGTGCACTTTCCGGCCTTGCTGCCGACCGGTGCGCCGCCCCGGGCCGGTGGCCCCCGCCCGGGCCTCTGCTAAGCCGGCCCACCGTGTCCGTCGGGGGCGGCCGTCGGAAAAAACTTAGTCAATCCCACATTCCTGATCGATTTCTCAAAGAGCTGGTCGGCGACTGCAATTCGGGCCGCGGGTCCCCCAGTCCAACGTGGTCAGCGGCGTGGTCGCGCCTCAGTCGCTGCGCCGTGTTTCTCAGCGCTACGCCAGGAATGACCGAGCGGCCGGCCCAGTCCTGGGCAGCGGGAAAATCACTGCCGGCGAACGAGTTCCGCTACCCCGGCAGCCGGTTGTAACGTCCTTCGAGATGTGGTGCACGGTGCTGGTGTTAGCTCTTGTGGCGACCGCCGATCCGGTTCGGATCGCGGTCAGCGCGGCGCTTTCGGCGCGTCCCCGCGCCGTTGGCCCCCTGGTCGCGTTCTGGCTCGGCGGTGTCGCGATCAGCGCCACCATGGCGGTCGGGGTGTTGTTCGGATTGCGCGATCGCACAGTCGCCGTCGTGCACCGGCTGCAGATCGCCACTGCCACTTCCACCGCCGGACACGTTCAGGTGGCAATGGGCGCCGTGGCCTTACTGATTGCAGCGACCGCGGTTGGCCTGGCGTCGCGGCGTTCGCGGTTGCCGATGACGGCACCCCGACCCACGCCCTTCGCCAGGTGGTCGTCCCGCGCCCGCTGCGCCTTGCTCGCCCGGCCGGTTGCGGTGGCGTTCGCCCTGGGGGTTGGGATGCTGATCGACTTTCGGTTGCTTGCCGCGCTCACCGCGATCGTCGCCTCAGACGCCGCGGCAGGCATCCAGCTCGGCGCTGCCGGGTTGTACACCCTGGTGGCGTTGGCCTTCGTCGAACTCCCCCTGATCGGTCGGCTGGCGGCACCCGCCAAGACCGATCAGGTGATGTCGGCGGTGACCCGGTGGGCAGCAGCCCGCCGGCAACAGCTCTTCGGAGTCGTCATCGCACTGCTGGGCGCGTTCCTGCTGAGCCGCGGATTGGCCTACCGCTGAATAAGCTTGCACCACATGCGATCTGACCCCTGAGCTGACAAAGGCGCGGACGACGCAGATCCCCCGATGCGTCACCCGCGCCTTTGACGTCGTTGGTTATCCGACTCCGGTCCGCGGGATCACGCTGGGCCGGTTCTGCACCACGTGCGGACTCGCCCCGCCGCGGCCCATCATGCCGCCGGGCATGCCTTGTCCAGCGCCACCGCCACCCATGGGCATCGGCATCATCGGCATGCCGCCGCCTGCAGCACCGGCACCGGCACCGGCGGCCTGAGCCATCTCCGCGGCGTTCATCCCGACACCCGACATCGCCGAGCTGGCCATGCCCTTGGGCACCGACCCCTGCCAGGTCGGCGGCACCGACATCGCACCCACCAGGCGCGCATTGCCCAGGCCGGCCGCCATCCCGGCGCCCAATCCAGCGCCACCACCGGCACCCAGGCCCTTCATTGGATTGACGTCGCTGGCCAGCGCCGGCATGGCGCCCAGATCGGCCGCTGTCGTCGCACCCGCCAAACCTGCGGTTCCGGCGCCGGCAGTCTGTCCCAGCTGCATCATCGGACCGATCAACATGCTGGCCGGCATCGCCCCCGCCTGCACCACCGACATCGCCATGTCCAGTGGCACCGCGGCCGCCGCCGACTGCACGCCCGCAACCAGGGCGGGCGCCGCCGCGGCGACGCCTTCGGCCACCGGGCTCAGCGCGGCCGTGGCCGACGAAGCCAATCCCGCAACATGCCCGTTGACCGTCGTGACCAATCCGGCCAAGTCAAGCGGCGGCGCACTGAACGGGGTCAG
>NZ_JCALDR010000038.1:0-14036 GCF_059812965.1 Mycobacterium sp. NGS29
CCTGAGCGACTTCGGCTGCCGGAGCAAGCAACACCGGCAACCCGGCGTCGGCGGCCAGCAGCGCCGACGACATCTTCGATGCCATGCCGCCGGTGCCCAGATGACTGCTCTGCCCGGCGACCACTCCGGTCAGATCCTGCGGACCCCGCACCTCCGGAATGAACCTGGCAGTGGCGGACTTTCGCGGATCCGCATCGTAGAGCCCGTCGATGTCGGACAGCAGCACCAACGCGTCGGCACCCACCAAATGCGCCACCAGCGCCGAGAGCCGGTCGTTGTCGCCGAACCGGATCTCGTTGGTGGCCACCGTGTCGTTCTCGTTGACGATCGCGACCGCGTGCAGTGCCCGCAACCGGTCCAGGGTGCGCTGAGCGTTGTTGTGCTGCACCCGCATCGAGATATCGTGCGCGGTCAACAGCACCTGCCCCACGGTGCGGCCGTAGCGGGCAAAAGCGGCGCTCCAGGAATTCACCAGGGCCACCTGCCCGACGCTGGCCGCGGCCTGTTTGGTCGCCAAATCCTTGGGCCGACGCGATAATCCGAGCGGCTCGATGCCTGCGGCGATGGCACCCGAGGACACGATGACGACGTCGGTGCCCGCCTTCATGCGGGTCTCGATGGCGTCGGCGAGGACCGCCAACCGGCCGGCGTCGAACATGCCGGTCTCGGTGGTCAGTGCGGTGGTGCCGACCTTGACGACGACACTGCGCGCCGTTCGGATGGCCTCGCGGTGCTCGCTGATCACGACTCGTGCTCGCGGCGTTGGCGCCGAGCGGCCTTTCGCTCCGCGGCGCCGACGCGATCATTGCGCTCCAGCCGGACATCGGTGCCCCGACCGGTCAGCGGAACCTGCACTCCCGCGGGAGTCTGCGGTTCCCAGTCGAACGTCATCTCACCGATCGTCACCGCGCAGCCGGGCCGCGCGCCCAGTCGCAGCAGTTCATCCTCGACGCCGAGGCGGGCCAGGCGGTCGGCGAGATAGCCGACGGCCTCGTCGTTGTCGAAGTTCGTCTGACCGATCCAGCGCTCGGGACGCGCACCGGTCACCACAAAGCCACCCGCGCCGTCGGGTTCGACGGTGAAACCGCTCTCATCGACAGGAACCGGACGGATCACCGGCCGGCGCGGCACCGGCGCCGGCCGCGCCGCATTGTATTCCGAGACCATCTTCCACAGCCCGAAGATCAACGGCTGCAAGCCTTCCCGCGTCGCCGTGGAGACCAGGAACACCGGCCAGCCGCGTTCGGCGATCTCGTCGAGGACGAACTCGGCCAACTCACGCGCCTCGGGAACGTCGATCTTGTTCAACACAACCGCACGCGGACGCTCGGCCAGGTCACCGAGCACCGCATCGCCCTGCAGAGTGGGCGTGTACGCGGCGAGTTCGGCTTCCAGCGCATCGATGTCGGAGATCGGGTCGCGACCGGGATCTTCCGTCGCACAGTCCACTACGTGCACCAGCACCGCGCAGCGCTCGATGTGCCGCAAGAAGTCCAGACCCAGGCCGCGGCCCTCCGAAGCGCCCGGAATCAAACCCGGCACGTCGGCGACGGTGAACGCATGCTCGCCGGCCGACACCACGCCCAGGTTGGGCACTAGCGTGGTGAACGGGTAGTCGGCGATCTTGGGTTTGGCCGCTGAGATCACCGATACCAGCGAAGACTTTCCGGCCGAGGGAAACCCGACCAACCCGACGTCGGCGACGGTCTTGAGCTCGAGGGTGAGATCCCGGGCCTGCCCGGGCTCACCGAGCAGTGCGAAGCCGGGCGCCTTGCGGGCACGCGAGGCCAGCGCGGCATTGCCCAGACCACCGCGGCCGCCGGCGGCGGCTTCGAACCGGGTGCCGATGCCCACCAGGTCGGCCAGCAGTCGGCCGTTCTCGTCCAACACCACGGTCCCGTCGGGAACCTTGACCTCCAGATCGGCACCCGCGGCGCCGTCGCGATTGTTGCCCGCCCCTTGCTTGCCGGACGGCGCGGTGACATGCGGTCGGAAATGGAAGTCCAGCAGGGTGTGCACCTGCGGGTCGACGACGAACACGATGCTGCCGCCGCGGCCGCCGTTGCCGCCGTCGGGCCCGCCCAGGGGCTTGAACTTCTCGCGGTGGACGGACGCGCAGCCGTTGCCGCCGGAACCCGCGCGTGCGTGAATGACCACCCGATCGACGAATCGAGCCATCGGGCTTCCCCTCAATAAGCCGGCGGGCGCGCCCGCGGCACTCGGGCCCGGACTAGTCCGAGCTGGGCCCGACGATGCTGACGGTCTTGCGGCCGCCCTTGACGCCGAACTGGACCGCCCCGGCCGCCTTTGCGAACAGGGTGTCGTCACCGCCGCGCCCGACGTTGACACCGGGGTGGAACTTGGTGCCGCGCTGGCGGATCAGAATTTCGCCGGCCTTGACGACCTGACCGCCGAACCGCTTGACGCCCAACCGCTGAGCTGCGGAATCCCGGCCGTTGCGTGAGCTGGAAGCGCCCTTCTTGTGTGCCATGTCTGCCGCCCTTTTACTTGAT
Source organism: Mycobacterium sp. NGS29 (assembly GCF_059812965.1). Lineage (NCBI taxonomy): Bacteria > Bacillati > Actinomycetota > Actinomycetes > Mycobacteriales > Mycobacteriaceae > Mycobacterium > Mycobacterium sp. NGS29. The sequence goes on from NZ_JCALDR010000038.1 coordinate 2,514, forward strand.
TCCGGTGACCTTGAGGACCGTCAGCTGCTGACGGTGTCCCTGACGCTTGTGGTAGCCGGTCTTGTTCTTGAACTTGTGGATCCGGATCTTGGGGCCCTTGGTGTGCTCGAGCACCTCGCCGGTGACGGCGACCTTCGCGAGCGCATCAGCGTCGGTGGTGACGTCGGCGCCGTCCACGACCAGGGCGACCGGCAGCGACACGTTCGAGCCCGGCTCGGATTCGATCTTCTCGACCTTGACGACGTCGCCGACGGCAACCTTGTACTGCTTACCGCCGGTCTTGACGACTGCGTAGGTAGCCATCGGTCTCACTCCTGCCTGTTCTGCTGCCTGCGTTGGCTCGCGCGCGTGCCAGCGACTCTGCGCGGTGGGTGGTCTGGTGCGGGCTTGCGTGTCCCGCTGTCGTCGGCCAGCGTCCGCACGGCCTGACGACAACTGTCCTAGGGTACGTGACCAGCGGCTACAGGGTCAAACCGACCCTGGCCGTCAGTCCCCGTGGATGGGTGGCCCGGCCGGCCGGCCGGCCGCACGCCGCCGGCGCGGTGCGACCGACACCGGCGCGGACACCTGCTCGACGCCGGTGGCGACGCTGACCACGTCGTCCTCGTCGTCGTCGCTGTCCTCGTCTTCACCGTCCTCGTCGTCGTCGCTGTCCTCGTCGTCGTTGTCCTCGAGGTCTTCGTCGTCGAGTTCGTCGACATCTTCGTCGTCGAGGTCCTCGTCATCGTCATCGAGGTCCTCGTCGTCGTCAGCATCTTCCTCGTCGTCCGTGTCGTCATCGTCCGTGTCGTCATCGTCCGTGTCGTCATCGTCCTCGTCGGTGTCTTCGATGTCCTCGAAGACTTCGACGGCGGCATCAGCATCCGCAACCGCGCCCTCGGTGGTCTGCTCGGCCTCGACAGATGCGTCCTCGCCCGCGTCGTCGGCGTCATCGTCGTCGTCACGCGACGATGCGGCCATCGCCTTGAACATCGGGTGTTCTCCGGGCGCGTGCGTGGGGACCTTCGCCACCACCGCCTTCTCCACGGATTCTTCGGACCGGTTCTTCTTCGACCGCCGGTTGCGACGGCCGCTGGTCTCGGACTTGCGCCCGGTCGCCGGGGCCGAGTCGACCGGATCGGCGTGCAGCAGAATCCCACGGCCGGCGCAGTTGGGACACGATGACGAGAACGCCTCGATCAACCCGGTGCCCAACCGCTTGCGGGTGAGCTGGACCAGGCCCAGCGAGGTCACCTCCGACACCTGGTGGCGGGTGCGGTCGCGGGCCAGCGCCTCGGTCATCCGGCGCAGCACCAGGTCGCGGTTGGATTCGAGCACCATGTCGATGAAGTCGATGACCACGATGCCGCCGATGTCGCGCAGCCGCAGCTGTCGCACGATCTCCTCGGCCGCCTCCAGGTTGTTCTTGGTGACGGTCTGCTCCAGGTTTCCCCCGGAACCGGTGAACTTGCCGGTGTTGACGTCGATCACCGTCATCGCCTCGGTCCGGTCGATCACCAGCGTGCCACCGGAAGGCAACCACACCTTGCGGTCCATGGCCTTGGCGAGTTGCTCGTCGATGCGGTGCACCGCGAACACATCGGGCCCGTTGCCGTCCGCCGGCTCGTACTTGTTGAGCTTCGAAACCAGCTCGGGGGCAACAGAATTCACGTACTCGTTGATGGTCGTCCAGGCCTCGTCGCCGGACACGATCAGGCTGGAGAAGTCTTCGTTGAACAGGTCCCGGATGACCTTGACCAGCACGTCGGGCTCTTCGTACAGAGCGACCGCGGCGCCGGCCGCTTTCTGCTTGGTCTCGGCTGCCTTGGCGTCGATCTCGTTCCAGCGCTCCTGCAACCGGGTGACGTCGCCGCGGATGTCCTCTTCTTTGACTCCCTCGGATGCGGTGCGGATGATGACCCCGGCGTCCGACGGCACCACCTCGCGCAGGATCTCCTTGAGCCGTTGACGTTCGGTGTCGGGCAGTTTGCGGCTGATACCGGTCGACGAAGCTCCCGGCACATAGACCAGGAAACGTCCGGCCAGCGACACCTGCGTGGTCAGCCGCGCGCCTTTGTGCCCCACCGGGTCCTTGCTGACCTGCACCACCACGTAGTCGCCGGGCTTGAGGGCCTGTTCGATGCGGCGGTCGGACCCGCCCAGACCGGCGGCCTCCCAATTGACCTCGCCCGCGTAGAGCACGCCGTTGCGGCCACGGCCGATGTCGACGAACGCCGCCTCCATCGACGGCAACACGTTCTGCACGATGCCCAGATAGATGTTGCCGACCAGCGATGCCGAAGCCGCAGAGGTCACGAAGTGTTCCACCACGATGCCGTCTTCGAGCACCGCGATCTGCGTGTAGCGGTCGCCGGGGTGCGGCGGCTCGGTACGGACGCGGTCACGCACCACCATCACCCGATCCACGGCCTCACGGCGGGCGAGGAATTCGGCTTCGGTCAGGACCGGCGGGCGCCGCCGGCCGGCGTCGCGCCCGTCCCGGCGGCGCTGACGCTTGGCTTCCAGACGGGTGGAACCGTCGATTCCCTTGATCTCGTTGGAACCGGAACCGCTGCCGTTGTCGCCGCCCTGCTTGCCGCCACCGCTGCGCGGTGCCCGCTCGTGCACGACGGTGTTGGGCGGATCGTCCGGCGAAGGACTGTCGTCGCCTTCCTCGGCGGCTCCGGACTTGCGTCGTCTCCGGCGCCGCCGGCGGCGGCTACCGCCGTCGGCCGAACCGTTCTCGTCGTCGCCGTTGTCGGAGTCATCGGACTCGTCGGCGTCGTCGGAGTCCTCGTCCTGGTCGGCACCGTCCGCCTCGCCAGCACGCTGGTCGCCGCTGGGGCCTGCGGAGTCCCCGTTCGGGCTGTCCTGGGGACCGTCGCCGCCCTGCTCGCCACGACCGCGACCACGGCCACGACGTCCCCGGCGACGCCGCTTGTTGGCCGGACGATCTCCCGCTCCCTCGTCGTCAGCATCGCCGGCGCCGTCACTGTCGTCGGAATCGTCGGCGGAGTCGTCGGTGGACTCGTCGTCATCCACTGCCACGTCGACTCTGGCCTCGACCCGCACCGGCTGGGGGGCGACGAACAGCGGCATGTACGGCGGTCGCTCGACGACGGCTTCCGCGGTTTCCAGCATCAGCCGCGATTCCGGCTCGGCACCGGCATCGGGTGCCGCAGCGGTCGCGGGGGCGTCGGGGACGGTGTCGGGCTGGGCCGCCAGGAGATCCCGAACCCGTACCGCGTCGACCTGGTCCACGCTGGAATGCGCGCTGCGGATTCGTCCGTCCAGCGCGGCCAGGGCATCGAGGACCCGCCTGCTGGTGGTCCCCAGGGTGCGCGCGAGCGAATGGACTCTCAGGCGGTCCGGCAGTTCCTGTGTCGGCTCATTTGTCTGGTCTGAAGATGGGGCACCGTCTACCACGTTTCTCCTCAGGCCCCCGGGCGCGTCCTATCGACGCGGCCACGCGAGGGCTTCGCTATGGGTCCGGGTCACTTCTCCCGGACTTGTGATGGTCTCGCGCCGAGCGACCCAGATCGGACCCACTCGGCACCGTACTGAATGACGGCTTGACATGCTGCGCCGCATAGCGGACTGGCGATGGTCGCGCTTGCCGAAGTCTTCATTCGGGTGTCCGCCGCCAGTTCGACGCCGTTCACCCGAGAGTCAGTATCCCACACCCGGGAATGAAGTCCGTCACCCCGGAGACCGATGGCCGGCAAACCGGCCTGAGAAGCGGTTAGGAGCTGGGGAACCAGAGGCCGATCTCGCGTTGCGCCGATTCGGCCGAATCGGACCCGTGCACCAGGTTGAACTGCGTTTCCAGCCCGAAATCACCGCGAATGGTGCCGGGTGTGGCCTTCTCCACCGGGTCGGTGCCACCAGCGAGTTGCCGGAACGCCGTGATGGCGCGGGGCCCCTCGACGACCGCGGCCACCACCGGTCCCGACGTGATGAACTCCAGCAGCGACCCGAAGAACGGTTTGTCCTCGTGCTCGGCGTAGTGGCTGCGGGCCAGCTCGTCGTCGACGTTCCTGAGCTCCAGCGCCGCGATGGTGAGGCCTTTGCGCTCGATGCGGCTGAGTATTTCGCCGATCAACTGCCGTTGCACACCGTCGGGCTTGATCAGTACCAGGGTCCGTTCGCTCACGGTGCCCAAGAGTAGAGGCCCGCCGGTCCTGGCACTAATCCGGCGGCGGTTCGAGGGCCTGAGCCGCCTGCCGGCGTTGCACCTCGGCCCGCAGATAGGCGATCAACGCCCACACCCCGGTGAACAGCAGCCCGATGAAGCCGACGGCCGGATCCAGCAGGAAGCCGGCCACCAGCGCCAGCTGGAACCCCAGATTGACCCAGATCGCCCGGGGCTTGCGCTGCAGTCCGGACAGCACCACCAGCAGCACGGCCACCCCGATCAAATAGCTCAGTGACGCCGCGTGCAAGCCGCCACCGACCGCGCCCACCACCGGTATCGCCAGCAGCACCACGATCGCTTCCAGGATCAGGGTCCCGGCCATCACCCCGGCGAAGCTCTTCCACGGGTCGGGCCGCGGCGGCCCCTGTTCAGTCACTGCGGATCACGCCCGAACAGGGTTCGCGCCGCCCCGGCGGTGACCACCGACCCGGTGATGATGATCCCGGCTCCTGACGCGATCCCGTCCTCGGCACCGGCATCGTCGACCAGGGCGGTCGCGGCGTCGATGGCGTCGCGCATGTTCTCGGCCGTGACCACCCGGTCCGGACCGAACCGCTGCTGCGCCGCCAGCTCGAGCGCCTCGACGTCCAGCGCGCGTGGTGAGCCGTTATTCGTGACGACGACGGAATCGAGCACCGGTTCCAGGGCCGCCAGAATGCCGTCGGCGTCTTTGTCGGTCAGCACGCTGAGCACGCCGACCAGCGTGCGGAAGTCGAATTCGTCGGTCAGCGTCCGGGCCAGCGCGGCAGCCCCGGCGGGATTGTGCGCGGCGTCGATGAAAACCGTTGGGGCGCTGCGCATCCGTTCCAGCCGTCCCGGGCTGGCGACGGCGGCGAAGCCGGCCCGCACGGCGTCGATGTCGAGTTGGCGCTGGGCGCCGGCGCCGAAGAAGGCCTCGACCGCGGCCAGCGCCAGCGCCGCGTTGTGCGCTTGATGTTCGCCGTGTAGCGGCAGGTAGATATCGGAGTACACCCCGCCCAGGCCCTGCAGTTCCAGCACCTGGCCGCCGATGGCGACCTGACGTTGCAGCACCGCGAACTCCGAATCCTGTCGGGCCACTGCGGCATCGGCGCGCACCGACTGCGCCAGCAGCACCTCCATGGCTTCGGGCGTCTGCCGGCCGATGACCGCGACGGTGTCGGGCGCGCCGTCGGGCGCGCGGGTGATGATGCCCGCCTTCTCCCCCGCGATCCCGGCGATGTCGTCGCCGAGATAGTCGACGTGGTCGACGCTGATCGGGGTGATGACCGCCACCGGCGCGTTGATCACGTTGGTGGCGTCCCACCGGCCGCCCATGCCCACCTCGACGACGGCGACGTCGACGGGCGCGTCCGCGAACGCGGCGAACGCCATTGCGGTGAGCACCTCGAACTTGCTCATCGCCGGGCCCCCGGTTGCCTGCGACTGTTCGTCGACCATCTGCACGAACGGCTCGAGCTCCCGGTAGGTTTCGACGTAACGCGCCGGGGTGATCGGCGTGCCGTCGATCGAGATGCGCTCGACCGCGGACTGCAGATGCGGGCTGGTGGTGCGCCCGGTGCGCATCTGCAACGAGGTGAGCAGCGCATCGATCATGCGGGCAACTGAGGTCTTGCCGTTGGTGCCGGCGATGTGGATGGCGGGATAGCTCAGTTGCGGCGAACCGAGCAGATCCATCAGCGCGCTGATCCGGGTCAGGCTGGGTTCGATGCGGGTCTCCGGCCAGCGCTGGTCCAGCAGGTGTTCGACCTGCAACAACGACGCGATCTCGTCCGGGGTCGGCGCCGCGTCGGTGGCCTGTTCGGACCAGTCGGATGCCTCGGAACTCACCGCAGCGCCGCCAATCGCGCGGTGATGCGGTCGGATTCCTCCTGCGCCAACTGCTGTCGGTCGCGAATCTTACCGACGACGGCTTCGGGCGCCTTGGCCCGGAAGTCTGCGTTGGCGAGCTTGGCGGCGGTGGACGCCAGTTCCTTTTGCGCCGCCGCCAAGTCCTTTTCGAGCCGACGCCGTTCGGCGGCGACGTCGATGGTGCCCGACGTATCCAGCTCGACGACCACCGTCCCCGCGCTCAGCCGCACCTCCAGCGACACCGAGGCCGCGAAGTCCGCACCCGGTGAGGTGAGCCAGGCCAGTGACGTCACGGCGGGCACCTGCTCGTTCAGATCGACGTCCCGGACACCGACCAACCGTGCCGGCACCTTCTGCCGATCGGCCAGACCCTGGTCGCTACGGAACCGGCGCACCTCGGTCACCAGTTTCTGCATGTCGGTGATCCGTTGTGCGGCAACGTTGTCCAGCTCGATGTCGGACGAACTCGGCCATTCGGCGATGACCAGCGACTCCTGACCGGTGAGCGCCTGCCACAGCGCCTCGGTGAGGAACGGAATCACCGGATGCAGTAGCCGCAGCAGGGCGTCCAGCCCAGCGGCCAACACCGCCGCAGTGTGCGGGTTACCTTGCGCGAGTTGCGTTTTGGCCAGTTCGACGTACCAGTCGCAGAATTCGTCCCAGGCGAAATGGTACAACGACTCGCAGGCGCGGCTGAACTCGTAGCTGTCGAAGGCCGAATCCACCTCGGCCCGAACCTGTTCCAGCCTGCCCAGAATCCAGCGGTCGGCGTCGGTCAACTCGTCGAGGGCGGGGAAAGGTGCCCGGAAGGCTGCTGCCGCGCCGTTCATCAGCGCGTACCGGGTGGCGTTGAACAGCTTGGTGCCGAAGTTGCGCGACGCGCGGACGGCGTCCTCGCCGATCGCCAGGTCACCCCCGGGACTGGCCCCCCGCGCCAACGTGAACCGCAACGCATCCGCGCCGTATTTGTCGATCCAGTCCAGCGGGTCGATGACGTTGCCCTTGGACTTACTCATCTTGCGGCCGAATTCGTCGCGGATCAGACCGTGCAGGAACACGTCGGTGAACGGCACCTGGGGGCCGCGCTGACCGGCGAGGGTGATGGTGTCGTCGCCGCCGACGAACGTGCCGAACATCATCATCCGGGCCACCCAGAAGAACAGGATGTCGTAGCCGGTGACCAGAACGCTTGTCGGGTAGAACTTTTCCAGTGCGGCGGTCTGTTCCGGCCAACCCAGAGTGGAGAACGGCCACAGTGCCGAAGAGAACCACGTGTCCAGCACGTCGGGGTCCTGCTCCCACCCGTCGGGCGGTGTCTCGTCGGGACCGACGCACATCTGCTGGCCGTCGGGCCCGTACCAGATCGGGATGCGGTGACCCCACCACAGCTGGCGCGAGATGCACCAGTCGTGCATGTCGTCCACCCACGCGAACCACCGCGGTTCAAGACTGGCGGGGTGAATCACGGTGTGCCCGTTGCGAACCGCGTCGCCGGCCGCCTTGGCCAGCGACTCCACCCGGACCCACCACTGCAGCGACAACCGTGGCTCGATCGGCTCACCACTGCGCTCGGAGTGCCCGACACTGTGCAGATAGGGCCGTTTTTCGGCCACGACCCGGCCCTGCGCTGCCAGTGCCTCGCGCACCGCGACCCGGGCCTCGAAGCGGTCCATGCCGTCAAACTGCGTCCCGGTGCCGACGATGCGCCCCTTGGTATCCAGGATCGACGGCATCGGCAACTGATGCCGCAATCCGATCTCGAAGTCGTTCGGGTCGTGGGCGGGGGTGACTTTGACTGCGCCGGTCCCGAATTCGGGATCCACATGCGCGTCGGCAACGACGATCATCTCGCGGTCGACGAACGGGTGCGGCAACTTGGTCCCGACCAACTGACGGTAGCGCTCGTCGTCGGGGTGTACCGCAATGGCGGTGTCACCCAGCATCGTCTCGACCCGGGTGGTGGCGACCACGATGTGGGGTTCGGCGTCGTCGAGGGAGCCGTAGCGGAACGACACCAACTCGCCCTCGACGTCCTGGTAGTTGACCTCGAGATCGGAGATGGCTGTCTCCAGCACCGGTGACCAGTTGACCAGTCGCTCGGCTTGATAAATCAGCCCGGCGTCGTAGAGCCGCTTGAAGATCGTCCGTACCGCCCGCGACAGACCTTCGTCCATGGTGAACCGGTCACGGCTCCAGTCCACGCCGTCGCCCAACCGGCGCATCTGGCCGCCGATCGCGCCGCCGGACTCCCGCTTCCAGTCCCACACCTTCTCGACGAACAGTTCACGGCCAAAGTCTTCCTTGGTCTTGCCGTCGACTGCGAGTTGTTTCTCCACCACGCTCTGGGTGGCGATGCCGGCGTGATCCATGCCCGGCTGCCACAGCACCTCGTAGCCCTGCATGCGCTTGCGACGGGTGAGCGCATCCATCATGGTGTGCTCCAACGCATGACCCATGTGCAGCGTGCCTGTCACGTTGGGCGGCGGCAGCACGATCGAGTACGGCGGCTTGTCGCTGTGCGGGTCCGCGGTGAAGTAGCCGGCATCCAGCCACTTCTGGTAGATGGCGCCCTCCATCGCGGCCGGATCCCACGACTTGGGCAGCTGGTCGTCGGCGGGGCGGGGGCTGGCGGTCACCGCACAATTCTAGGAACCGCCAGCCGCGCCGCCGGGTTGGGCCTCCGAGACCGGAGCCGATTACGGAATCGTGAGCACCTGACCGGGGTAGATCAAGTCGGGGTTGGGGATGCCGCTGGCGTCCGCAATCAGCTGGTACTTGCTGCCGTCGCCGTAGAAGCGCTCGGCAATGGCCCACAGCGTGTCGCCGGACTCGACGGTGTGGGTACGGGCAGCAGGCTCGGCCGGGGGCGGTTCGGCGGGTGCCTCTTCGTGGGATTCAGCGACGGCGTTCTGGGCCGGCTCGTCTGAACCCCACCAACCGCCCTTGGCGGACTCGGAACCGGACTTCTCTGCCTCGGCGACCGGCTCGGGGGGCGGGGGCGCGTCGGTCTCGGTTTTGGTCGACCACGCGGCTTTACCGTCACCGGCGTAGAGCACCAGGTTGCGGTCGTCCTGCAGGACCAGCCGGACCTGCTTCTTGCCCTTGGTGTCGCTGTGCCACACCGGCTTGTCCGACGTGTAGAGCACGAAGTTGCCATCGGTCTGCACCTCGGCGCGCACCACATTCTGACCGTTGGTCCCGGTGTCCCACAACGGCTTTCCCCGAGCGGCCAGCACCAGGTTGCCGTCGTCCTGCAGGGTCAGGGTGTAGGCGCCGTTGTTGGAGACCAGCGACTCCCCTCTGACCAGCTTCTGTCCTTCGGTGAGCGTGTCTGACATGACTTACCCTCTCCATCCCTGTCGTTTCCAAGTACGGTCGACACCCGCCGACCGTCCGTCCTGGTACCCCTGAACACAGTCTTACCCATCTTGCTGCGCCCGAAACAGGTTTGCACTCAGCGCAATCCTGTTGTCGCACAAGCTATTTCTTGCCACCGAGGAGGCCGCCGAGGATGTCCCCGAGGCCACCGCCCTTATTGCCCAGCACGCTGCCCAGGATGCCGCCGAGTGACTTGTCGTTGCCGCCGCCGAGGATGCTGCCCAGGATGTCGCCCAGCCCGCCACCGGACGTCCGTTGCTGCGACGCCGTGGTCTCGGCGGCGGCGCCGTCCGATCCAAGTTGTTTGCCTATGTACGCCAACACAATTGGCAGCACGACCGGCAGTAGTTGCTTGAGCAGGTCCCTGTTGCCCGCGCCCCCGCCGGCTAGCGCCGCCGCCACCTGGTCGGTGTCCTTGCCGCCGAACAGGGTCGCCACGGCCTGGTGCCCGTCCTGCTCGTCGACCTGGTCGACACCGCCGCCGGCGTCAAGCAGGCCGCGGGCGGCGTGGCCACTGGCTGCCGATTCGATCTTGCTGGCGTGCTCGGGATCTTGGGAATTGTGCTGCAGACCGCTGAGCAATACCGGCACCAGCGTGTGTACCGCCTTTTCGACTTCGCCTTGGTCGGCATCGAGTTTGGTGGCGATGTCTGAGGTGGGAATCTGCGCATACAGGTCATCGAGTCCGGCCATCGCTGTCCACCTTCGTTGCTGGTATGAAAGACGCCCCGATTACGACACTAGACTCGCGCGATCTGGTTCGTCACCCCTGGACGCAGCCCAGTTTCAACCCGCACGTCAAATTAACCGTTCGGTCTCCAGCGAGATACCCGCGCCCGGGAATCGGGCCAGCAGCGCATCACCCATGGCGGCCGCCGGGGTCAGCACGCCGTGCAGGTCAGGAAGCTTGTCGCGGTCCTGTGCCAGCGCGAGGCCGCATTCGCCCAGCATGACCGAGGTCGCCTTATACCCCGGGTCGCCCCGCTGTTCCATGCGCGCCACGTAGCGGGCGCCGGACGTCGTCGTGGTGTAGGTCTCGACTTTGTAGTAACCACGCTCGCGGGCCTGGGCACTGGGACCGGTGCCGGGTTTGGGCAGTACCCGTTCCATCAGGTTGGCGGGCAACAGACCGAGGAAGCGACTGCCTAAGCCGAACACCGCGTTGCTGGCACCGGTGATCAGAGCAGAGGCCACCGGGGAGATCGCGGAAGATCCGAGGTTCATGCTCTCGGCGTAGCGGAACTCGCGGCCGTACGCCCAGTCCAGCAGTGCGTTGCTCCGCCGCACGATCCGAGTGTTGTACGGGGCCATCACGAACCCCGCCGTCCACAAACCGTTGAGCTCCGGCGCGATCTGGCGACCACGCCGCAAGGGCAGATCGGGTTGCGGTCCGACATCGGGTTCTGCACCGCGGTCATCGCTGAGGGTGTAGGGATCCAGGAGCTGACGGCGCACCTCGGCATCTTTGGACGCAGCGCGCATCAGTTCGAGCATCGATGCGATGGTGCCGCCGGACAGTCCACCCCGGAAGGAACGCACCACGAGGTTGGTGTCGGTCAGATCTCCCGCGTCGTCCTGCTGAGCGGCGCGATGCAACGCAAATACGGTCAGATCGGATGGCACCGAGTCGAATCCGCACGCGTGCACGATCCGGGCACCGGTATCGGCGGCCTGCTTGTGGTAGACGTCGATGCTCTCCCGGACGAAGTTGGCCTCGCCGGTCAGGTCGGCGTAGTCGGTGCCGGCGGCGGCGCACGCGGCCACCAGCGGCAGCCCGTATCGGGTGTAGGGACCTACCGTGGTGATGACCACCCGCGTGCGGGCGGCCATTTCCTTCAGGCTCGACGGGTCGGTGGCATCCGCGGCTACTTCAGACCACTGCTCTGCCGACGCGCCGATGGACCGTCGTACCTCTGCCAGCCGCTCTTTCGACCTGCCGGCCAGGGCGATGCGCGCATCGCCACCGGCCCGGGCCAGGTATTCCGCAGTCAGCTTGCCGACGAAGCCGGTTGCGCCGTAAAGGATGATGTCGAATTCGCGTGGCGTATCAGTCACCCGCCCGACGCTACTCCCGGCGATGTGGGCAAGCTGGCGCGGTCTGCGTCACCGGCCCCGGTCACTGCTCGGCGGACTCGCCCCAG
>NZ_JCALDR010000039.1:0-13383 GCF_059812965.1 Mycobacterium sp. NGS29
TGCCGAAGCCGCCAAGTGGGGCGGCTAGCAGCCGCATAGCCGGACCAGAGACAGACCTAGATGAACTCGACGCCCAATGCCGTCGAGCTGACGGTCGACCAGGCGTGGTTCATCGCGGAAACCGTTGGGGCGGGCAGTTTTCCGTGGGTGCTCGCCATCACCATGCCCTACCGTGATGGCGGGCAACGAGCCGCGTTTCTCGATCGTCAGCGCGACGAGCTGACCCGGATGGGGTTGATGACGCCGGATGCGGTCATCAACCCGAGCGTCGCCGGCTGGATCAAAGTGGTGTGCTTCCCGGACCGATGGCTCGATCTGCGGTACCTGGGACCCACCCGCCCCGACGGCGCCGGCGACATGCTGCGCGGCATCGTGGCGCAGCGCGCCGGTAAGACGGTGGTCGCGCTGCGCAGCGCGCAGCTGGTCACCTTCACAGCGATGGACATCGACGACCCGCGGGCGCTGGTCCCGGTGCTGGGGGTCGGTTTGGCGAACCGGCCGCCGGCCCGGTTCGACGAGTTCAACATGCCCACCCGCGTCGGGGCCCGGGCCGACGAGCGGCTGCGCGCCGGTGCTCCGCTCGCCGAAATCGTTGACTACCTGGGCATCCCGGCTTCGGCGCGACCGGTGGTGGAGTCGGTCTTCGCCGGATCGCGCAGTTACGTCGAGATCGTCGCGGGCTGCAACCGCGACGGCCGGCACACCACCACTGAGGTCGGCATGAGCCTGGTCGACACCGCAGCGGGCCGGGTCCTGGTCAGCCCGACCCGCGCGTTCGACGGCGAATGGGTTTCGACCTTCGCGCCCGGAACGACGTTCGCCACCGCCGTGGCGATCGAACAACTGACCTCCTACCTGCCGGACGGGGAGTGGTTCCCCGGGCACCGGCTGGCCCGAGACTTCTCCGCCCAGACCAGCTAGCAATGCACGACCCCAAGAGATGAATCAGAAAGAGAGCACGATGCTGCAGCAACGGCCCCCACACAGTTCGGTGGTCCAGTGACGGCCGGGACCGTCATGCCGATCGTTCGCGTCGCCATCCTCGCGGACAGTCGTTTGACGGAAATGGCATTGCCCGCCGAGTTGCCGCTGCGCGAAATCCTGCCTGCGGTACAGCGTCTGGTGGTTCCCGCGGCCGGCAACGGGCATGCGGGTGAGTCCGCCGACGCCGGGGCGGCCACCGACCTGAGCCTGGCGCCGATCGGTGGCGCACCGTTCAGCCTGGACGCCAGCCTGGACACCGTCGGCGTGGTCGACGGTGATCTGCTGGCGCTGCAGCCGGTGCCCGCCGGTCCCGCGGCGCCGGGCATCGTCGAGGACATTGCCGACGCGGCGATGATCTTTTCGACGTCGCGGCGAAACCCCTGGGATATCAAACACATCCGTCGTGGCGCGCTGGCCGCGGTCCTCGTACTGACGCTGGTGGCGACCGGCTTGTCGGTCACCCACCGGGTCGCCACCGGGGCGTTGGCGGGTCTGGTCGCGGTCAGCGCGGTCGCTGCACTGATCGCCATCACCGGCCTGCTGACCACGACGCGTTCCCCGCGCACCGGGATCGCGTTGTCGATCACCGCGCTGGTGCCGATCGCGGCTGCGCTGGCGCTGGCGGTGCCGGGCCGGTTCGGACCCGCCCAGATCCTGCTGGCCGCGGCCGGCGTGGCCGCGTGGTCGCTGGTCGCCCTGATCGTGCCCAGCACCGAGCGGGAGCGCGCCGCGGCATTCTTCACCACGACGGCGGTGGTGGGCCTGGCGGTGGCATTGGCGGCCGGTGCCGAATTGCTCTGGCATTTACCAACTCTGACGATCGGCTGCGGGCTGATTGTCGCGGCGCTGTTGATCACCATTCAGGCGCCCCAGCTTTCGGCGCTGTGGGCGCGGTTCCCGCTGCCCGTCATCCCGGCACCGGGTGACCCGTCGCCGGCTCCGCCGTCGCTGCGGGTGCTCGAGGATCTGCCGCGGCGGGTGCGCATCGGTGACGCACACCAGAACGGATTCATCGCCGCCGCCGTGCTGCTCAGCGTCGCCGGTTCGGTGGCCATCGCGTTGCGTCCCGAGACGCTGAGCGTCGCCGGCTGGTACGTGGTGGTGGCGACCTCGCTGGCGGCCACGCTGCGGGCCCGGGTGTGGGATTCGGCGGCCTGCAAGTCCTGGCTGCTCGCGCAGCCCTTCCTGGTGGGCGCCGTGCTGCTGGTGTACTACACCGCGACCGGCCGATACGTCGCCGCCCTCGTGACGGTGCTGGTGCTCGCCGTGCTGGTGCTGGCGTGGGTGGTGGTGGCCCTGAACCCGGCCATCGCCGCGCCGGACAGCTACTCGCTGCCGCTGCGTCGCCTGCTGGGCTTCGTCGCGGTGGGCCTGGATGCCTCGCTGATCCCGGTGATGGCGTTCCTGGTGGGGCTGTTCGCCTGGGTGCTCAATCGATGATGCGTGCCGGATCAGCCTGCCTGGCAGCCAGCCTGCTGGCCTTGCAGGCGGGCCTGGCGGCGCCACCGGCGCTGGCGGTGAGTCCGCCGGTGGTGGACGCCGCCGCGCAACCGCCCAGCGGTTCCCCGGGACCTGTGCAGCCGATGGAACAGCGCGGCCAGTGCAGCGTCTCCGGGGTCATGCCGGGCACCGACGCGGGCAACCCCACCCCGAGTCAGACGTCGCTGAATCTTCCGGCGGCCTGGCAGTTCTCCCGCGGTGAAGGTCAACTGGTCGCGATCATCGACACCGGGGTGCGGCCGGGGCCGCGGCTGACCAACGTCGATGCGGGCGGTGACTTCGTGGAGTCCACCGACGGCCTGACCGACTGCGACGGGCACGGCACCCTGGTCGCCGGGATCGTCGCCGGCCAGCCCGGTGACGACGGCTTCTCCGGGGTCGCTCCGGCGGCCCGGCTGCTGTCCATCCGGGTGACATCGGCCAAGTTCTCGCCGCGCACCTCCGGCGGTGATCCGGCCGCGGCGCGCGCCGCCATCGACATCGAGGGGCTGGCGAGGGCCATCGTGCACGCCGCCGACCGCGGCGCCCGGGTGATCAACATCTCCGCGATCACCTGCCTGCCCGCAGATCGCCCGGTCGATCAGGCCGCGCTGGGCGCGGCGATCAAGTACGCGGCGGTGGAGAAGGACGCGGTGATCGTGGCCGCTGCCGGCAACACCGGGCCGACCGGCTCGGTCGCGGGCGGAACGTCCTGCGACTCCAATCCGCTGACCGACCTGAGCCGGCCCAACGACCCGCGCAACTGGGCGGGCGTCCGGTCGGTCTCGGTGCCGTCCTGGTGGCAGCCGTATGTGCTGTCGGTCGCCTCAGTGGGCTCAGACGGCCGTCCGTCGAAGTTCACCATGTCCGGACCGTGGGTGGGGATCGCCGCACCCGGTGAGAACATCGCGTCGGTGAGCAACGGTGACGGTGGCGGCCTGGCCAACGGGTTGCCCGACGACCACCAGCAGCTGATCGCGCTCAGCGGCACCAGCTATGCGGCCGCCTACGTCTCGGGCGCGGCGGCATTGGTGCGCGCGAAGTATCCCGGACTGCCGGCCGGCGAGGTGGTGCGCCGCCTCACCGCAACCGCGCAGAACGGTCCCCGAGACCCGTCCAACGTCGTCGGCGCCGGCACCCTGGATCCGGTAGCGGCCCTCACCTGGCAGTTGCCCGAGGGTCCGGCGAACCTGCCGCCGTCGGTGCGGCCGGTCACCGTGCCGCCGCCACCGGCCGCCGAGGACACCACCCCCCGCAACGTCGCATTGACCGGAGCCGGCGTGCTGACGTTGCTCGTCATAGTCACCGCCGCAACGGTGGCGGTAGTGCGCCGCCGAAAGGAGCCCACCCCGTGAGCCGACTCACCGGATCCACCTGGAAGCCGGGCAGTGGCCGGATCACCCTGGCCCTGCTGGCCGCGGTGCCCGCCGTCATGGCCTATCCCTGGCAGTCCTCCCGTGCCTACCTGCTGATCGGCATTGCCGTCGTCGCACTGATTCTGCTGTTCGGCCGCTGGCGCGGGCTGTATTTCACCACGATCCTGCGTCGCCGGCTGGCGATCCTGCTTCGGGGCGGCGGTCCGGCGCCCGACCCGGACGCCGACACCCGCACCACGGCCCTGCTGCGGGTCGGTCCGGGCCCCTCGGAGTCCGACGCGCTGCCGTTGCCGCTGATCGCCGGTTACCTGGACTGCTACGGCATCCGCGCGGACAGCATCCGGATCACCAACCGGGACACTGCCTCCGGCCGCCGGGAGACCTGGATCGGTCTGACGTTGTCCGCCGTGGACAACCTGGCGGCACTGCAGGCCCGGTCGTCGCGGATCCCGTTGCACGAGACTGCTGAGGTGGCCGCCCGCCGCCTCGCCGACCACCTGCGCGAAATCGGGTGGGAAGCCGCCACGGTGGTGCCCGAGGACGTTCCGGAACTGCTGCCCGCGCCGGCCGGGAAGGGAACTCGCGAGACGTGGCGTGCGGTGCAGCTGGGCGCGTCGGATTATGTTGCGGCATACCGGGTTACGGTTGACGGTGAGCTGGCCGAGGTGTTGAGCGAGGTGCGCGCGCAGTCAGCGCGCGAGACCTGGTCGGCGCTGGAGATTGCGCGCGGCGGCCACGGCAGCCCGTACACGGTTGCCGCGGCGTGCGCGTTCCGGACCGATCAGGCGCCGGGCAGCGCGGCACCCGCAGCCGGATTGACCCTGGAACGCGGGAACCAACGGCCGGCGCTGGCGGCCCTGGATCCGCTGTCCACGCAGCGCCTCGCCGGGCACACCGAAGAACCCGCCGACCTGCTGGCCGGCTTGGCCTGGACCACGCGGGCCGCCGGCGCGCACCGCGCGCCCAGCAGCGAGGCCGCCACCCAGGTCATCGCGGTGGGGCGCAACTGACGGCTCAGTCGTACATGAACTGGTGCAGGAACGGCGTCATCCGGCGCAGGTAGTCCAGCTGGCTGACGTGCAGCACGTGGCTGCCGGGGAACCAGTGCAGCGCGCACCGGTCCCAGTGCTCCCACAGCGCCACCGCGTGCTCGGGCGGTGCCATCCGGTCGCCCAGGCCGGTGATGATCATCCGGCGGTTCTTGGGCAGCAGCGGCTGGTAGTTCAGCGGACCGTGATAGGCCAGGCCGGCGCTGAGTTCCGTGCGGCTGATGCCGGTGAGTCGCAGACCCAGGCCCATGAGGGTGCTGGCCGGGAACCATTCGGCGAACAGATCGCCGGGTGTGACGACGGGGCAGTTGGGGATGACGGCCTCGAGCCGGTCGTCGACCGAGGCCACCAGGGCCGACGTGTAGCCCCCCAGTGACAGTCCGGTCAGCGCGATCCGCTCGACACCGGTGCCCTGCAGGTAGTCCACGACCGAGCGAAAGTCGTGCACCGCCTGAGCCATCGCCTCGGCAAAGCCACTCAGCCCGCCGGCGAAGTAGCCGTAACCGCTGAAAGGTGAACATCTTTCGGCACGCTTGCCGTGAAAAGGCAAGGTGTACAACAAAACATCGTAACCGGACCGGAAATACCAGGGCAGCGAGAAGAACAGTCCGTTGAACACGTACGACGAACCCATGAAGCCGTGGATCACGCACAGCGTCGGTCGCGGCCCGTCGTCGTGCCGCCAATGCTGGGCGTGCACGATGTTGTTGGCGGACAACGCACTCCACCGCTTGCGCAGCGCGGGGTTGACGGCCCGGAAGCTGCTGGGAAAAGCGATGTTGTCGATAGTGGCCAGCGCGACCCGTTCGGCGAGCCGGCTGGGCTGCCGTCGCACGTTCTGCGGCGGTGCCGCCGGCGCCGGGAACGACTTGCGTGGATCCTGCTCGGCACCGAGTTCGGCATAGAACCTCAGGTTGCTGCGTTCACCGGCGGAATTGACGCGGCGCAGGTTGGCGCTGACCACGGCCGGCGCCACCGTGGTGGCCAGCAGCGAGGACGCCGCGGTGCGCAGCGCCACATCGCCGATCGCCGAGGCCTCCACCACCAGGCGCTGGCGCAGCGAGAGTGCCGAGCAAGCGGGCAGTCCCTCGACCGTGGCGTCGGCCCCGGGCACATCGGGAACCGGGACCGGCGGGCTAATCGGATCCGCCTCGGCGGTCACCTCTGGGATCTCGGACATCTCGCCGATCGTAACTCGGGCGCGGTCGGTGACCGCGGTGGGAAACGACCCCGTTGATATCGACAATTTCCCCCCGGCTGCTGCGATGTGTGGTGGGGTCCGGTAATACGGTTTGTCTAAGACACACCCGGACACGCTCGACGGTGTCGATCAGGAGGACCGATATGTGGGATCCCGATGTCTACCTGGCTTTCGCCGATCATCGCAGCCGTCCGTTCTACGACTTGCTGTCCCGGGTCGGGGCCGACCGGGCCCGCCGGGTGGTCGACCTGGGTTGCGGTCCCGGTCATCTGACCCGCTACCTCGCCAAACGCTGGCCCGGCGCGGTGATCGAGGCGATCGACAGCTCCCCGGAAATGGTGACGGCCGCCCGGGAACGCGGAATCGATGCCACCACCGGCGACCTGCGCAACTGGAAGCCCCAGCCCGACACCGACGTGGTGGTCAGCAATGCGGCCTTGCACTGGGTGCCCGAGCACTCCGAATTGCTGGTCCGGTGGACCAAACAGCTGCCCTCCGGATCCTGGATCGCCGTGCAGGTGCCGGGGAACTTCGAGACGCCGTCACACGCCGTGGTGCGGGCCCTGGCGCGTCGTGAGCCGTACGCAAAAATCATGCGGGACATCCCGTTTCGGGTGGGTGCCGTGGTGCAGCCGCCGTCGCACTATGCCGATCTGCTGATGGACGCCGGTTGCCGGGTCGACGTCTGGGAGACCACCTACCTGCACCAGTTGACCGGTGCGCACCCGGTTTTGGAGTGGATCACCGGCACCGCGTTGGTGCCGGTGCGCGAACGCCTGGACGACGAGGGCTGGGAGCAGTTCCGCGCCGAACTCGTCCCGCTGCTGGACGACGCATACCCGCCGCGGCCCGACGGCACGACGATCTTTCCGTTCCGGCGGGTGTTCCTGGTGGCCCAGGTCGGTGGCGCCGCCCGCTCAGGTCGTTAGCCCGGGCTCGACCTCGTCTTCGATGCCGCGGTCCACCGCGATCGCCGACCGGCTGGTGGCCGGGGTGCGATGGATCTGCAGGTAGGTCTCGGTGTATCGCTCGGCGATGCGGGTGCCGGCGAAGTCCGACGGAATCACGTCACCGGTGCGCTGACGCCAATCATGCAGCCGAACGGCGAGATCCGCCGCGATGGAATTCCGTTCGCCGCCGCCGTTCGCCCCGGCCAGCAGGTTCGTGGTCTCGGTGGGATCGGCTCGCAGGTCGTACAGTTCGCGTTCCGGGCGGGGTGCGGTGACCAACGGGGCGATGGCCAGTCCCGACGGGCTGGCCTCGATGTCCCACGGCAGATCCAGCAGCGGGCGCGGGACGTAGTTCTCGATGTAGCTGTATTCCTTGGTGCGGATGGCCCGAATGGGATCGAACGAGTCGTGGTAGGTCTTCGTGGTGTACACGTGGTCGCGCACCGGTGCGTGCGCGTCCGCCGCGGTCAGCGCATCGGCATGTGAGATGCCGTCGATGTCGGCGGGCGCGTCGACACCCAGCAGACCCAGCAGGGTGGGCAGCAGATCGACGCCGCTGAACAACTCGTCGTAGACGCGCGGAGTCACCGCCGTCCCGGTGGGTGGCCGGACGATCAGTGCTATGCCGGTACCCGCGTCGTACAGGGTGGATTTCGCCCGCGGGAACGCCGGGCCGTGGTCGGTGAAGAACACCACCCAGGTGTTGGTGTCCAGCCCGGTGTCGGCAAGCGTGTCCAATATCGTGCCCACCGCGGCGTCCGCGGTGCTGATCGACCCGTAGAAATCGGCGAGGTCCTGCCGCACCTCGGGTGTGTCGGGCAGGTAGTCGGGTAGTTCGACGGCCGCGCTGTCCGCCGGCTCGTACCGGTCGTGCGGGTAGGGCCGGTGCGTTTCGAAGAACCCCGCCGTGAGCAGGAAGGGCCGCCCGACGGTGTCGGCGGTACGGTCCCGCACCCACTCGTGCAGCCACTGCCCGACCTTGTCCACCACGTACTCGCAGTAGGAGTTGGATACGTCGAACTCGTCGAACCCCAACCGCTTGGGATACGACGTTTCGTGCTGCATGCCGAAGAGGGCTGAGTACCAGCCTGCTTCGCCCAGGAATTGGGGCAGGGTGCGCACGTCGCCGCGGTATTCCCAGCCGTGGTGCGCCAGGCCGATCAGGCCGTTGCTCTGCGGGTAGCGACCGGTGAACAGCGACCCGCGCGACGGCGAGCACAGTGGCGCGGTGGCGTGCGCCCTGGTGAACAGAATGCCCTCGGCGGCAAGGCGATCCAGCCGCGGACTCGATACGTCCGGGTGGCCGTACACCCCGAGGTGACGTCCCAGGTCGTGCCAGTGCACCAGCAGGATGTTCTGCCGGTTCTGTGCTGCGTGCGCCTCGGTCAACGTGGCCTCACCCTCCTGCCGGCCCTTCCACGGGCAGCGCCGGACTCCATTGGTTCACTGCGACGAACTCGTGCAACGGGCGCGCCACCGCCCAGCGGTCCAGTTCCAGCGCGGGCCGGTCCGGGAACTCCGGTACCGGTCCCAGGCACAGGATCGCCACCGGTTCCGCGCCGGGGGGCATCTGCAGCAGCCCGGCCAAGCGCTGCGGGTCGAACAACGACACCCAACCCATGCCCAGGCCTTCGGCCCGCGCCGCCAGCCACAGGTTCTGAATCGCGCACGAGGCCGAGGCCAGGTCCATCTGCGGCAGCGTGCGCCGGCCGAAGATGTGCGCGGCCCGTCCGTCGGGCAGCGCCACCACCAGCAACTCAGCACAGTCCAGGATGCCCTCGACCTTCAAGGCCAGGAACTCGGCTTCCCGCGGGCCCAGGGCCGCACCGGTGAGTACCCGTTCCGCCTCGACCAGCGAGTGAATGCGCCGGCGCAACCGGTCGTCGGTGATCCGGATGAAACGCCACGGCTGCATCAGGCCCACACTGGGGGCCGCGTGCGCAGCGTGCAGCAGCCGGGTCAGCACCTCCTCGGGCACCTCGCCGCCGGCCACGAAGCGGCGCATGTCCCGTCGCTCGGCGATCGCGCGGTATACGGCACGGCGTTCTGCCACGGTGAACGCGTGATCGGTCACCCCGCCATCGTAGGAACTATGGGCTGTAGCTGACGCCCACCGCGCGGAACACGTACTCGGGTGGCACGTCGAACGCCAGCGACCGCCGCGGCAGCCGGGCCAGCACGTCCTCGCCGATGGTGTCTTTGAAATGCAGCGAGAGATGCCCGTGGAACCGCTCGTCGACCGCGGCGGTGTCCAGGTCGAATTGCAATCCCGTCGCGGAGATCTCCGCGGTCGCCGCTCCGCGGTCGGCCGCGTCCCAGCACACGTCCACCGCGCGTCCGGCGAGCTTGGGCACCACCGACAGCGTCGCCAGCACCCGCTGCGAAGTGAACGCCAGTGCGCCGACATAGCCGGCGACGCTGCCCTGGGACCGGATGCCCGGAATGGCGCCACTGAACCTCCTGGTCACCGGGATGCACTCGGCCAGGTGGAGCAAACCCTCGCCGTCGAGCTGAGCCCGTAGCTCGGCAGGCAATTTGCCGACGCCGAACAACTTACGAACAATCACGGCCATGACGCCAGTATGGGGCGGTTCCGTCAGGCCCGCATCGACCCTGGTGCCGGTGTCGCGGTGACCGGCGTGACGATCACCCGGCGTCTGTCGTGGCCAACTTGGCTGGCGGTGGCGGCGCTGGTCCTCTACGCCGCGCTGTGGGTCGGGCACCGCCGGCAGTGGGGCTGGCTGCACACGTTCGACTGGTCGCTGCTCAATCCGGCGCACGAGATCGGCGTGGCACATCCCGGCTGGGTGTGGTTCTGGGCCGGGGTGTCCTTCGTCCTGGGGCCGGTCCCGCTGCGGTTGCTGGGATTCGCGCTGGCTGTCATCGCGCTGTCCCGGCGCCGGGCGCGCATGGCGCTGCTGCTGTTGTGCTGCGGACCGCTCAACGGGTTCGTGACCTTGGTGGCCAAGGGCCTGGCCGGCCGGCCGCGACCGTCGACGGCACTGGTGGTCGCCCGGGAGACGTCGTTTCCGTCCGGCCATGCCCTCGAGGCGACGGCCACCGTGCTCGCGCTGCTGACCCTGTTGTGGCCGATGTGCACAAGCCGGCGGCTGCGCGTCGCCGCGGGCGCCGTGGGCGGTCTGGCGGTATTCACCGTCGGTGTGGCCCGGGTGGCGCTCAACGTGCACCACCCCTCGGACGTGATCGCGGGCTGGGCGTTGGGCTATGTGTATTTCCTGCTGTGCCTGTGGGTGTTTCGACCCGTCCGGCCGGGCACGGCCGAGCCGGTCGGGGATGCCGAGTCACGGCCGCGTGACCCAATCGGGCCTTAACCTTTACTTGACCCTTACCCGCGGCGGTCTGACGATGAAACGATGCGCCGACTGGTTGCTCTGCTGTGTGCTGCGGTGTGCGCCGTCGTGTGGGCCACGGGGTTCGCACAGGTCGCTGCGGCTGCCGGCAATCCGTGGTTCGCCAACTCGGTCGGCAACGCGACACAGGTCGTTTCGGTGGTCTCCACCGGCGGGTCCAACGCGAAGATGGACATCTACCAGCGCACCGGGACCGGCTGGCAGGCGCTGAAGACCGGAATCCCCACCCACGTCGGTTCGGCGGGGATGGCACCGCAGGCCAAGAGCGGTTATCCGGCCACCCCGATGGGGGTCTACAGCCTGGACTCCGCATTCGGCACCGCACCGAATCCCGGTGGCGGACTTCCCTATACGCAAGTGGGGCCGAACCACTGGTGGAGCGGCGACGACCACAGCCCCACCTTCAACTCCATGCAGGTGTGTCAGAAAGCCCAGTGCCCCTTCAACACCGGTGAAAGCGAGAATCTGCAGATTCCGCAGTACAAGCATTCGGTGGTGATGGGCGTCAACAAGAACAAAGTGCCCGGTGGGGGTGCTGCGTTCTTCTTTCACACCACCGACGGCGGGCCCACCGAGGGCTGCGTGGCGATCGACGACGCCACCCTGGTCTCGATCATCAAGTGGTTGCGGCCCGGCGCCGTCATCGCGATCGCGAAGTAGCACACCGCTTTCGGGTCAGTCCGCCGTATCGGCCCGGGCCCGGCCGGGTGTGACGTGGAACTTGAGGTCGGCCACCGACATCGTCGCCTCATAGGTGCGGTCGTAGCCGGTCGCGCTGATCCGCCATCCCGCGGCTGTGCGCCGGTAGGAGTCCCGGTAGAAAGCCGCACCGATCAGCATGAAGTCGAACTCGGCGACGATGACCCGGTCCTGCAGGTACCAGATGCCCGACGCGGTGTCACCCGTCACGGTGATCTCCGGATGCGTCACCCGGTGCTCGGTGACCACACCGGGCCCCATCGCCGAGCTCAGATACTCGACCAGGTCCGTGCGGTTGTCGAAGTGCAATTCCTTGCCCAGCGAGGACCCGTAGGCGCCCACGATGTCCTCGGTCATCGTGTCGGCGAACTCGGTCCAGTTCTTGGTGTCCATCGCGCGCAGGTAGCGGTACTTGACCTGTTTGATCGCTTCGACGTCGGCGATCCGGGTTACCACGTCTTCTTCAAGGCTCACCTGGTCATTGCAGCACATCGCTGCCGTGCCGGTGCGGAGTCCCCGGTCCCGGTGGGTTCTGTCAAGGGCGCCGCTCATACCTTTTCGATGACGACACGGCTACGAGGCTATACCAATGAGGTTGGTGCCGAACCATATTCGGCCGTCGCGGATATGGTTGACGCGCTGGCCACCGACCCTGTCGACGAAAGTATTCGCCATATGTTCGACCCGCTGGGGTTGTCGATCGGGACCATGAACTTGGTCGCGGCGGTGAACGGGAAGTCCCCCGTGACCCGTCGTGCCGTGCTCACCCTGTATCCACACTGCGCCCCGAAACTTGTTCCGCCCGAGGCGGATTCGAGCACGCCCGCGCTGGGCATCCCGATGAGTAGCTTCGTGGAACGCATCGGCGATTCGGTCGCGCTGCTCGCACCGGACGGCTCTGCGCACGACCCTGACCTGTTGACGGTCGAGGCGCTGGAGGCCATGGTGGTCGCGATCGGGGCCGATTCCAGTTGCGCGGAGATCGCGATCGCCGTTCCCGCGCACTGGAAGCCGATCACCGTGCAGGCATTGCGCGACGCACTGCGAACGCACGTCGGCTTCGTCCGCAGTGGGATGGCCCCGCGCCTGGTGTCCGATGCGACAGCGGCGCTGACCGCGGTGAAATCGGAGACGGAACTACCGTCCGCCGGCATGGTGGGGCTGCTGGATTTCGGCGGCTCGGGAACGCAGGTCACCCTGCTGGACACCAAAGACGATTTCGAACCTGTCGGCGCCACAATGCGTTACGAGGATTTTTCCGGCAACCAGCTGGATCAGGCCCTGCTGCTGCACGTGATCGACACCCTCGGTCACCAGGACGCCGATCCGGGCAGCACCGCCGCCGTGGGTCAACTGAACAAGTTGCGGGTGCAGTGCCGCGAGGCCAAGGAGCGGCTGTCCGCTGATGCTGTTACCGAACTGGCCGTTGAGCTGGCCGGGTCCGATACCACTGTGGAGCTCACCCGGGACACGTTCGAGGACCTGATCCAAGACCGGCTGACCGGGTTCATCTACGCATTCGACGACATGCTGGCGCGCAACAACTCCTGCTTCGCCGACCTGGCCGCGCTGGTCACCGTCGGCGGCGGCGCCAGCATCCCGCTTGTGGCCCAGCGACTTTCGGTGCACACCCGGTTGCCGATCCTGACCGCCTCGCAGCCGGTGTGCGCCGCGGCGCAGGGTGCATTGCTGTTGGCCGACCGCGGCGACCTGCTGGACCTGCGGACCCGGACGTCGATCGGGATGCCGGCCAGGAATTCCGGGGCGATCGCGGCACTGGGCACCAGCCTGATCGACCGGCCGGCCGGCGACCTGCTGGTGATCGATCATGATGCGCTGACCGACCGCGAGCTGGCGTGGTCGCAAACCGAGTTTCCGGAAGTGCTGACCCGGTTCGAGAAGGAGTCCTACGACGAGGACGGCCCCTGCTTCTCGATGCGGCTGAACGTGATCGACCCGCCCAGGGAACCGCCGTGGCGCCGCTTCCGGTTGTCGCAGGTGCTCATCGGGTTGTGTGCCGCGGTCGCTATGACCGCGATCGGCGGGGTCGCCATCACCTTGACCGCCATCGAACACCGGCAGGCGCCGCAGAAGGCTCCGGTGGTCCCCAGCGCAGTACCCACACCGCCGTCCCCCAGCGCCACGCTGCCTAACCCGCTGCCGGCCACTCCGGTCGAACCCAGCCCGCTGCCGCCGCCCAGCCAGGCGGTGGTCCCCAGCCCGGTGCCGCCACCGAGTGCGGAGACACCGGCGCCGCCACCACCGCCACCGCCA
>NZ_JCALDR010000004.1:0-371830 GCF_059812965.1 Mycobacterium sp. NGS29
CCGGAACGATGGTGGCGCTGGATCCCGGTGGGTTCTGGACCGATACCGAGGTGAGGGTGTTCGGCGCGACGGTGGGTGCGTCCATCGCGCTGGTGCGCCGGATCCAACCGCTGCTGCCCGCTCTGACGCGCAGCAGGGTCGGGCGCACGGCGCTGCTGGTGCAGTTCTCGGCCAAGCCGTGGCGACTGCCGCCCGCACTGGTCCTGCAGGAACTGCGCAGCTTTGCTCGCGCGACGCGGCTGGACGAGGCGCTGAGCACGTTGGTGCACGGTCCCAAGCAAGCGGGTGGCTCGGTCAACGGCCGGGTGGTGATCGGCTGGGGACGCAACGACCGGGTGACCTCGCCGCGCCAGGCCGAGCGGGCCCAGCGGGCCTTCCCGGATGCGACGCTGCACTGGTTCGAGGATTGTGGGCATTTTCCACACTGGGACCAGCCCGAACGCGCAGTTCAGTTGATTCTGCAGCCGACGTAGCGACACGCCCTCAACACAAGTTCTTGTGTTGCCACGGCTTGTTGGACCCCAGGGGTAGTGTCTGTGGCCTAAGCAACACAGCCCTATTCGTTTCGGTGAAGTGGAGTTCGGCGTGACTGGAAATGCAAAGCTGATCGACCGCGTCTCGGCGATCAACTGGAACCGCCTGCAAGACGACAAAGACGCCGAAGTGTGGGACCGGTTGACCGGTAATTTCTGGCTGCCGGAGAAGGTCCCGGTGTCCAACGATATCCCGTCCTGGGGCACGCTGACCGCCAACGAGAAGCAGCTCACCATGCGGGTGTTCACGGGTTTGACCATGCTGGACACCATTCAGGGCACCGTGGGTGCGGTCAGCCTGATTCCGGATGCGCTGACCCCGCACGAGGAAGCGGTGTACACCAACATCGCGTTCATGGAGTCGGTGCACGCCAAGAGCTACAGCCAGATCTTCTCCACGCTGTGCTCGACCGCCGAGATCGACGACGCGTTCCGCTGGTCGGAGGAAAACCCCAACCTGCAGCGCAAAGCCGAGATCGTGCTCGAGTACTACCGCGGTGACCAGCCGCTCAAGCGCAAGGTGGCCTCGACGTTGCTGGAGAGCTTCCTGTTCTACTCCGGTTTCTACCTGCCGATGTACTGGTCGAGCCGGGCCAAGCTGACCAACACCGCCGACATGATCCGGCTGATCATCCGCGACGAGGCTGTACACGGCTACTACATCGGCTACAAGTACCAGCGCGGTCTGGCGTTGGAGGATGCGGCCACGCAGCAGGAACTCAAGGACTACACCTACGAGTTGCTCTTCGAGCTGTACGACAACGAAGTGGAGTACACCCAGGACCTCTACGACGAGGTAGGCCTGACCGAGGACGTCAAGAAGTTCCTGCGCTACAACGCAAATAAGGCGCTGATGAACCTGGGCTACGAGGCGCTGTTCCCGCGCGACGAGACCGACGTCAACCCGGCGATCCTGTCCGCGTTGTCACCCAACGCCGACGAGAACCACGACTTCTTCTCCGGGTCCGGGTCGAGCTACGTGATCGGCAAGGCCGTTGTCACGGAGGACGAGGACTGGAACTTCTAACGGCACAGTTCAGAGCTTTAACAATTGCGGTGTGTGCATCGTCAGCTAACTCAATGCGCCCGCGCCTTTCCCGGCGTAGCGGTACTCTTGCCCACATTTTGCCCACATTCGAATTACCGTTGTGGGCATGGCGGTCGTGCAGGCTTACGAGACCAAGCAGGGTAAGCGCTACCGCGTTAGGTACCGCACGCCGGACAATCGGCAGACTGATAAGCGCGGGTTCAGAACCAAGCGCGATGCCCAGCGGTTCGCCAACACCGTCGAGGTGGCCAAGTTCAAGGGCGAGTACGTTAACCCTGCTGATGCCCGCAGGACGCTCGACGACCTCGGGCAGGCCTGGCTCGACCGGCAGAAGGGTTACCTCAAGCCGTCCGGTTACGCCGTCATGGAGACGAGTTGGCGCATGCGGGTCAAACCACGCTGGGGCCAGGTGGCGCTCGGCGACATCAAGCCGACCGCCGTTCAGGGATGGATGACTGAGCTGGGCCAGGCCACCGAGAGCACCAAGGCCCTCGGTCCCGCTGCGATTAAGCGCGCCCACTACGTGCTGTCCCAAATCCTCGCCGACGCCGTGACCGACAACCTGATCCCTAAGAATCCGGCAGCCGGTCTGAAGCTTCCCAAGACCTCGCGCAAGAGGCCGGTGTACCTGACCCATCGGCACGTTAACGACCTGGCCGACGCAGCGGGGGAGTACAGGACTCTGGTGTTGCTGCTGGCATACACCGGGATGCGCTGGGGTGAAGCCATCGGCCTGCGGGTGGCGGACCTGGATCTGTTGCGCAAGCGTGCCGTAATCCATGAGAACGCCGTGCAGTCGGGCAACAGCATCCATGTCGGTACGCCCAAGTCGCACAAGCAGCGTTCAATCCCGCTGCTGGAGTTCCTGGTGCCGCTGCTAGCGCGCCAGTGCGAGGAGAAGGGCAGGGGAGACCTCTTGTTCGGCGATGGCGATCATGTGCGCCGCCCGCACCCCGTGTCTGGGTGGCTCGCCAAGGCGGTCACCGCGTCTAAGGTGCCTCGGGTGACGCCGCACGACTTGCGGCACACTGCCGCCTCGCTGGCGGTCTCAGCTGGCGCCAACGTGAAGGCGGTGCAGCGGATGCTTGGTCACGCCAGCGCCGCCATGACGCTGGACTTATACGCCGACCTGTTCGACGATGACTTGGAAGGGGTCGCTGTTGCCTTGGACAAAGCCCGGACAGAAACGGTAACGAAGCATCAAGCGAGCACCTAATTACCTATAGCGGTTTGGCAAGTTCAATAAGGAAAATTGCTATCTTAAGACGTTTTCTCAATCGTTGGGAGCACGTAAATACGCAGGTCATAACTCGCCATACCTCAGCGCGACTACGTCCGAGCGACCAAAAGCTATAGTCACCCTGTAGCACAACATGTTTCGGCCTGACTCAGGGGTCTGAATCGTGTCGTAGCGTGTCTCTCAACAACCGCAGAAAATTTGCGGTTTGCGAATTGAGAGGACGTTATATGACCACCAATCGCACAGGCAGTCGCGAGCGCGAACCGTTGGTCAAAACTGCCCAAGTGGCTGAGTTTCTCGGCACTAAAAGCAATCAATTGATCCGATTGCGTTTTGAGGGTAAAGGGCCGAAGTTTGTCCGGCTCGGACGCTCTGTCCGCTACCGGTGGAGCGACGTCGACGCATGGGTCGCAGCGCAGGAAGTGTCGGCATGACCGCCCACGCCAGCCCCGCAGCCCGACAGGCTCGTCAGCTGCGCGAGGCCGTCAGCGGTGATTTGACGGGGCTTGAAGACCGTGCACGGCGGCTGGCCGAGCGCCTTGCTACTAGTACGCAGCAACTCGCCGCTGCCTACCAGGACTCTGCGCTCACGCGCACGAATCACGTTGCACGATTGAAGCGGCTGCGCAGCCAAATCGACGTCGGCATCAATGCCTTGGACGGTGTGCGATGAGTACACCTAGCCGCATCGAATTGGCTGACGTGGGTCGCATCGAAAATTACCTTCTTGCGAGTGGCGATCGCACGAGCGACAAGGAGGCGGTCCAGCCTATCGAGGGCGGGGAGGAGGAAGCGGACTCGGCCACGACCTGCGGCGACGATGACGCCGGAACGGGCGCTGACGGCGAGGAAGAGCCAGGCGACGATGTCGACGAGATGATCGGGTCGCTTCCTGGGCTCCCGGACGAGGACTACGGGCAGAGGTTCGAGGCTCCTGCTCCATCTCGGTGGTCGTTGCCGTGGTCCTGGTGCTCGGCGGCTACCGGCTGGACGAGGCGCAGAGGCCCGCTTTTCAGACAGGCCGAGGAACCCGCCGCCTCACCATATAGCTGTAGCTAGTTAATTGAACCGCTATAGGGTCTCGCCGATGTCGGGTAGTAAGGCAATATCCTGAACTTTTCCGTACCTGCGAAACATGTCAGCCGTCTCGCGGACGTTTCTCTTTGCCCAATCGACACTTAATTCGCTGAGCACTTGGTACTCGTACCTGAAACGCTCCGCTCGATCTCCGACCCGTTTGGCGGCTTGAGTGCTGACAACGCTTTGGCAATACCAATACAGAAGATCGTCGAGGCTGCCTGCACGGTCGAAGCCGAGTTTGCCGCGCTCGTAGTAAGTAAAGTGATAGGAACCGTCATCAGCCACGAAGATGTTCAGATCATCATTTGTCCTCAAACCTACTGGCATCGGGCGCACGCCTAATATTTCTGATAACCGGTTGATCTCGTACTGCAGATCGTCTGATTTAGCGTCCAAGGGGCGGTCCGTAGTTGTCCAGAATGCCTAACCTCACTAATTCATCAACAGTCGGTCTTACCCCGTCAGGAGCCAAGATCATGTATTGCCGGGCGCTCGGCGACGGCGTCTGGCCGAACCACGGTGCTACCGGCCCTTCCACAATTCTCCATCCCGGAGGCAAAGGCTCAGAGGTCACCATGTAGCGGTTGTAGTTGCCTCCCACCGATTCTGGCATCAGCGCACGATCTGCGAAAGGAGTGCCATCGGGTGCAAGGTACTGACCAAATGGGGAGCCGAAGCGGTCAATAATCGTTCCTTCGGGTAAATGGGCGGGTTGCGGGACGTAGCCAGGGGGGAACCCATCATTCGGCGGCCAGGGACGTGCTCCCGGAATGCCGAACTGAGTCTCAAAGTCGTGCCATGACAGTCCGCCTACAGGATCCCAGCCGCGCAGGACAGCTAGAGGTGCCCCGCCTTCGGTGACGATTTCGGCGGGAAGTCCGGCCCGCACCATTGCTCCTTCGCCACCGAAGAGAAGGGTCGGTGCGGTCATTGCCGCGTCGGCTGCGTGGCCTCCTGCGTAATAGGCAGGACTCGGTGAGTCGAGGAACCCGGTGACCTCGTTTCTGATTGCTGCCGCGGGCATACCGAGGGGATCGCTGAATTGTTGAGCTAGACCTTTCGCAAGCCCGGCCCAGGACTGGAGGACGCCCGGGTCTCCGGGCCCGCCCACCCCGAGCAGGTTGTGGATCATCCTTTCGTTGGCACGCCAGCGGTCTCCGAATGCTTCGGCGAAGCCAGGGCCTGGTGGCGCTGGCCCGCGTGATTGCGGTTGAGGAGTGAGGTTGTGGTGGCCGTACCCCCAGGCCTGCGCTTGGGCAACAACCGCGTTGAGTCGCTGTTCGATTTGCTCTGGTGGCACGCCCTCTTGGCGGAGTGCCTCGCGGATGATGCTCTTGGCGGCCTCAAGTTCCTGCGGTGATGGCTGCGGCAGGGTAGGGCGTGCCGCACCGGGTTGCAACAGCTGGCTATACGCTTCGCGGAGGCTGCCTGGCGGATGCCGCCTATCTTCTTTGCCATTGGGTCCGGGCGCTGGAGACGGCATTAACATGTCGCGCAACCCTGGTGGACCGTTTCCCGGTTCTGCACCTCCGGCCCCGAGCAGGTCTGCGAGCCCGGTGGGTTCACCTGTTTGCGGCTCGGTCGGGATCGGCGGATAGACAGCCTGTTGCGCGCCGGGCGGTGGTCCAGGAGGACGAGTCGGCGGCATCGCCCGGTGGGGATCGAACAGGGCGGCCCCGAAGTTGAGGTTGTTGCCGATGCTGGATTCTGCGTCCCGGATCTGGGTGGCGACCTCGTTCTCGGCGGCCCACCATTTAGTGGCTTCGGCCTTGAGTTCGGCCTCGGCGGCGGCGACGGTCTTGGCGTTGGCGTCGGCGGAATCCTTGCTGGTGCCTTCCGGTGGGGTGTAGCTGATCGATAAGTCTTCGTTGACGTGCACGCCCGCGTGGGACTCAGCGTTCTCGATGATGTGCTTGGCATTGGTCAGGGGCGGCATCAGCTTGGAGCTGACCGTGTTGCTGATCCGCTGGGCTGCGGCGTCTACGGCTTCGCGGACACCGACCACCGCTTGAAGGTCCTGGCTGGCACGGGCCTGGGCCGCTTCGGCAGTCCGCCCCTCCCAGGATGAACCTCCGGGGCGCTGAACACGGCGGAGGTAGTCTTCGGCGTGCTGTTCCAGGGCGGCAGCGGTGGACTTCCAGCCGTCGATCAAATCGAGAACCCGGTGTGGATCGGTGTGCAGGATCTGCGACTTGGTCGGCATTGACGAACAGAGCTGCTTAGGGACGGGGTGAGGGGCGCTGCAGAGTGGGAAGCGTGTTGACCGCCGTCAGGAGCTGTTCGTCGCTAGTGATGAAGCCTTGGCGGGCCAGTTCGATCATGTCGGCGAGCTTGCTGACCCGAGCCGCCACCATCACTTGGACGACCGGCAGGGTGCGGGTTGACATCTCCTGGGCGGCTGCCAGCGACGGCACCGCCCCGGCATCCACTGTCCCCCCGGTAGGGATCTCATGCGGTACTCCCTGGGCCACTTGCGCGGCCAATACCGTCAGTTCTGGGTGCAATCGACCCAAAGCATCCAAATCCGCTTGCAGCACCTGATCTGTCACACCGGTCCCCTCACGAACACTTCCCCTTAGCCGGTGAAGCTTACCGAGGAGCGGGGCACATTACGGCGAGAATGTTGAGTCGGGCGCTGCGGGCAGATGCCGTTACGCTTGGCAAGTGGGGATCCTCAGTCGGGTAACGGCGCGCCAGCGCCTCCGCCGGGCCACCCAGGAGAGCCTGACGGTACCCCCGTTCAACGCTCCGCCCGATTGCGCGCCCTGGGTGGTCGGAGGCCTGTGGCCTGTCGCGTTATCGCACCGCGTATCGAAACCGAATCCCTCGCAAGCTATCTCAAAGCCGACCTGCACCGGATCGCCCACTCGGCCAACGAAGATCTGCGGGCCATTGGACGAGCAGGGATGACGTATTCGGCGCGCCGCCAAGCCGAGGCCAGGGTGATCGAGGAGGCCCGTGCGCTGGCGGTGCGCCGTGTCGAGTCGACGTTGCGTCAGGTGCGCCAGGCAAACGGGCGCACACCTACTGATCACTCAGCTCGGCAACCCCGAGAGTCGTCCAACGCCCCTCGACCGGATCTGGCCAAGACGGAAATCTCGTCTCAGAACCGTAGCTTTGGAGTCTGCTGTATCCAGGGAGATATTTACTGAGCTTCGGATCCGGTGACTGTCCCATGGAAGACGGAGTGGATCTTCCTGGCCGACGATCCGTGCCCACATTTTGCCCACACTTTGCCGATAGTTACAGGTATCGGCAGGTGTCAGGAGGTGGGTATTTTTGCAGGTGAGAGTCCGTTGCGCCGCTCTGGCCAGGTGTCTGACGAGAACCACCACTTCTTCTCCGGCTCGGGGTCGAGCTACGTGATCGGCAAGGCCGTGGTCACCGAAGACGAGGACTGGGACTTCTGAGGTAGCTCAGCGCGGGTTCTGCTCGCCCGCCTCGACTGCCACCGAGAGCCTGTTCTGCGGCGGTGCCACCGGGCACGTCGCATAGTCGGTGAAGGAGCAGGGCAGGTTCGCCGCCCGGTTGAAGTCGAGTGTCACCTTGCCGTCGGGTGCCGGTTCGGCGATCGACAGCGACCGGGCGCCCGGGTATGTGGTCACGCCGCTGGTGGCATCGGTGAACAGCACCTGCAGCGCTCCTGAGGCCGCGCCGAACGCGACGAGTTGCTGAGCGACGCCGCCGAGTTCGAAGTCGATGACGCCCACCGCATTGAGACGGTGTTCGAGTCCTTCGACGACGGCGCCGGTCGTCACGGTGCGAGGTTGCTCGTACGGGGTGAATGTGCCTGGCACTGACCATCTTTCGTCCGGCGCATAGCTGGGGATGCCGGCGTAGGCCTCCAGGTGCGGCGACTTCGGGTCGTGCACCCGCAACGCGGCCGAACCGGTCCGGCGAATGACTTCGATGCGCCGATCCCCGGCGTCGACGAGCAATCCCGGTGCGCCCTCGACAGGCTCGAGCCGATCGGCGCCGTCGATGCCCTGCACGTACACCGCGTCCGCGTCGGCCCGCCAGCGACCCGGGAGATCTGCGACATCCTGGAATTCCCCGGTGAGCCAATACAACCCGGTGAGGCTCACCCAGCCCAGCGGGTCGGCGAAGTAGCGTTCCCGCTCGTCGTGCCAGCGCTGCCAGGCCGCCGCGAAGGTCTCGGTGTCAGGTGTCGCCGTCATATTTCCTCGAACCCGGTGTCTGCCCGGTTCATTCCCCGCGGGTGCTGCTGCCCAGGCCGTCGTCGGCCAGGTAGGTGACCACGTACCACCGGCTGCCCGAGGTGGGATCCTCGTCGGCCGCGGTTGCTCGCTCCAACCGGACGTCGGTCAGCTGGGGATGCTGTGCGCGCACAGCGTCTTCCAGTGCCGCGTGCAGCGCTTCACCGGCCAGCGATGCGCCGGCCGGCGCCCTTCCTTCGCGTCGTGTCCAACTCACGTCCGCTATCTTGCTCCGGCCCGCACTCCTGGGCGCCCGCGACTGCGAAACGCAGGTGTGCAGGTCGTGAACGCCGCGTGAAATGTCGCTGGGGCGTGCCCTCGCCGGTGGCGCCGGCGGCGGGCCGTCGTGAGACTGTGGGCGTGAACAATCTGGCGAAACCCACGTTCTCTCCGGTCAGCTTCCTCAATGCTGTGCTGCGGTGGTTGCAGCTCAGCTATCCCGAAGGGGTTCCCGCGACGGATCGCGTCGCGCTGTTCGCGCTGCTGCGCAGCACCCCGCTGACCGAGGAGCAACTCAACGAGGTGGTTGCCCACATCACCGCAGACGGATCGCCGTACCTGGCCGACGGCGTGATCGACCGCACCGAGATCGCCGAATCCATCACCGAGACCACCCACCGCGACGCCGGCCCTGAGAACATCGCCCGAGTGGCCGCCCGGTTGGCTGCGGCCGGTTGGCCGCTGGCCGGCGTCGACGTCAGCGAGGTCGACGCCAGTGACGAATACGGGGAAGCCGCCGAGGCGGCTGCCTCACATGCGTGAGATGTCGATCACGAAGCGGTAGCGCACGTCGCTGGCCAGCACCCGCTCGTAGGCTTCGTTGACGTAATCCGGTGCGATGACCTCGATTTCGGGCGTGACGTTGTGCTCGGCGCAGAAATCGAGCATCTCCTGGGTCTCGGCGATACCGCCGATGTTGGACCCGGACAGGCTGCGCCGCGCCAACGCCAGCCCGAACGCCGGCACCTCCATGGGGTGCTCGGGGATGCCGAGTTCCACCATGGTGCCGTCCACGTCGAGCAGGTTCAGGTACTGGCCCAGGTTGAGGTTCGCCGAGACAGTGTTCAGGATCAGGTCGAAGCTGCTGCGCAACTTCTTGAAGGTCGCCGGATCGGAGGTGGCGTGGTAGTTGCTCGCACCCAGCCGCAATCCGTCTTCCATCTTCTTCAGTGACTGCGACAGCACGGTCACCTCGGCGCCCATCGCCGCACCCAGCTTGACGCCCATGTGGCCCAGGCCGCCCAGGCCGATGATGGCAAGACGCGTGTCCTTGCCGGCCTTCCAGTGCCGCAGCGGCGAGAACAACGTGACACCCGCGCACAACAGCGGCGCCGCGGCGTCCAGGGGGAGCGAGTCGGGAATGCGGACCACGAAGTTCTCGTCGACCACCACCGCCTGGCTGTAACCGCCCTGCGTGGGTGTGCCGTCCTTGTCGATGGAGTTGTAGGTGAAGGTCGCGCCCTTCTTGCAGTACTGCTCGAGCCCGGCCTGACAGCTGCTGCACTGCCCGCAGGAGTTGACCATGCAGCCGACGCCGACATGGTCGCCCACCTTGTGCTTGGTCACCTCGTCGCCGACGGCGGTCACCACGCCGGCGATCTCGTGTCCAGGAACCACCGGGTAGTTGGGTTCGCCCCATTCGGCCTTGACGGTGTGGATGTCGGAGTGGCAGATGCCGGCGAACTTGATGTCGATCGCGACGTCATGCGGGCCCGGGTCACGGCGTTCGATGGTGGTCTTGGTCAGTGGTTCTGTGGCCGACGTGGCGGCGTAGGCGGAAACAGTGCTCATGTGCGGTATCCCTCTTCAGATCTGAGTCTCTCCCGAAAAGCTTAGCTAAGGTAAGGGTTTTTGGCCAACTGGGCTGGGTGGGCGAAGACCGCGATCGGCCCGCATTGGCTCTGCGGTGAGGTCACACGCTTCGCGCATTTCTGCGCCGTGGGCGCAGCGTCAACGCAGAGACGATTAGTTGATCGGGGCGTTGACCCAGCGCAGATCACTCACGATTCCCCGAGCGGCGATCAGGCCCTGGCCCGTCTGCCAGACCTCGTCGTTGACGACGAAGACCCGGTTGTCGCGGTTGGCGCCCAGCTTGCGCCACGGACCGCTGTCCAGCACGCTGGCGGCGCGGTCGGTGGCCTCCTGCGACGCGAACGACACATAGATGATGTCACCGTCGGCGGCCGACAGGTCCGGATCTTTGGCCAGGTCGGCGTCGGTGGCGCCGAACTCCAGGTAGGGCTTGTCGGTGAATCGCTGCGGTCCGGGCCGGTCCACCTTGACCGCGGCGAGCACGCTGGCCGGGAAGTTGCTGGCGCCGTAGACCCGCAGCGTAGTGGCGGTCAGTTGGACCACCGACACCTGATAGTGGGCCGAGTCGTGCTTGACGCCGACGTCGGTGGCGCGCTGGGTGAAGCCGTCGACCAAGGCGTTCACCGCGCCGCTGCGGGCAGTCGCGGCGCCGACCCCGCGCAGGTTGTCCAGCCAGGCCGCCCCGGGTGCGCCGGTGAACACCGTCGGGGCGATCGCCGCCAACTGCGGATACAACGCCGGCGTCAGCGCGACGGAGCCCAGGATCAGGTCCGGGTGCGCTGCGGCGATCGCCTTCAAGTCGGGCGCACTGCGGGGTCCGACCCCCGGCACGTCGTGCAGCACTTTGCCCAGGTAGGCGGGTTGGTTCGGAACCCCGTCGGGCATCGCGGCGCCGACCACCCGTGATTGCAGGCCCAGCGCGCACAACGCGTCGAGCTGATCACCGGAGAGCACCACGATGCGCTGCGGGTCCGCCGGCACCTTGGCCTCATCCGGGGTGCTGCCCGCGGCGTTGCGCGCCGCGCGGATCGGGGGTCCGGGATCGGGTGCGGCCGCGTCCCGCGCGCACGACTCGTCGGGCTTGCGGTCGTTGCCGAGCACACCGGCGCCGGCGATCTGGGTGGTGGGGTTGACCAGGGATCGCGAGGTCGCGGCAGAGGGATCATCAGCGCCGCAGCCGCCGCAGGTCAGCACGACAGCGGCCAGGATCACGACGGCCAGGCAGGGTCGCGAGCCGCCGGGTTGCATATGTTCGACGTTAACATCCGGCCTGCTCAGAGCAGCCGAGCCGGGTGGTGGACCGAGCGCCGGCGGACCAATTACGACAGTTTGTAGGACCAGACCTTCCGCCAACCTGATCGCGGGCTAAGATTCACGTAAGTACCGGGGATCGCGGCCCGGTACGGATTGTGGGCCCCTGTCCGGATGGATGTTTGGAGGAGCTGTTGACAGCCGAAGCGCCCCCGCGGGCAGAACTCGAGGCCGTCCGTCCCTACCCGGCCCGGATGGGTCCCAAGGGGAACCTCGTCTACAAATTGATCACCACCACCGATCACAAGCTGATCGGCATCATGTACTGCGTCACGTGCTTCGCGTTCTTCCTGATCGGCGGGCTGCTGGCGCTGCTGATGCGCACGGAGTTGGCCGCGCCGGGCCTGCAGTTCCTGTCGAATGAGCAGTTCAACCAGCTTTTCACCATGCACGGCACGATCATGCTGCTGTTCTATGCCACCCCGATCGTGTTCGGCTTCGCCAACCTGGTGCTGCCGCTGCAGATCGGTGCCCCCGACGTGGCGTTCCCCCGGCTGAACGCCTTCTCGTTCTGGTTGTTCCTGTTCGGCGCGCTGATCGCGACGGCGGGCTTCATCACTCCCGGCGGCGCCGCCGACTTCGGCTGGACCGCCTACACCCCGCTGACCGACGCGATCCACTCGCCCGGCGTGGGCGGCGACCTGTGGATCATGGGCCTGGCCGTCGCCGGTCTGGGCACCATCCTCGGCGCGGTCAACATGATCACCACCGTGGTCTGCATGCGCGCACCGGGTATGACGATGTTCCGGATGCCGATCTTCACGTGGAACATCTTGGTTACGTCGATCCTGGTGCTGATCGCCTTCCCGCTGCTGACCGCCGCGTTGTTCGGCTTGGCCGCCGACCGGCACCTCGGTGCCCACATCTACGACCCGGCCAACGGCGGCGTGCTGTTGTGGCAGCACCTGTTCTGGTTCTTCGGCCACCCCGAGGTGTACATCATCGCGCTGCCGTTCTTCGGCATCGTGTCCGAAGTCTTCCCGGTGTTCTCCCGCAAGCCGATCTTCGGTTACACCACGCTGGTCTACGCGACCCTGTCCATCGCAGCGCTGTCGGTTGCGGTGTGGGCGCACCACATGTTCGCCACCGGCGCGGTGCTGCTGCCGTTCTTCTCCTTCATGACGTTCCTGATCGCCGTCCCCACCGGGATCAAGTTCTTCAACTGGATCGGCACGATGTGGAAGGGTCAGTTGACCTTCGAGACGCCGATGCTGTTCTCGGTCGGCTTCATGGTGACGTTCCTGCTGGGCGGGCTCAGCGGGGTACTGCTGGCCAGCCCGCCGCTGGACTTCCACGTGACCGACAGCTACTTCGTCGTCGCCCACTTCCACTACGTGCTGTTCGGCACCATCGTGTTCGCCACCTACGCGGGCATCTACTTCTGGTTCCCGAAGATGACTGGGCGGCTGCTGGACGAGCGGCTGGGCAAGGTGCACTTCTGGCTGACGTTCATCGGCTTCCACACCACGTTCCTGGTACAGCACTGGGTCGGCGACATGGGCATGCCGCGTCGCTACGCCGACTACCTGGCCACGGACGGGTTCCAGCCGTACAACGTCGTCTCGACCATCGGGGCATTCATCCTCGGGGCGTCGATGTTCCCGTTCGTCTGGAACGTCTTCAAGAGCTGGCGTTACGGCGAGGTGGTCACCGTCGACGATCCGTGGGGCTACGGCAACTCGCTGGAGTGGGCGACCAGTTGCCCACCGCCGCGGCACAACTTCACCGAACTGCCCCGCATCCGTTCGGAGCGTCCGGCGTTCGAGTTGCACTACCCACACATGGTGGAGCGGATGCGCAAGGAGGCCCACATCGGGCGTCACGCGACTGCCGGTGAGTCGCCCAAGGGATTCGGTCCGCGGACTGAACCGGACCGTGCGACCCCTGAGCAGTAACGGCGGCAGTCCCGGGTGATCTCCACACCCAAGGTGTCGGTGCTGATCACCGTCACCGGCGTCGACCAGCCCGGTGTGACGTCCGCTCTTTTCGAGGTGCTGTCCAAGCACGGCGTCGAACTGCTCAACGTCGAACAGGTGGTGATCCGGCGGCGGCTGACGCTGGGTGTGCTGGTCTCGTGCGCGCAGGATGTCGCCGACGGCGCCGCACTGCGCGAGGACGTCGAGGCCGCCATCCACGGGGTGGGACTGGACGTCACGGTCGAACGCAGCAACGACGTACCGATCATCAGCAAACCCTCCACCCACACCATCTTCGTGCTGGGCCGCCCCATCACCGCCGGAGCTTTCGGTGCGGTGGCCCGGGAGGCGGCCACCCTGGGCGTCAACATCGACTTCATTCGGGGCGTCTCCGACTATCCGGTGACCGGCCTGGAATTGCGGGTATCGGTGCCGCCCGGCGCCTTCGCCCCGCTGCAGACGGCCCTGACCGAGGTGGCTGCCGACGAGCGGGTGGACGTGGCCGTGGAGGACTACGGCCTGGCGTGGCGCACCAAGCGGCTCATCGTCTTCGACGTCGACTCCACCCTGGTCCAGGGTGAGGTGATCGAGATGCTGGCGGCCCGAGCGGGTGCGCTGGGCAAGGTCGCGGCGATCACCGAGGCGGCGATGCGCGGCGAACTGGATTTCGCTGAGTCGTTGGAGCAGCGGGTAGCCACCCTGGCGGGCCTGCCGGCCTCGGTGATCGAGGAAGTCGCCGGCCAGTTGGAGCTGATGCCCGGTGCACGCACGACCATCCGCACGTTGCAGCGGCTGGGTTTTCGTTGCGGTGTGGTCTCGGGTGGCTTCCGGCGCATCATCGAACCGCTGGCCGCCGAACTGAAACTGGACTACGTCGCAGCCAATGAGCTGGAGATCGTCGACGGCAGGCTCACCGGCCGAGTGGTGGGGACGATCGTGGACCGGCCGGGCAAAGCCGAAGCGCTGCGTGAATTCGCCCAGCAATACGGCGTGCCGATGGAGCAGACGGTCGCCGTGGGCGACGGCGCGAACGACATCGACATGTTGGCGGCGGCGGGAATGGGGATCGCGTTCAACGCCAAGCCGGCGCTCCGCGAAGTCGCCGACGCGTCGTTGAGCCATCCCTACCTGGACACCGTGCTGTTTCTGCTGGGTGTCACCCGCGGGGAGATCGAAGCGGCCGACGCCGTCGACGGCGTGCTGCGTCGCGTGGAGATTCCCGCCGACTAGGTGTGTGCGGAGTCATACCCGGCTGGGGTGCCAGCCTGCTTAACAGATGATAAATTCTTCAATTGTTAAATCGTTAAACTCCGAGCGAGGTCTGGTGTCGCAGCCGCTGTACACGCTGAAGGCAGAGTTCTTCAAGACACTGGGTCACCCCGCCCGGGTCCGGATCCTGGAGCTGCTCTCCGAGCGCGACCACACCGTGGCCGAACTGCTGCCCGAGGTCGGCCTGGAAGCCTCCAACCTGTCCCAGCAACTTGCCGTGTTGCGCCGCGCGGGCGTCGTCACCG
Source organism: Mycobacterium sp. NGS29 (assembly GCF_059812965.1). Lineage (NCBI taxonomy): Bacteria > Bacillati > Actinomycetota > Actinomycetes > Mycobacteriales > Mycobacteriaceae > Mycobacterium > Mycobacterium sp. NGS29. The sequence goes on from NZ_JCALDR010000004.1 coordinate 14,672, forward strand.
CTGCCAAAGAGGGCAACAGCGTGACCTACTCGATCACCTCGCCGCTGATCGCCGAGCTGATGGCCGTCGCGAGACGGGTGCTGACCGGGCTGCTCAGCGGCCAGGTCGCCATGCTCGAGGACTTGCGCGAATGAGCTGGCTGGGCAGGATATTTCGGCTGGGCCGGGTCGCCGAATGCGCCGGCCCCCGGCCGGATACACCGGCGGTGCCACCCGCCGGAGTGGCTGGATCGCTGCAGATCCGGCACGTCGACGCCGGTTCCTGCAACGGCTGCGAGGTGGAGATCGCCGGGGCGTTCGGACCGGTCTACGACGCCGAGCGATTCGGCGCCCGGTTGGTGGCGTCGCCGCGGCACGCCGACGCGCTCCTGGTCACCGGAGTGGTGACGCGCAACATGGTCCAGCCGCTGCGCAATACCTTGGCAGCCACGACGCAACCGCGGGTGGTGATCGCCTGCGGCGACTGTGCCATCAACCGGGGGGTGTTCGCCGACGCCTACGGGGTGATCGGTGCGGTCGGTGAGGTGGTCGCGGTCGACGTCGAAATCCCCGGCTGCCCACCTTCGCCGGACCAGGTGGTCGCGGCTCTGCGGTCGGTGACGGGGCGGTGACGCGACCGTTGTCCCACTCGGGGACGGGTGCGGCCCTCAGTGGTGTGGCGACGGCTGGAATCGGTGCCACCGGGGTGGTGCTGGGGCTGGCCGCGCTGTCCGGCGGGCAGACCCGGGTGCGCGTGCCCTGGCTGCTGCCGCTGTGCGGCGTGGAGTTCGACGTCGGCCGGTTGGGCGGCTACTTCATGGCCCTGACGGGCGCGGTCGCTGTCGGCGTCGGCATCTACAGCATCGGATACCTGCGACGTGAGCGGCTCGGTCGCGTCGTACAGGTGACGCTGCCGCTGTTCGTCGCGACGATGCTGCTGGTGCCTGCCGCGGGATCGGTGAGCACCTTCTTGCTGACCTGGGAGCTGATGGCACTCACGTCGCTGATCCTGCTCGCCACCGATCACCAGCGCGCCGAAGTCCGCTCCGCCGCAGTGTATTACGTGGTGCTGACACAACTCGGTTTCGCCGCGGTGCTGCTCGGACTGATGGTGTTGGGCGCGGCAGCCGGTACGGAGCGGTTCGCCGACATGTCCGGGGTGCCGGATGCGGCACGAACTGCGGTGTTTCTGTTGACGCTGGCGGGTTTCGGTTCCAAGGCCGGCCTGCTGCCGGTGCATGCCTGGTTGCCCCGCGCGCACCCGGAGGCGCCGAGTCCGGTGTCGGCATTGATGAGCGCCGCCATGGTCAACCTCGGTATCTACGGGATCATCCGGATCGACGTGCAGATACTTGGTCCTGGGCCGCGGTGGTGGGGTGCGACGCTGCTCGCCGTCGGTGCCGTCTCCGCGCTGTACGGGGTGCTGCAGGCATCGGTGGCCGCCGATCTCAAACGCCTACTTGGATATTCGACGATCGAGAACATGGGTCTGGTGGTGTTGGCATTGGGCGCGGCCACCTTGTTGTCGGCGTCCGGGGCAGCTGCTGCCGCCGTTGTCGCGATGACGGCAGCGTTGCTGCACCTGGTGGCGCACGCCGCGTTCAAAAGCCTCGGGTTCATGGCCGCCGGGTCGGTCCTGGTGGCGACCGGTCAGCGCGATCTGGACCGACTGGGTGGTCTGGCCCGCAAGATGCCCTACACCACAATGCTTTTCGCACTGGCTGCGCTGGGCGCGTCCGGTCTGCCGCTGGGTGCGGGATTCGCCAGCGAGTGGCTGCTGGTGCAATCACTGATCCACGCCCGTCCCGAACACACCTTCCTGGGCCTGGTGACACCGCTCGGCATCGGCGTGGTTGCGCTGACCGCCGGCCTGGGGGTGGCCGCGATGGTGAAGGCGTTCGGCACCGGCTTCCTGGCGCGGGCGCGGTCGGCGGGCGCCGAGCAGGCATGCGAGTCGCCAGTCAGCTTGCTGGCCGGCATGGCCGTCGCAGCGATCGGTTGTGTCGCCGTCGCCGTCGTGCCGTTCATACTCACCGGCACTCTGCAGTCGGTGCTGGACACCATCCCGTCCTTCCGGCGCGCCGACCTCACCGGCCTGGGCGTGGTGCTGCGACTGCCCGGCTTCGGCAGTTCGATCGCGCCCACCCTGCTCGCCGCCGCGTTGGCCGCGGCGGTACTGATCGTGCTGGGCCTGGCCCGCTGGGGATCGCGGCACCGCCCCGAGTCCCGGCAGTCACCGTTGTGGGCCTGCGGATCCGATCAGTTGAGCCCTCGGATGCAATACACCGCAACAGCTTTCGCCCAACCCCTGCAGCGGGTCTTCGAGGATGTGCTGCGGCCCGACACGGGCATCGAAGTGACCCACCTGGAAGAGACCCGCTATCACGTCGAACGCATCGCCTACCGCGCCAGAATCTCCGACGCCATCGAGGACCGGCTGTACGCGCCGGTGTTGGCCGCCGTCACGGCGTGCGCCGAGGCGGTGCGGCGCGCCCACAACGGCAGTGTCCACCGCTACCTGGGCTACGGCGCGTTGGGCGTGCTGGTCATCCTGGTGGTGGCGCGTTGACCGCCGTGACCGCGCTGTCCGTGGCGGCCGGTGCAGCACAGATCGGTGCCGTGCTGGCCGGAGCGCCGCTGGTGCTCGGATTGATGCGCCAGGTCCGGGCGCGATCGGAAGGTCGTTGCGGCGCAGGCGTTCTGCAGCCCTGGCGCGACCTGCGCAAGCTGTTGCGCAAACAGCAGATCACGCCCGAGGGCACTACCTGGGTCTTCGCCTGCGCGCCAGTGGTGTTGGCGGCCACCACCGTGCTGATCGCTGCGATCGTTCCGCTGGTGGCGATGGGTTCGCCGCTGGACCCGGCCGCCGATCTGTTCGCGGTCGTCGGGTTGCTGTTCCTGGGCACCGTCGCCCTGGCGCTGGCCGGAATCGACACCGGCACCGCCTTCGGTGGGATGGGCGCCAGCCGCGAGCTCACTATCGCGGCGCTGGTGGAGCCGACGATCCTGTTGGCCATTTTCGCGTTATCCGTCCCCGCTCATTCAGCCAATCTGGGTGCGATCGTCGGCTTCACCCTGGGCAATCCCGGGACGGTGGTGTCGTTGACGGGCGTCCTGGCGTTCGTCGCGCTGGTGATCGTCGTCATCGCCGAGACCGGACGCCTGCCCGTGGATAATCCGGCCACCCACCTGGAGCTCACCATGGTGCACGAGGCTATGGTGCTCGAATACGCCGGGCCCAGGCTCGCTCTCGTGGAGTGGGCCGGCGGCATGCGGCTCACCGTGCTGCTAGCGCTGCTGGCGAATCTGTTCATCCCGTGGGGGATCGCCGGAGAAGACCCGACGCTGCTCGGAGTCGGGATCGGCATCGTGGCGATCAGCGTGAAGGTCGCCGTCGCCGCGGTGGTGCTGGCCGGCGCGGAGGTGTTCATCGCAAAGCTGCGACTGTTCCGGGTTCCTGAATTGCTGGCCGGTTCCTTCCTGTTGGCGCTGTTGGCCGTCTGTTCGGCGAACTTCTTTGCGGCGCAGGGGTGATGACGTGACCGATACTTTCGTCGAGGTGCTCGACCTGGCACCGGGTGGGCTGGTGCTGGCCGCGGTGTTGATCGTCTGGCGACGCGACCTGCGTTCCATCGTGCGGCTGCTGGCGCTGCAGGGCGTCGCGCTCGGCGCCATCCCGGTGATTCTTGCTGTGCGGCAGCATCATTGGGAGCTCCTCGCGGTCGGGGTGGCGCTGATCGCGCTGCGCGGGGTGGTGCTGCCGGTGCTGCTGGCGCGTGCACTGGGCGCCGAGCAATATCACCAGCGTGAGGTGACACCGTTGGTGAACACCACCGCCTCGCTGCTGATGGCGGCGGTGCTGACGGTGATCGCGCTGGCCGTCACCCGGCCACTGGTCGACCTGTATCCCGACGCGGCGGTGTCAACCGCACCGGCCGGATTCGCGGTCGTGTTGATCGCTCTGTTCGTGATGGTCACCCGCCAGCACGCCATCTCGCAGGCCGCGGGATTTTTGATGCTGGACAACGGAATCACGGCGACGGCGTTCCTGCTCACCGCCGGGGTGCCACTGATCGTGGAACTGGGCGCCTCGCTGGATGTGCTGTTCGCGCTGATCGTGCTGGGGGTGTTGACCGGCCGGCTGCGGCGCACCTTCGGCGGTGCCGAACTGGACCGGCTGCAGAGATTGCGAGACTAGATGACGGGGGTGATTCTGGCGCCGATACTGGCGCCCGTGCTCGCCGCGCTGATCGCGCTGGTGGGCGGATGGCGGCGGGTCACCGCCGTGCTGACCATGCTGTCCGCCGTGGTCATCCTGGTCAGCGCTGTGACGCTGGCGGTGCTGACCGGTGCCCGACAGCACCTCGCGCTCGGCGGTGTGCTGCGCACCGACGCGTTGTCGCTGACCATGCTGATCGTCATCGGTGTCGTCGGCACCCTGGCCACTTGGGCGAGCATCGGCTACATCGACGCCGAACTCGCCCACGGTCATACCGACCACCGCGACGCGCGACGCTACGGAACCCTGGTCCCGGCGTTCCTGGCCGCCATGGCAGTTGCGGTGTCGGCCAACAACATCGGCGTGATCTGGGTTGCGATCGAGGCAACCACGGTGATCACTGCGTTTCTGGTGGGGCATCGCCGTTCCGCCACGGCGCTGGAGGCCACCTGGAAGTACGTGGTGATCTGCTCGGTCGGAATCGCGGTGGCTTTCCTCGGCACGGTGCTGCTGTACTTCGCCGCCCTGCACAGTGGCGCCGACGCGTCGAGCGCGCTGAACCTCGACGTCCTGGCTGCCCTCGGCGCACACCTCAACCCGGCGGTGACCCGCCTGGCCGGCGGTCTGCTGCTGATCGGGTACGGAGCCAAGGTGGGGCTGGTGCCGTTCCACGGCTGGCTGGCCGACGCGCACAGCCAGGCGCCGGCGCCGGTATCGGCGTTGATGAGCGGGGTGCTGCTCTCGGTGGCGTTCTCGGTGCTGATCCGGCTGCGGCCGATCGTCGACGCCGCGGTGGGCCCGGGATTCCTGCGCGCCGGACTGTTGACCGTTGGGCTGGCCACGGTATTGATCGCCGCATTGTTGCTCTCCGTCGCAACCGATCTCAAACGCATGCTCGCCTATTCGTCAATGGAGAACATGGGGCTGATCGCGGTGGCCGCCGCCGCGGGAACCAAGCTGGCGATCGCCGCCCTGCTGTTGCACGTGCTGGCCCACGGCGTGGGTAAGACGGTGCTGTTCCTGGCCGGTGGGCAGTTGCAGGCCGCGCACGACTCGTCGGCCATCGACGACATCCGTGCCGTGCTGGCGCGGTCCCGGCTGATCGGTCTGGCGTTCGCTGTCGGAATCGTCGCCCTGCTGGGATTGCCGCCGTTCGCGATGTTCGCCAGCGAGGTATCCATCGCCCGGTCGCTGGCCGACGCGCGGCTGTCCTGGGTGCTCGGGGTCGCGCTGCTGCTGATGGTGGTTGCATTCGCGGCGCTGGTCGGCAAGGCGCAGCGCATCCTATTGGGCGCGCCGGACCCGGGCGCGCCGCCGATCGCCGTGCCCGCCACGGTTTCGGCCGCCCTGGTCACCGGGATAGTGGTGTCACTGGCGCTGGGCGTGACCGCGGGTCCGCTGACCGGACTGTTCACCACGGCCGCCGGCCAGTTCGGTGTGGGCTGATGCAGCCGCAGAGACTGCGCCGCGAGGTCCCTGCCGGTGAACTGGCGCAAGCCGTAGGGGAGTTGCTGGACAACGGGTTTCGGCTGGCCCTGGTGGCCGCCCACGACGTCGGCGACTGCCTGCGCGTGGTCTACCTGTTGCTGGCCGCCCGGCCGGACCGCCGGGTCGAGCTCACCCTGACCACCGGTAAGAACAACCCGTCGGTGCCGTCGCTGGGACACCTGTCCATCCCGGCGGGCCGCTTCGAGCGGGAGATGATGGATCTGTACGGGGTTGTGCCCCAAGGACATCCGCAGCCGCGACGGCTGGTCAAACACGCGCACTGGCCGCAGGACTGGCATCCGATGCGGCGTGCCGCCGGACGGCCACCGGAGTTCGCGACGGTAGGCGGGTTTCCGTTCGTGGACGTCGACGGGCCGGGGGTGTACGAGATTCCGGTCGGACCCGTACATGCCGGCCTGATCGAGCCGGGCCACTTCCGGTTCTCCATGATCGGTGAATCCGTGCTGCGGCTCAAGGCGCGACTGTGGTTCGTACACCGGGGGATCGAAAAGCTCTTCGAGGGCCGGCCCGTCGACGCCGGCGTCGAACTGGCCGGACGTGTCAGCGGCGACAGCGCAGTCGCGCACGCCCTGGCGTACAGCCTTGCGGTGGAGGAGGCGCTGGGAATCGAGGTCCCGCAACCCGTGCACGCGCTGCGCGCGGTGCTGGTCGAACTCGAGCGTCTCTACAATCACGCCGGCGATCTGGGCGCACTGGCCAGCGATGTGGGTTTCGCGCTGGCCAACGCCCATGCTCAGCGCATCCGCGAGCGCCTGTTGCGCATCAACGGACGCGTGGCCGGCCACCGGCTGTTGCGCGGCACCGTCACCCCCGGAGGTGTTGTCCTGCAAGCGCTTCCCGATACCGGGGAATTGCGCGCACTGGCCCGCGAGGTGGCCGAGATCAGCGAATTGACGCTGCGCAACTCCGGGATCTACGACCGGTTCGCCGAGACCGCGGTGCTGGCCGGGGCGGACGCCCGCGCCATGGGGTGCCTGGGATACGTGGCGCGCGCCAGCGGCATCGGCACCGACGCGCGCGTCGATCATCCGACGATGGCATTGCCCGTCACCACGGTGATGCGCACCGACGGTGACGTGCTGGCCCGCTACCTGGTTCGGCGCGACGAGTTCGCGGCGTCGGTCGCGTTGCTCTGTGCCGTGCTCGAGCAGCAGGACGGCCCGCTGCGGTATCAGGCGTCGCTGCCCGAAACCGGCGGCAGCGGCGTCGGGATCGTGGAAGGGTGGCGCGGCACGGTGGTGCACCGGGTCGAGATCGACGCCTCCGCCGGGGCGATCACGCGGTGCAAGGTGGTGGACCCGTCCTGGTTCAACTGGCCGGCCCTGCCGGTCGCGATGGCCGACACGATCGTCGCGGACTTTCCGCTGGCCAATAAGAGTTTCAACCTGTCCTATGCCGGCAACGATCTGTAGCTCCCGGGGAGGGCGACCCGGCAACCGAGGCGGTGCCCGGGTACGGCACCATAATCGGGTGGCCGAACTGGACGCCGATCCCGATCTGCTGATCGACTTCAGGAACGTGTCGCTGCGCCGGGGCGGACGCACGCTGGTGGGCCCGCTGGACTGGGCGGTCGAACTCGACGAGCGCTGGGTGATCATCGGCCCGAACGGGGCCGGCAAGACATCGTTGCTGCGCATCGCCGCCGCCACCGAGCACCCGTCGACCGGTGTCGCGTTCGTGCTGGGGGAGCGGCTGGGCCGCGTCGACGTCTCCGAACTGCGATCGCGGATCGGCCTGAGCTCGTCGTCGCTGGCGCAGCGGGTGCCCGACAACGAAGTGGTGCGTGACCTGGTGGTCTCGGCCGGCTATTCGGTGCTGGGGCGGTGGCGGGAGGCCTACGAGGAGCTGGACTACCGGCGCGCGCTGGACACCCTGGAGAGCCTGGGCGCCGAGCACCTGTCCGACCGCCGCTACGGCACGTTGTCCGAGGGGGAGCGCAAACGGGTGCTGATCGCCCGCGCTCTGATGACTGACCCCGAACTGCTGCTGCTGGACGAGCCCGCCGCCGGCCTGGACCTCGGGGGCCGTGAGGAGCTGGTGGCGCGGCTGACCGACCTGGCCGCCGACCCCGACGCGCCGGCGCAGGTGCTGGTGACTCATCACGTCGAAGAGGTGCCGCCGGGTTTCAGTCACTGCCTGTTGCTGTCGGAAGGGCAGGTGGTCGCCTCGGGTCTGCTGCCGGACGTGCTGACCGCCGAGAACCTGTCCGCGGCATTCGGACAGCGGATCGCGCTGGACGTGGTGGACGGCCGGTACTTTGCGCGCCGGGTCCGCGCGCGAGCAGCCCATCGGAGACAACAGTGAACGAACCACAGGTGCCCCTGACACCGCGCCCGGCGTCGACGGTGATGCTGGTGCGCGATGCGCCCGCCGGCCTGAACGTCTTCCTGATGCGCCGGCACTCGCAGATGGAGTTCGCCCCCGGGGTGATCGTCTTTCCCGGCGGCGGGGTCGACGACCGCGACCGCAACGCCGATATCGGCTGGGCGGGACCGCCGCCGCAGTGGTGGGCCGACCGGTTCGGCATCGCCACCGACCTGGCTGAGGCGCTGGTCTGTGCCGCGGCGCGGGAAACCTTCGAGGAGTCCGGTGTGTTGTTCGCCGGGCCGGCCGACGATCCGGACGGCATCGTCGGCGACGCCTCGGTGTACGGCGACGCTCGTCGTGCCCTGGCCGACCACACGCTGTCCTTCGCCGACTTCCTGCGTCGGGAGAACCTGGTGTTGCGCGCCGATCTGTTGCGGCCCTGGGCGAATTGGGTGACCCCGGAAGCCGAGCGCACCCGGCGCTACGACACCTACTTCTTCGTCGCGGCGCTGCCGGAGGGACAGCGCGCCGACGGCGAGAACACCGAGTCCGACCGGGCCGAATGGGCGCTGCCGCAGGACACCATCGCCGATTTCGAAGCCGGCCGTAACGTGCTGCTGCCGCCTACGTGGACGCAGTTGGACGCGCTGGCCGGTCGGACCGTCGCCGACGTGCTGGCCGTGGAGCGGCAGATCGTCGCGGTCCAGCCGCTGCTGGAAAAGCGCGGCGACAACTGGGTGTTCGAGTTCTTCGACTCCGACCGTTATCACCAGGCACGCACAGCGGGCGGCTTCATGGACTGGCCGCTTTGAGCGAATTCGTGAGCGTGGTGGTCAGTGACGGCTCGCAGGATGCCGGGCTGGCCATGCTGCTGCTGTCGCGGGCACCGACCAACGGGCTGACCCGGCAGGTGTACCGGGAGATCATCGCCGCCGCCGACGAACTGGGCCGCCGCGACGACGTCGCCGCGGTGATCCTGTTCGGTGGTCACGACATCTTCACCGCCGGTGACGACATGCCCGAGTTGCAGACCCTGGACGCCGCCGAAGCCGGTACCGCAGCACAGGTCCGGTGCGACGCGATCGACGCGGTTGCCGCCATCCCCAAACCCACCGTCGCCGCCATCACCGGCTACGCGCTGGGCGCCGGCCTGACGCTGGCCCTGGCCGCGGACTGGCGGGTGAGCGGCGACAACGTGAAGTTCGGCGCGACCGAGATCCTGGCCGGCCTGGTGCCCGGCGGCGGCGGGATGGCCCGGCTCACTCACGTCGTCGGCTCCAGCCGGGCCAAGGAACTGGTGTTCAGCGGGCGTTTCTTCGACGCCGAGGAGGCGCTGGCGCTGGGCCTGATCGACGACATGGTGGCCCCCGACCACGTCTACGACGCGGCGGCGGATTGGGCCAGACGCTTCCTGGACGGTCCGGCGCCGGCTCTGGCAGCGGCCAAGGCCGGGATCAACGACGTGTACGGCGCGCCGTCGGAAGCCGAGCGGTTGACCGCCGAACAACGCCGGTACGTCGAGGTGTTCGCCGCTGGTCAGGGCGCCCGGACCGCGGGCAGTCACCGCGCCCGTTAGGCTGCCCTGCATGACGAGGAGTACTGAGGTCCCCGCGCCCAATCCGCACGCGACCGCGGAGCAGGTGGCCGCCGCACGTCACGACAGCAAACTCGCCCAGGTGCTCTACCACGACTGGGAAGCCGAGAGCTACGACGACAAGTGGTCGATCTCGTATGACCAGCGCTGCATCGACTACGCGCGCGGCCGATTCGACGCGATCGTGCCCGACGAGGTGATCAACGAGTTGCCGTACGACCGCGCCCTGGAGTTGGGTTGTGGCACCGGCTTCTTCCTGCTCAACCTGATCCAGGCCGGCGTGGCCCGCCGCGGATCGGTCACCGATCTCTCGCCCGGCATGGTCAAGGTCGCCACCCGCAACGGCCAGTCGCTGGGCCTGGACATCGACGGTCGCGTCGCCGACGCCGAAGGCATCCCGTACGACGACGACACCTTCGACCTGGTGGTCGGGCACGCCGTCCTGCACCACATCCCCGACGTCGAACTGTCCCTGCGCGAGGTGATCCGGGTGCTCAAGCCGGGCGGGCGGTTCGTGTTCGCCGGGGAGCCGACCTCGATCGGCAATGTCTACGCGCGCGAGCTCTCCACGTTGACGTGGCGGGTCGCCACCAACATCACCAAGCTGCCCGGTCTGGCCGGCTGGCGGCGACCCCAGGAGGAGCTCGACGAATCGTCGCGGGCCGCGGCCCTGGAAGCGGTCGTCGACCTGCACACCTTCGCACCGGAAGACCTCGAGCAGATGGCCGCCAACGCTGGCGCGGTCCAGGTTGAGACCGCCAGCGAGGAGTTCACCGCGGCCATGTTCGGCTGGCCGGTGCGCACCTTCGAGGCCTCGGTGCCGCCCGGGCGTCTGGGTTGGGGTTGGGCGAAGTTCGCGTTCAACGGCTGGAAGGCGCTGAGCTGGGTGGACGCCAACGTGTGGCGCCACGTGGCGCCAAAGGGGTGGTTCTACAACGTGATGATCACCGGGGTCAAACCCTCCTGAGCCTTTTCGACCTGGACGCCGTCCGTTATCTGCGGTCGGAGTCCGGTGCCGCCGCGCTTGCGGTGGTCGCCGAACTGGAGTTGAGCGACGCCACCCGGATCACCGATGTCTCCGCGGTGCGCGCCCGCTTCGGTGACCGCGCTGCGGTGCTGGTGGAGACGACGCTGCTGCGCCGCAAAGCGCAGCAGAAGCTGGGCGCGCTGGGCGATGTCGCGGGCTGGCTATGCACCGACGAGGCGTTGCAGCAGGCCACCGCGGCACCCGTCGCGCTGCACCGGGCCGCCCGCCTGGCCGGGCGCGTCGTGCACGACGTGACCTGTTCCATCGGCACCGAGCTGGCTGCTTTGCGCGGTGTGGCGACGCGGGTCATCGGCAGCGACATCGACCCGGTCCGGCTGGCCATGGCCGGCCACAACCTGGGTGAGCACGCCTACCTGTGCCGTGCCGATGCGCTGCACCCGGTCAGCCGCGACGCGGCCGTCGTCGTCGACCCGGCGCGGCGCGGTGGTGGCCGGCGCCGATTCGACCCCCGCGACTACCAACCGGCGCTCGATCAGGTGTTGCAGCGTTACCGCGGCCGGGATCTGGCCGTGAAGTGCGCGCCGGGAATCGATTTCGACCAGGTGGGCCGGCTCGGGTTCGACGGCGAGGTGGAGGTGACCTCCTACCGCGGTTCGGTGCGGGAGGCCTGCCTGTGGTGGGGCGGGCTGGCCGAGGCGGGCGTACGGCGCCGCGCCACCATCCTGGACCGTGCCGAGCAGATCACCTCGGCCGACGCCGACGACTGTCGGGTCCGGCCGGTAGGGCGGTGGATCGTCGACCCCGACGGCGCGGTCGTGCGGGCCGGGCTGGTCCGCCACTACGCCACCCGGCACCGGCTGTGGCAGCTCGACCCCGACATCGCCTACCTGTCCGGAGACCGACTGCCGCCGGGCGTACGGGGGTTCGAGGTGCTCGAACAGGTGGCGTTCGACGAGCGGCAGTTGCGCCGGGCGCTGTCCGCGCGGGACTGCGGCGCGCTGGAAATCCTGGTCCGCGGTGTCGCGGTGGATCCCGACGCGTTGCGCCGCCGGATGCGGTTGCGGGGCGGCGAACCGCTCTCGGTCGTCATCACTCGCATCGGTGCGCGGGCCGGCGGCGCCGCGGTGGCATACGTTTGCCGGCCCTCCCGGTAACGCCGGGTACGCTGACGGCGATTATCTCGATATGGCATCACCGCCATTTTGATCTCGAGGACAGTGACGACGATGCGTTATCTAGTTGCCGCCGCGACGCTGGCTGTCGTGGCGCTGGCGGGCTGGCCGGCCTCCGACACCGCCGCCGCGCCGCCGTCGTGCGCGAGTCTGGGTGGCGCGGTCGAGGGCGCCCAGATCTGCCACATCCACCAGTCCGGTGCCACCTACACGCTGGACCTCACGTTCCCCGTCGACTATCCCGACCAGCAGGCGCTGACCGACTACATCACGCAGAATCGCGACGGCTTCGTCAACGTCGCGCAGGGATCAGGACGGCGCGACCAGCCCTACCAGATGGATGCCACCAACGAGCAGCACAGCTCCGGCCTGCCGCCGCGCACCCGCAGCGTGGTGCTGAAGTTCTTCCAGGACGTCGGCGGGGCCCGGCCGTCCAACTGGTACAAGGCTTTCAACTACAACCTGAACACCAAGCAGCCGATCACCTTCGACACATTGTTTCCGCCGAACAGCAATCCACTGGACGCCATCTTCCCGATCGTGCAACGCGAACTGGAACACCAGAGCGGGATGGGCGGGGGAGTGTCGCCCGGGGCCGGTCACGACCCCACCAACTATCAGAACTTCGCGATCACCGACGACGCCGTGATCTTCTACTTCGCCCAGGGCGAGCTGTTGCCGTCGTTCGCCGGCGCCACTCAGGTCCAAGTGCCGCGCAGCGCGATCCCGCCGCTGGCCGTCTAGGTCCGCGGGAGCCCGGATGGGCCGCGCTGACCAGGGACGATCCCGGGCCTAGGCCGGGTCGAAGGTGTAGACCTGACCGTCGCTGGTGGTAACCACCACGCGGCGGTCCTTACCGACCGCGACCCCGACCGGAGATCCGGTGGCCGCCGGGAGCGGATAGCTGGAAGTCGTGTGTCCGTTGGTCGGGTCGAAGATCAGGACCGACATGCCGGGCTCGCCCTCATGCGGGGCGGTGACCGTGTACGCCACGCTGTCACCGGCCAGCGTCGACGTCGACAGCGGAGCGACATCCTCGCGCCGCCACAGCACCTCGGCGTGCTCACCGGCATCCCGGAAGGTGACCAGCCGGGCGTCGGGGCCACCGCCGGCCACGATCAGTCCCTGCGGGGAGACCGACGGTGGTGTCTGCGCCAGAAACCCCAGCGGCGCAGACCATTTGGGTTTGCCGTCGGCAGCATGCAACGCCCACAACCGTTGGTCGCGGCCGTTGACGTAGATGGTTGATCCGTCCGCGGACAACACCGGACTGGCCAGCGCGCCACCGCCGACGGCCTCGCTGGTCCACTCCCGGGTGAGCTGCCCCCCGTGGTACTTCAGGCCGACCAGACCCGCTGTGGGAGCTCCCGGCTGCCACACGCCGACCACCACCGTCTCGGTGGCCGCGGAGAACGCGGGAGCCGCCGCGACCGGGCAGGCCGGGCGGGCCGGGGCGCAGTCGGCCAGCCCGCGCGTGGCGTCGGCGGGGTCGACACCCTCCACCAGATCCAGCGAGCTGCCGACCACGGCGCCCCGATGGGTGTCGAAGACCAGCAACTGGCCCAGGTGGGTGCTGACCAGCAGGTGGCCGTCACCCAAAAGTCTTGGGGTGCTGGGCATTCCGATGACAGGTTCGCGCCAGCGAGTCCACTGCGTCGGCGGAAAGGAGATGATCGCGCCCGGCTGACCGACGTACAGGTTGTCGAAGCTGTCGAAGAGCGGCCCGCCGAAACCGCCACCCTGGATCAGCCGGATGCACCAGCGCTGGCGCCCGTTGCCGATTTCCCACTCCATGACGGAGCAACCGCCGGGTGTCTGCGCATTCAGGGCGAGAAAGCCTCGCGCACCCAATGCCGGACCGGCTGCCAAGCTGCCCTTGACCGAACGGGTCCAGCGCAGGCTGAGCTTGGTGGCACCGGCCGTCGCGGTGTAGCTGCTGTTGGCGGCGTCGCCGTACTGCGCGGGCCAGCCCGGTGCGGGCGCTGCGTTCACCCACGAATCGGTATTGCCGCATCCGCCGAGGCCGATGGTGAGCACGGCTGCTGCAACGATTGCCAGGAGACGTCGGACGAGCACTCTTTCCTTTCGGCAATCCTTCAGTGGCAAGCAGAGACCGAGTACAGGTGAGGGTAACCCGTAGCTCCACGGGTAGGCTTTCGGGCCATGACGAGCATGTGGGGAGCTCCGCTGCACCGCCGGTGGCGTGGCGCCCAGCTTAGAGACCCCCGCCAAGCCAATTTCCTGACGCTGGCGTCGCTGAAATGGGTGTTGCGCAACAAGGCCTACACGCCGTGGTACCTGGTGCGGTATTGGCGGCTGCTGAAGTTCAAGCTGCAGAACCCGCACATCATCACCCGGGGGATGGTGTTCCTGGGCAAAGGTGTGGAAATCCACTGCACGCCCGAGCTGGCCCAGCTGGAGTTCGGCCGGTGGGTGCACATCGGCGACAAGAACACCATCCGCGCGCACGAAGGATCGCTGCGGTTCGGCGACAAGGTGGTCCTGGGACGCGACAACGTCATCAATTGCTACCTGGACATCGAGCTCGGCGAGTCCGCGTTGATGGCCGACTGGTGTTATGTCTGCGATTTCGACCACCGGATGGACGACATCACGCTGCCGATCAAGGATCAGGGCATCATCAAGTCGCCGGTGCGCATCGGACCGGACACCTGGGTGGGGGTGAAGGTTTCGGTGTTGCGCGGTACCTCTGTCGGACGGGGTTGTGTGCTGGGTTCGCATGCGGTGGTGCGCGGCGTCGTCCCGGACTATTCGATCGCAGTCGGCGCCCCGGCCAAGGTGGTCAAGAACCGGAAATTGTCGTGGGAGACCTCTGCGGCGCAGCGCGCCGAACTCGCTGCCGCCCTCGCCGACATCGAGCGTAAGAAGGCGTCGCGCTAGTCCGGGTTGCCGCGGTTGCGGTGCCGCCCGCCATGCTGTTCGATCAACGGTGGTCGAATCGACAACAGATGACGGGAGCGCCAATGAAGACGCCGACCATTGCGGTGCTGAGTGCGGCCGCGGCGATAGCCCTTGGCGCGTTGGTCCCCGCGTGTGACAGCAAGGACGAAAAGGCGCCGGCTTCGTCGACGACCACATCGGCCGCCGGCTCGGGCAGCGCCAGTTCGTCGCCCGCTGCGACGTCGGGCACGGTCGCGCCCACCGACTACACGAACTTGCTGGTACCGCTGAGCGACCTACAGGCGCTCTCGGGTGACCCGCTCGAGGTCGGGCAGCCGCCCACCCCGTCCAGTGGTAACCCCGGCGTGGACGGCACGTTCCGGAATGCCAAGGGCGACAACATCATCAGTGTCAGCATCGCCGTCCTGCCGGATGCTGCGGCTGCGGTCGAAGCGATGAACGGCACGACGGGGACGCTGAACAACTGGGTGATCGACGGCACCCCCCAACCCGTGGCGGTCGGTAACGGCGGGACCGTGGTGCTGGGCACCTCGCCGGACAAGTCCAAAGCCGTGACGCTGCTGGTGTTCACCGAAGGCAAGGCGTCCGTCACGCTGCATTTCGAAGGTCCCCCCGGCGACGCCGCACCTGTTGATTTCGCCACCGCGGTGGCGCAGAAGCAGGACGCGACCATCAAGAAGAACCTGCCGGCCTGACCACGGCCGGATTTCACTGGGGCTGGTCGTCGATTTCGAAGTTGAAGTTGACCCGGGGCCCGGGCACGTCGGTGACCACCACGTTGACGCCGAATGTTCTGTTGCCGTTGATGAGTTGGCACCGCAGTTTGGTGCCGACCAGACCCTTCAATTCCTCGGGACACGTGACCGACTCGTTGCGTTGCTTGTTGCGGATCATCTTGGCGACCCGATCCTGATCGATTGATTTCAGGAAGTGGTAGATCACCGTCTTGCCGTCGATGTTGGTGACGGTGGCGGTGACGTTGACCTCGTCGGGTGGGCCGTCGATCTTCATCTTGCATTTGACCTGTGCCCCCACCTTGGCCGGCAGACCGGCCGGACAGGCCACCGCCTGCGGCTTGTCGGTGCTGGAGTCGGTCATGTGCGATGCGATCTCGTTCTCCAGCACATGCCTGTCCACCTCGCGAGCGCGCGAGTCACCGTCAGACGAGTGGCAGGCGCCTGCGCCGAGCACCAGACCGGCTGCGGCGCCAGAGACGATCAACATCCGACACAGCGACTGGCTCATACCACCCTCCGGGCTCTGGCGACCGTTGAAACCGTGAACCGGCTGATAATGGCACGGCGCACAGCCTTTGCCCAAGCCTTTAGCTGATGTTGCTGTAACGCCGCAGCGCCTCGGTCCGTTCGGCGGCATGGTCGACGATCGGTTCGTGATAGCTGGCCGGGCGGTCCCCCTTCCGCAGATGCGCATCGGTCGCGGCATCCAGCTCAGGCACCCAGCGGCGAATGTAATCGCCTGCAGGATCGAACTTTTCACCCTGGGTGGTGGGATTGAACACCCGGAAGTAGGGGGCGGCATCGGTGCCGGAGCCCGCGCACCACTGCCACCCGTGCTGGTTGTTGGCCATGTCGCCGTCGACGAGTTGCTCCAGGAACCAGGCCGCGCCCCACTGCCACGGCAGGTGCAGATCTTTGACCAGGAAGGAGGCGACGATCATCCGCGCCCGGTTGTGCATGAACCCGGTCTCGCGCAACTGCCGCATCGCGGCATCGACCATCGGGTATCCGGTCTGGCCGGCTTTCCAGGCCTCGAACCGGCGCTCGGCCTGAGCGTCGGTGTCGGTTTGGATGGCGTCGAAGTGGCTGTTCCAGTTCCACCAGACGCTGTGCGGCCAGTGATGCAGTACCGCGGCGTAGAAATCCCGGAACGCTAACTCCCGCAGGTACGCTGAGTCGCCTTTACGGCGCAGGTTCAGATCCGCGACCATGGTCCGGGGGTGGATGGTGCCGAACTTCAGGTGCGCCGACATCCGGCTGGTGCCGGGCAGATCCGGCCGGTTGCGATCGGTCTCGTAACGCGAAATGCCGTCGTCGATGAATGCCGACCACTGCGAGAGTGCGGCCGCTTCACCGGCTTTCAGGTCGAGTTCGACGCCGCGGTCCGGAATCTCGCACGTCCTGATCTTGACTGCCGACGGGTCGAGCCAGTGTGCGGATTCGGCACCGGTTCTGGCTGGGTCCCGCCATCCCGCGTCGCGCCACCGGCTGAAGTACGGGGTGAACACCTTGTACGGGGTGTCGTCGTCCTTGGTGATCCGTCCGGGCGAGACGAGATACGGAGATCCCGTGGCCACCAGCGGAACCGAATCCAGTGCAGCGCGCACCTTGTCATCGCGGCGGCGGCCGAACGGCGCGAAGTCTTCGGTGATGTGTACTGCGGAGGCATCGATCTTCGTGACGATCTCGGGAATTCGCTGCTCCGGCCGGCCGCGCACCACCAGCAGGCGACCGTCGAGGTCGCTGCTGAGCTGTCGCAGTGAGTCGCCGAGGAACTGCAGCCGGCGCGGCCCGGAGGATGCCTCCAGCCGGGGATCGAGCACGAAGCAGGCGAGCACCTCGCCGGCCGCGTCGTTCTGGGCCGCGGCGGCCAGTGCCGGGTGATCGCGCAGCCTCAGGTCCCGTCGAAACCACAACAGGGTGGGCATGACGCCTCCTAACGGTTGAGTCGCCAGATGTGGGTGGACAGCACGGTGGCGAACCCGCACCACAGCGGATACGGCGCCAGCGCCAGTCCGGCGCGGGGATCGGCTTCGGCGGCGCGTCTGGCGAGATCGGTGCTGCTGGCCGTGAGTGCGGCGGCACCCAGGGCGGCGGCACCTAGTTTGTGGTGGTGGAAGAACAACCAGCTCCAACCGGCGTTGAGCACCAGGTTGATGCCCAGCGCGGTGGCGTACCGGCGGGCCTTGTCCGGCTGCCCGGCCGCACGGAACCGGTCGATGGCCACCGCGGAGGTGGTCGCGATGTCGGTGTAGAGGGCGGTCCAGGCCACCGGGAACACCACGCTGGGTGGCTGATAACGCGGCTTGCGAATTCGGGCGTACCACAACGGCGTTCGGCCCGGACTTGCGATGGCGCCGGTGCCGGCCGCCGCGGCGACGGCCAGTCCGGTCCCGGCCAGAGTTGACTTATTCACGTTGATTCCCTTCGGTTTTGACCCTCGACGTCGGGTCGGGTTCGCCAGACGGCCGCCGGCCACCAGATGCGGTCCCCGCTCAGCGCGAACAGTGCGGGGATAACCAGCGTGCGCACGATGAAGGTGTCCAGCAGAATGCCGAGACCGACGATGATGCCCAGTTGGGTCATCACGATCAGCGGCAGCACGCCGAGCACGCAAAAGACCGCAGCCAGCACAATTCCCGCGCTGGTGATCACCCCGCCGGTGGCCGACACGGCACGAACCATTCCGTCCCGGGCCCCGTGGCCGGCGGCCTCCTCGCGAGCGCGGGTGACGAGGAAGATGGTGTAGTCGACGCCCAGTGCGGCCAGGAACAGGAACGCGTAGAGCGGAGTGGTGTTGTCCAGGGCGGGAAACCCGAACACCTGCATACTCGACCAACCGCCGAGACCGAGTGCAGCCAGCGCGCCCAGGATGGTCGCCGCCAGCAACATCGGCGGCGCCAGGGCCGACCGCAACAGGACGTAGAGCACCAACAGGATGACCGTGAGGATCGCCGGAATCAGCACCGTCCGGTCGCGGGTCGCGGCATCGCGCACGTCGAGGGCCTGGGCGTCGGGTCCGCCGACCAAAGCCGCCGAGGTCACGGATTTGGTCGAATGCCGCAGCGCGGCAATGGTGTTGAATGCTTGCGGGGAGGACGGCGGGGCGTCGATCACCACCGAGCATCTGCTCAACCCCGCCGCCGGAGCGCCTGCAGGTTCGGCCGAGACGACGCCGGGGGTGGCGGAGATGGCCTGCTGCACCCGGGCGGACTCTGCGGTGGGGGCGATGACTTCAGTCGGATTGGCCGAACCGGCCGGGAAATGCGCCGCGACGATGTCGAACCCGGTCACCGAATCCGCTGTGACGCGAAACTGTTCGGTCTGGGAAAGGCCGATGCGCACGGTGAACAGCCCGGTCGCCAGCACGGCCAGCAGCAGGATCGTGGTGGACGCGACCAGTGCCGGTCGACGGGCGACGTGTGCGGCAACCCGGTGCCAGAGTCCGGTATCGACGGCGGTGGTGTGGTCGGGTTGCGGGATGAACGGCCAGAACAGCCGCCGTCCGAACAGCGCCAGCAGGGGTGGCAGCAACACCAGCACCGAGACCGCGGCGACGACCAGACCGCACGCCGCGAGTGCGCCCAGACTGCGGGTGCTCGGTGTGACGGCGAAAATCAAGGTGAGCAGCGCCAGCACCACGGTGGCATTGCTGGCCACGATCGCCGGACCGGCCGTCCGGACGGCTCGGCGTAGCGCGTCGCGGTGCTCGGCGTGCAGCCGAAGTTCCTGCCGGTAGCGCGAAATCAGTAGCAGCGCGTAGTTGGTGCCGGCGCCGAAGACCAGCACGCTGGTGATTCCGGACGTCGCCCCGTCGAAACTGAGGCCGGTCATGGACGCCACCGCGGTTCCCACCGCCGCCGCGACCCGGTCGGCCAAGCCGATCACAGTCAGCGGTACCAGCCACAGCACCGGCGAGCGGTAAGTGGCGATCAGCAGGAACGCCACCACGGCGGCGGTCACAATCAGCAGGGTGATGTTGGCATTGCTGAACGCGTTGGCGATATCGGCACCGAAGGCCGGCCCGCCGGTGACATGAGCCGAAAATCCTTCGGGCAAGCCATTGTTGGCTGCGGTGCGCAACGTGGCGACAGCATCGTGCAGGTCCAGTCCGGAAAGGCCGGCACTGATCGGCACCACCCCAATGCCTGCCTTGGCGTCAGCCGAGACGAATGCGGGCACCGGAGCCGTTGCCGGTCGGGCGACGGCACGCATCCGATCGCGGGCCTGTTCGGTCGCGCGCTGCAGCGCGGCGGGGTCGGGTGCACCGGCCTCGGGACTGCTGACCACCACGATCAGCGGTACCTGGTCGCCACCGGGAAACTGGGCGGACAGTTTGGCTACCTTCGCTGAATCCGAATCTGTCGGCACCGATGACGGCGCCTGGCTTGCCGCTGCGTTCCCACCGATGAGTGCCATGAAACCGGCCGCCAGCAGAAAGACCCCTAGCGCGAGAATCCACGAGCGTCGGGCGGTCACTGTCGCAGCGAGTCTATCCCACACCAGCCAAGCATTTCAGTCGCTGAAACATTAATCAACTGAACTGAGGGCCGAATCGCGCTATGCTCCGGATCGCCATGGATCCGCACGTGCAGGCTGACGGACGCGACGCGTTGGAGTCGCAGATTTCGGCTGACCTGCGGGAGCTGACGAACGAGTCCGACCAGATCGGCCGGCATTTCGCGGTCTCCCATGATGTGCGCCCCAATGATTTTCGCGCCCTGCTGCACATCATGGTCGCCGAAACCGCCGGCGAGCCGATGACATCGGGTGACCTGAGTCAGCGCATGGGCCTCTCGGGTGCGGCGATCACCTACCTGGTGGACCGGTTGATCGACTCCGGTCATGTTCGCCGCGATTCCCATCCCGACGATCGGCGGAAGGTCATCCTGCGCTATGCCGACCCGGGTCTGGTGACCACCCGTTCCTTCTTCACCCCCCTGCGCCGGCACACGCAGTCGGCCCTGACGGACCTGCCCGACGCCGACCTGGCAGCCGCGCACCGGGTGTTCACGGCACTGATCGCCGCGATGCGCCGCTTCCAGCAGGAGATGGGATCCCCGAAATCCTGAGTCAAGGCGTTGTCGCGCAGACAGATTCGATCAGGTGCGGTCGTCCGCGTTGAGGCTCGCAGCGAGACCTTCGGGGTCGGCGACGGTCACCGTGAGCGCCGAATGGTCCTTGAGTCCGATGACGCGCGGGATGCTCGGCTCGAAGTGGATGCACACCCCGGCCCGGGCGTTGGTCCCGAAGGTCAGTCCGTCGTCGACGAACGACAGGCGCGGCCCGACCGCGGTCCACCAGCGGTACGGGCCGGCCACGTGCGCCTCCCGCACCCAGGAGAGCGGCACGTCGACGCGAAACGGCCCGTAGCGCGCCAGGAATCGGCCGTCGTCGGTCAGTGTCACGCCCTGGCCGCCCGGCCACCGGAAGGGCAGCCAGAGTGCTGCCAGCCGGCCGTCGTAGCGGTAAGGGAAATGCCGGCCGGGCTCGTCCTGGAATTTCATCGCACCACTCCGATCACAGTTCGCGGACGGTTACCTGGCCAGTCGCTGAAGCATCTGCCGGCGCCCCACCAGGGCGTCGTCGATGAATTGCAGTGCTTCGGGCACTGATCTGACCAGTGAAAGACCGTGGTCGCCGACGATCCGCAGCAGCGGACGCAGGGCGACACCGCTGACGATGCCGCAGTAGAGGCCTGCGGTGTGGTGCTCGTGGTGCAGAGCCAGCAGGCGCTGGAAACCGTCCAGGCCCAGAAACCGCAGCCGGCTCAGGTCCAGAATGAGTGGCGTGCCCACCTTGGTGAATCGGCGCAGTTCCATGGCGAAGCGGTCAGCGTTGGCCGCGTCGACTTCGCCGTCGACGCACACGACGGTGGCCAGGCCGCGCGAATACACGAACAGGTGCGCCTCGCCGCAGTCGACGACGTAGCGGAGACGGTTTTCGGCGGGTGAATTCACAGCGTGCATCGGTGGGCCTATCGAGTGGTTTTGAGAATTAAGGGGCCGGGCGGGAAGTCTGCTCGTCCCGTGGATGTCAGCTGCGTACTCAACTGTGTACAGCGTAGCCGCAGTTGCGGAAGTGCGACCGGCCGGCGCTGCGATATATGCGCAATAACGCTGCCGCACAGCCAATTACGGAGATATGAATGCAGAGCCGACCGCCGCGGCAGTTGTCGGGGAACGATGCCGCGGCGGACGGCTCTGGGCAACTGAACGGCCCCCGGCTGCGGGGTCGGTTTCAGTCATCGCCAGCATAATCAAAGTTTCTTAACCGTTCAACAAATTAACAGCTGTCCGAAGTGCCGGGTAGGGTTGATTTCGGCGCACCAACGCCCAGGGCCGGGGTCGGCCCGCTCGCCCGCAGTACTCGCGTCAGGGCTGGGTCTGTCCCGTTCGAGAGTGGGTACTACCAGATGATGGACGGTGGGGAAACGATATGTCGGTGTTCGGATCACTCGGATCGATGATCGGTCAGATCATCGAGGGTGTGGGCTCCGTGGTGGGTTACCGCCGCGGCACTGAGGAGCCGGCTTACAGCGCGCAGAAGCTGTCCGACGCCGTGGAGATCCGTACCTACGGAGCGCGCATCGCCGCGCAGACGACGGTCACTGCCGACGAGGAGGCGGCGCGCAGCATGGGCTTCCGTCGGCTCGCCGGGTATATCTTCGGGGCGAACCACGTCCGCGAGAAGATCGCGATGACGGCCCCGGTAGCGCAGCAATCCGCCGGCGCGCAGCGGACACGGAGCGGTGCGAAGATCCCGATGTCGGCGCCGGTCGCGCAGGAGTCCGCCGGTGAGGGCGAGTGGGTGATCCGGTTCTTCATGCCGTCGGCGAAGACGATGGACACGCTGCCGGAGCCCGACGACGACCAGATCTCGTTGGTCACGGTGCCCGAGCAACACATCGCGGTCCGCCGCTTCAGCGGCAGCCCGGCTCGCCGGGAGGTTGCCGCGCAGACCGCAAAGTTGTTGAACACGTTGCGCGAGTTCGGATTCGAACCGACCGACGCGCCGGCGGCATGGTTCTACGATCCGCCCTGGACCATTCCGGCGCTGCGCCGCAACGAAATCGCCGTGCCCGTCAGCGCGAGCGCCTGAGGTCCCATGACCGGTGACCGGGGTGAGATGAGGACGCGAAAACGTCGCCACATCGACGTGTGCCTCGCCGAGGACGTGTCCTACCACCAGGTGACGACGGGGCTGGAACGCTACCGCCTGCCCTACAACGCGTTGACCCAGACCAACCTCGAGGACGTCGACCTGTCCGTGGACTTCATGGGCAGCCGTCTGTGCGCGCCGGTGTTGGTGGGCGCCATGACCGGCGGTGCCGAACTGTCCGGGATCATCAATCGGAATCTGGCCACCGCCGCGCAGCGGCTCGGTATCGGAATGATGCTCGGTTCACAACGGGTGATGCTGGACAGTGCGCGGGGGGAGCGGGCAGCCGGCAGCTTCGCGGTGCGCGACGTCGCGCCCGACGTGCTGCTGTTCGGCAACATCGGGCTGTCGCAGTTCACCAAGGACGCGGTGCCCGACATCGTCGGCGCGCTCGACCGGGTGGGAGCCGATGTGCTTGCGGTACACACCAATCCGTTGCAGGAAGCGATGCAGCAGCACGGCGACACCGACTTCGCCGGGTCACTGGACCGGCTGCACGACGTGGCCCCGATGCTGGACTATCCGGTGCTGCTGAAGGAAGTCGGTCACGGGATCGGGGCTGCGGCCGTCGCCCAATTGCTGCGTTGCACGGGTGAGCAGCCGGTGGCGGGCATCGACGTCGCGGGCGCCGGCGGCACCTCGTGGTCGCGCGTCGAGCAGTTGGTCCGCTACGGCGAGTTGCGCCATCCCGATCTGGCCGAGTGGGGCATCCCCACTGCCCAGGCGCTGCTGGAGGTCCGTGCGGCGCTGCCGGAGATCCCGTTGGTTGCCTCCGGCGGAATTCGCACCGGGATGGACGCCGCCAGGGCGCTCGCGCTGGGCGCCGACGTGGTGGCGGTGGCGCGGCCGCTGCTGGGCCCGGCGATCGAATCTGCCGGTGCCGCAACGGATTGGCTGCAACGGTTCATCGACGAGCTGCGGATCTGTCTGCACGGTTGCGGGGCGGGGGATCTGCGTGCACTACGCGGCCTCGGCGCGCGGCTCGTCATCTGAGGTATGGCCACGGTATGGCGGTAATCCTGGCTTACGGCTCGCCGGCCCTGGGGCACCTGTACCCGATGGCCGCGCTGCTCGTCGAACTCGTCGCGCGCGGCCATCAGGTGCACGTGCGCACCATGGCAAGCGAAGTTGTCACCATGCGCCGGGTCGGCGTGCGGGCCGAGGCGGTCGACCCCCGCATCGAGTCCGTAGTAGCCCACGACTGGCTGGCCGGCGGTGCTCTGGGCGTGCTGAAGAATTCGATCGACGTGCTGTGCCGCCGGGCGCTGTTCGAGGTCGACGATGTGCGCGACGCGGTCGCACGGGTGCGGCCCGACGCGCTCATCGTGGACGCGAACTGCTGGGGTGCCATCTCGGCGGCTGACGCCGGCGACATTGCGTGGTCGATCTTCTCACCGTTCACGCCGTATCTGCGGTCGCGGGGGACGCCGCCGTTCGGCCCGGGTCTGCGACCGCTGCCCGGAGTCCTGGGCGCCGCGCGCGACGCGACGTTACGGCCCGTGGTCCGCCATCTTTTCGATCGCCCGGTGCTGCCCCGGATCAATGCCCTGCGCGACCGACTGGGCGTGCGGCCGATCCACTCCGTAGACGAGCTGATGCGTCGGGCGCCGCTGCTGCTCGGCGTCGGCGGTGAGCCGTTCGAGTATCCCCACCCGGACTGGGGTGATGCGGTGCATTTCATCGGTGCGTGTGTCTTCGAGCCGCCCGCCGCGCGGGCGCCCGGCCGGCTGACCGATAGCGAGGGTCCCCTCGTACTGGTCAACACGTCGTCGATCGCCCAGGGCGATGCGAAGTTGGGTGAGACGGTGTTACGCGCGTTCGCCGATCAGCCGGTACATGTGGTCGCGACTTTCCCGGCCGGCGTCCCCGCCGATCTGTGCCGGCCGGCCAATGCCACCGTGCGCCGGTTTCTGCCGCACGGGCCGCTGCTGGATCGCGCGATCTGCGTCGTCACGCACGGCGGGATGGGAACGACGGTGAAAGCCCTCGACCGGGGGGTGCCGGTGTGCGTTGTGCCGTTTGCGCGCGACCAGGCCGAAGTCGCGCGCCGGGTGCAGGTCGCCGGCGCCGGCACCCGGCTGCCACCGAGACGGCTGACCCCGGCACGGTTGCGCAAAGCCGTGCTGGAAGCGGTCGCGATGGCACCGGGGGCCAAGCGGGTCGCGGCGGGTTTCGCCGCCACCGGCGGCGTGCCGCGCGGCGCGGAGCTGGTCGAACAGCGGCTGCTCTCAGCCGCGCGGCGCGGCGCTGCGGGCCGACCCCTGCCGTCGTCGCGGACGTGTGCCGTCGCGTCCGAGCTCGGCTGAGGCATCCGGCTTGCGCAACTCCTCCTCGAACGTCGACATCGCTGCGAGCATGCTTTGGAAGACGCGGTGTGCGGCGGTGAGGTCGGTATCGCTCAGGTCGGCCATGGCCGCCCGCAGATGAGCGCCGAGTGGGGTGAAGAATGCGTGGGCCAGCGTCATTCCGCTGTGCTCGTAACGCAGCAACCACTTGCGCCGGTCGTCGGGGTCGGGTTCGCGCCGGATGTGTCCCGCCTCGATCATCCGGTCGACGAGATAGGTGATGGCCGGCGGCGAGACGTTCATCCGCTGCCGTAGTTGCGCCAACGTCAGGGGCTTTCCTGCGGTTTCGGCCACCATGATGTGCAGCAGGGCGTGAAAATCGCTGCTGCTGACGTCGTTTGTCCGCGCGAAGTGCCGCCCTATCCGATCCGATTTCGCGGTGATCGCCCGCATATCGGCCGACAGCAGCTTCTCCAACTCCGCCCGCGCGGGCGCAGCCTCATTGGCGCGGTTTTTCGTCAACGACCTGGATCCTCCATCAGATGCTTAGGGTACGCGGTCTGAGCAGGGCAGGTGGGTGCGGCGCAGGTCCGGACGCTATGTCCGGGTCGGGTCGTGACCCCAGTTCATCAACGAGTAGCGCCACCGCGAGTCCTCGATGCGGCCCTGCGGGCGCTGCGCCAGGTGCCGTTTGGCGTAGCCGAGCACCTTGCGCATGTGCTTGTAGTCGTCGTCGTCGAGGTCGGCCCGCTTGGTGCGCAGGATGTCGACGATCCGCCGACCGCTGGCGTGACCGGTGGCCTCGCTGCTTTGTCGTTTCTGGCCCACGGAGCGTGATTCGTCTGAGTCAAGCCACTTCTCGAGCTCGCGTGCCGTCATGTTGACGGTCTGCTTGAACTCCTTCCAGGTGGTTTCGTTGTCCTTGGCGGCCATCACTTGCCTCGTCGCTTCAGCGCACCGGGCTTGTGGACGGCGTCCTTTCCGGTCTTGTCACTGCGCACCTTGTACTGCGGCTCGTCCTTGGACGCCTTGACTTTTCGGCCGGCCGTCTCGGTCTCCGACGTGATCTTCTTCTCGACCTTGCCTTTGACGTTCTGCCCGTGGCTCTTCCACTCGACTTTGTCACCTTTGCTCAATCGCTTGTCGCTCAATTCAATTCACATCCTCCACTGGCGATTTCCGGTCGGATACCCGGCTCCGGTTCGGTGAAACTGATCGGCGGGCCCGGGTGTGCGCAACACCCAGTGCGACCCAGGAGACCGCGGCGGCGACGAAGGCCAGCAGTTGGGCAGTGCCGGTGCGATGTGCGGGGTACATGACCCCCGCGACATAGCGATCGGTGAAGCCGGTGGTAGGCAACGAATCCATGCCGGCCCGGGCCCTGGCCCACTCTTCCAGGGTGGTCAGGGGACAGGGATAGTTGCGGGTGACCACCGCCGCTCCCCAGCACACCGTCGGCACGTGCAGCCACAGGGTGCGTCGCCACCGCAATGCCAGAAAGCCACCGCTGGGCAGATAGAGGAGATAGGCCAGATGCGTGGCGACGGTGCAGACCACGAGGGCCGAATATGCTTTTCTCATCGCAGCTTCCCGGCGGGCTGGGGGCAGACGTCAGCCGGCGCTGTCATGGCGCAACCGATAGCGGCGCTCGGCGTAAGCGAGGTCGTCGCGCCACAACCGGTTCGCTGCGTGGCGCATCAACGGAGCGATCAGCGGCGCGACCTTGAGTGCCGCCTGGAACCCGGGACGCTGGGACTGGGCGACGACAGCTTCGATCACCGCGACACGGGGCAGCCCGTCCGTACCCGAACCGATTGGCGTGGCATGTGTTTCGACCACGCTACCGGCGCCCTCGCCCTCCACGATGCGCATCACGATGGTGCGCGCGTCCGGACAGCTGAATTCGGCGATCGTCGGCACGCCCAGCCGTCCGATGCGGAAGGTGACCGAGACCAGGAAGCGGTCGTCTTCCTCGGTCGGTGTGGTGAGCACCTCGAGCTGGGTGAACGAATAGGGGTGAAACCAGCTGCCGTGCCACGGGTCGAGCCGGTTGGCGATGATGTCGCACGGCTCGCAGGTGCCGACCAGCCGGGTAACGGCCGGCAGGGTGTCGCCGGTGGGCCGGGCGGGCACCACCGGCATGTCCCGCGGCGCTTCCCCGCCCACCGAATCCAGCCGCACCCAGGCCAGCACACCGTCGTCGAAGCTGGGCAACGGTGCCCAGCCGAACTTGCAGGTGCTGCCGTCGAGGGCCAGCCCGTGCCAGCGGCAGAACAACACCCCGTCGGAGACGGTCCCGGTGGCCAGCTCGGCACCGAGGTGCGGGCAGCTGCCGGGTCCGACCCGCAATAGACCCCGCCGATCGCGCCAGGCGACGATCTCGACGCCGGCGACGCGCGCGCCGTGGGCGCGACCGGTGCGCACGTCGCGACTTGCCGCGAAGACATACCAGTTGCCGGTCGCCCGGCGCTGGGATCGATCCAGCGCGTCCTCGATGATGCGGGGCTGCGCCTGGCCGTAGGTCGGTCGTTGGCGCGTCCACGGCGTAGGTGGAATCACTTGCAGCGGCCAATCTTTCGGCCACCGACGGCGGATCTGGTCACCAGCGCTCATGGCCACCTGCGTCCCTGTCGGCCCGCGAGCGACCGCAGCAGCGCCGATCGGCCGCGGACCGGCACGGTGCACAGTTCGTGGCCGTGCAGGCCCCAGTGCGCAAGCAGGTGGTTGGCCGCCAGCCAGCCGGTGGTGGCGGCGCGCTCCATCAACGCCACCGGCAGGTCCACCCGGATCCCGTCACCGGCCAGCGCCAGCCCGGGCTGCGGGGTGACGACCGTCGGCCGTCGGGTGTAGGTGCCCGGGGTGAACAGCGGGCAGTCGCTGCGCCGCAACACCTGCTGATGCACGATGCCGGCCGCGGCGGTCTCGGGATACAGCTTGTGCAGCTGGCGGATTGCGTCGTCCGTGGTGAACGTCGGATCCATTGCATAGCAGTGCAATTCGACAACGGATCCGTTGTTGTCGCGGGCCCAGCCGGCGGCCTGGCTTTCGTAGCGCTCCAGCACGCTGATGTTGTCCAGCGGGGGATGACCGGACGTCCCGAGGAAGGGCGGTCGGTCGGCGCGGACCGGGCGGTTCAGCCAGAGGCGGTGCACCACGAACGGGGGAGCGGTACGCAACCGGCGGATCTGGCTGCGCCACAGTTCGCTGCCCAGCTCGTTCGACGCGGCCACAATGTGCTGCAGCCCGCGCACGTCGGCGGCCAGGACCACCCCGTCGGCATCGAGCGGATCGGACGAATCCGTGTGCACGCGATACGCTTTCGGGCCGTCGGTGTCCAGGTGTTGAACTTCGGTACCGAGCCGGAACCGTACCCCACGTTCACTCAGGTAGTCCCGCAGCGGATTCCACAGGCTCGTTTCGAAATTGGCGGCGGCGACGTCGAAGATCAATCCTTCGCTGGACCCCAGGAAGTAGATGTGGAACATGGTCGCCAACTCCCCGGCCGAGAGCTGCGCGGGTTCGGCGAAAAAGCTGCGCGAGAAAACCTCGAACGCGAGATGCCGTGCCGATTCCGGGAAATTGATGCTCTTCAAGAAGGTGTCGGCGTCGAGGTGATCCAGCTGGTGATAAATCTCCGGCACCGAGACGGCCGCCAGCGGCGCCGCGGCCGCGGGGTCCAGCCGCACCAGGTCGGCCAGCCGAAACGTCGGGCTGCGCAACGCGAACAGCAGTGCGTTCCACGGTGGTGTGCGGGGCAGCCCCCGGAAGGTGTCGCGCCGGCCCGCGCCGTCGATCAAGGGGTAATCCTCGACCGGTGTCAGCATGCGCAGTTGCGGATCGACCCGTCGCAGCAGCTCCCTGAGGTTGTAGTACTGGCGGAAGAAGGCGTGAAAGCCACGGTTACAGGCCAGTTCGGCACCGTCGATCTGCTCGGTCCAGCCACCCACCCGGCCGCCGAGGTAGTGCTCTTTTTCCACCACCTCGACCGCGATACCGCGCTCGGCGAGCCCGGTCGCGGCGGCCAGCCCGGCGATGCCACCGCCGATCACGACCACGCGTGGCTGCGCCGAAAGCGCTGTGGCGTCGGGCAATCCGGGCGAGGCGGGGTGGGTGCACCGGCGGCGATCGGTCATTGCGGTGCCTTGCCCAGGAAAGTGTGCACGATATTGCGTTCCCAGCCCGGCATGGTCTCACTGCGTACCGCGCCGAACCCGGCGTCGGACATGCGGCGCCGGAACGCGGCCGCGCCATCGAAGGCCAGCACACTGCGCCACAGGTGACGGTAGAGCGTGGTGCTGCGGGTTCGCCACAAGCCGGCCGGGATGATGATGCCCCAGCAGACGGCGTGCCAGATGCGGGTGGCGACGGCCGAGTCGCGCACCGAGTATTCGTGCACCGCCAGGGTGGCGCCAGGCTTGAGCAGGGTCGCGAAGGCGCGCAGTTGGGCGTCCGGATCGGTCAGATTGCGCAGCAGGTAAGCCGCGAAGATGCCGTCGAACGGCCCGGTGATGTCGTGCTGGCCGAGGTCTTCGATGCGCGAGTGCACGAAGCGGACGTTGGCCGGCCACGATTTCGCCCGCGCTGCGTCCAGCATGCCGCCGGCCGCGTCGACGGCGATGATGTCCGCCTCCGGAGCGGCGGTGAGCAGCGCAGCCGTCGACGCGCCGGTGCCGCAGCCGGCGTCCAGGATGCGCAGGCCACGTCCGCGGTCCGGAATGCCCATGCGGCGCACCGAAAGTCGCAGGTTGCTGTGATAGCCGGGGTTGGCGCCCACCAATCGGTCGTAGGCGTCAGCGCCGACGTCGAAGGCGGCGGGGACGTCGCCGCGGGACAGTCCCGTCTTATTCATGGTCACCCCGTTCCCGTTGCCGCTCCCACAACAGCAGCACTGCGGTGACCAGTGCGAAGCCGAACAAGAAGTCCTCGATCGGGATGTCGAACGGGAAGCGCAGGCCGCTGGTCTGTCGTTCGTTGTAGATGACGATCGGTGCGCTGAGCTTGGTGAGCCAGCCGTCGACCGGGATCTGGAAACCCAGCACGATCACCATCGACAGCCAGTAGGCGGGTCGTCGGAACAGTCCGGTGCGCAACACCGCCAGTTCCAGTGCGCACACGCCCACCACCGCGACCACCGCGGGCAACGTGTAACCCAGACCGGTCATCGGCGCCTGCTCCAGTCCAGGATCGTGGACACCGCGTTGTAGGTCAGCAACCCGCACAAGGGAATCACCACGAAGAACAGCACCTCCTCGAGGGGAATGCGGGGCGGGACGTGGATGCCGACGATGTACCTGTCGTCATACGTCCAGATCCCCAAGGCTATCGCCACCGCATCCCACACCAGAAACACCGCGGCCACCGGCAGCAGCGAGCGGACGACCCGGCCGGCCCTGCGGTACACGCCACGGCCGAAGATCTCCAGCGGCGCGGTGATCAGCAGGCACAGGCCGAGCACCACCAGATACTGCCAGCGATCGCTCATGCGGCACCGGACCTTCGGCGCTGCGGGCCGGTCCCGGCGTGGGTGAGGCGCGCCCGCCACGACCGCAACAGTGCGCCCCCGGCGACCTGAAGCCGTCGCGTCGTTGCGACGGTCGCGCGTTGGCTGAACACCGAGAAGTCGCTGTCCTCAATGCAATCCAGGATCTCCGAGTACAGCGTCAGCGCGGTAGCCACGC
Organism: Mycobacterium sp. NGS29; assembly: GCF_059812965.1. Taxonomy (NCBI): domain Bacteria; kingdom Bacillati; phylum Actinomycetota; class Actinomycetes; order Mycobacteriales; family Mycobacteriaceae; genus Mycobacterium; species Mycobacterium sp. NGS29. Next base: position 45,222 of record NZ_JCALDR010000004.1, read on the forward strand.
ACGGACGTGACCGGGGTGCCAGCAGCGGAATGCCGCCGGCGGCGAATGCGTAGATGTCCCGGGTGATCTCGTGCTGCGCTGCCAGGGCGTTGCGCACCCGGGCATCGGTGCGGCGGTGGTCGTGGCACCACCACAGCAGTTCGCGGTCCACGCCGTGCGCGGCGAGTTCGTCGGCCGGCAGGTAGATCCGGTTGCGCAGCAGGTCCTCGTCGACATCGCGCAGGAAATTGGTGAGCTGGAACGCCTGGCCCAGCGCGGCCGCGTACGGCGCGGCCACGTCCCGGTCGGCGACAGTGCCGAGCACCGGAAGCATCTGCAGGCCAATGACTTCCGCGGAGCCGCGCATGTAGCGGTTGAGCGCGGCCCGATCGGGATAGTCGGTGACGGTCAGGTCCATTCGCATGGAAGCGAGGAAGTCCTCGAACAGATCGTTGGCGATTTGGTAGCGGCGCACGGTGTCGTCGACCGCGATGAGGACGGGTTCGTCGCGGCACCCGGCGCCGGCGAAGAATTTCTCCGAAAGTTGTTGCAGCCGATCGGCCCGCGCGTCCACATCGAGATCGGCGTTGAATTCGTCGAGGATGTCGTCGGCGTGGCGGGCGAAGGCGTACAGCGCGTGCACCGCGGGACGCTGGTCGGGCGCCAGCAACCTGGTGGCCAGGAAATAGGTGCGGCCGTGCTCGGCGGCGATCTGCCGGCAGCGCCGGTAGGCGGCGCGCAACCCGGGATCGTCGATGCCTGCGGCGTCCAATTCGGTGCGGATCACGGCAATCGGGCTTTCAGGTCGATCGTGCTCGGCGACCGGGCCGGAACCCCGGTGATGCGGTCGGCGGCCAACCGTCCGGAGATCAGCGTCGTCGGAACACCGACACCCGGCACGGTCGACGACCCGGCCAGCACCGCGTTGTCGATTCCGCGTACCAGGTTGGCCGGCCGGAAGGGACCGGTCTGGGCGAAGGTGTGCGCGAGCGCAAACGGACTGCCGGCCGTCATGCCCTGCCGGGCCCAGTCGGCGGGCGTGTCGAGGTGCAGCAGTTCGACCCCGTCGCGCAGGTCCGGCAGCAGCCGTTGCGCCACCGCCTCGAGCATGCTGTCCGCGTAGGGGTGCGCCGCGGTGGACCAATCGACCCGCCGCTGGGACAGGTTCGGCGCCGGTGCCAGCACATAGAGCAGGTCGCGATCGGCCGGTGCCAGGCTCGCGTCACTGGCGGTCGGACGAGTCACCAGCAGGGACGGATCCCGCATGACCCGGCCGTCGCGGACGATGTCGGTGAAGGTCTGCTCCCAGGCGTCCCCGAACAGGATCGTGTGGTGCGCGGTCCGGGACGGCACGGCGCGACAGCCGACGTGCAGGACCACCGCCGACGGCGCCGCGCGAAATGGCAGGATCCGTCGTGGTCGCCGGCCCAGTAGCCGGTAGGTGAGCGGCAGTTCGGTGGTCAACACCACCGCGTCGCACGGTATGCGCTGGCCGTCCTCGGTGAGTGCCGCGGTCACCCGCCCGTCGCTGCGCTCCAGATCGGTCACCGTTGTCCGGTAACGAAATTCGACACCGGCGCCGGCGGCCACCGCGGCCAGTGCGTCCGGCAGTGCCCGCACGCCGCCGCGCGGGAAGTACACCCCCGAGACGGTGTCCATGTAGGCGATGACGGCGTAGACCGCCAGCGCGTGCTGCGGTGCGACCCCGGCGTAGAGCGACTGGAAGGTGAACACGCGCCGCAACAGCGGATTGCTGATGTGTCGTTTGACCATCGTCTCCCAACGGCGGAATCCGCCGATGGCCGTCAGCTTGGCCAGCTGCGGAGTCAGCATGGACAGCGGCGAATCGAAGTTGGCGTCGATGAATCCGGCGAACTCGGTGCGGTACAAGTTGTCCAGCCATTGCCGCAGGGCACGGTAGCCCGCCGCCTCGCCCGGGCCGCCGAACTCCTGCACCGCCGCGGCCATCCGGTCGGCGTCGCTGTGGACGTCGATGCTGCTGCCGTCGGCGAACTTCGCCCGGTACGCCGGATCGATGTGCAGCAGCTCCAGGTGCCGGTCGCTGGATTCGCCGACGGCGGCGAACGCCTCGTCGATGATGTCGGGCATGGTGAGCACCGTGGGCCCGGTGTCGATCTGATAGCCGCCCACGTCGCGCCGGCCGGCCCGCCCCCCGGGCCAGGGCTCGCGCTCCAGCACCGTGACCTCGCGGCCGCGGCCGGCGAGATGCAACGCCGCGGACAGTCCGGAGAACCCTGCGCCCACGACAACGACGCGGTCCGTCTTCCCTGGCACCGTGCGCATCAGCGGTCCCGCGGACTCATGCCGCCCGGCGCGTGCACACGCCGGCCATCTCCGTCAACGCGGTCTTGAGCACAGTGTCGATTCCGCTGCGGTCCAAGGATTTCAGTGCCGCATCGACACGGGTGGCGATCAGCTCCTCGATCCACTGCACCGCTCCGGTGGAGAAGATCAGACCGCGCCAGTAGTCCACCGCCGCGTCGTCGAGCTGGTCGACGTTCATCAGTTCGCCGAACTCGCGGCGGGTCGGCACGTCGGCCATCTCGTAGGCGGCGACCACCACGCTGGTGGCTTTTCGTTCCAGCAGATCCCCGCCGTTGGGTTTGCCGGTGCTCGCCGGTGATCCGAAGATGCCGAGGATGTCGTCGCGCAGCTGGAATGCTTCACCGACGGCGAAACCGTACTCACCGAGCCTGGTCAGCGTCAGCTCGTCACAGCCGGCCATCGCGGCGCCGATCTCCAGGGGCCTGCGCACCGTGTAGTTGCCGGACTTGCGTCTGGCCACCCCGAGCACCGAGTCGATTTTGGGAAAGTTGCGCATATCCATTGCCAGATCGGCGAATTGGCCGACGGCCAGTTCGGTGCGCATGGCGTCGTAACGGGGCCAGGCCCGCTGCAGATAGTGATGGCCGAGGCCGGAGTCGCGCAGCATCTGCTCCGCCCAGATCAGGCACATATCGCCGAGCAGGGTTGCGGCGGACTCGCCGAAACGCCGCGACGAGCCGGACATGCCGTGCGCCTGATGCCAGTCGGTGAACTGGATGTGCGCCGCGGGCCGTCCGCGCCGGGCGGGGGAATCGTCCATGACGTCGTCCTGCAGCAGCGCGAACGCGTGCAACAACTCCAGGCTCGCGGTGGCCGACAACGCGGCTGCACTGGGTGGTGCGCCGCACAGCCAGCCCAGGTACATGAAGGTCGACCGCAGGCATTTGCCACCCTTGACGAACTCCAACAGGATGTTGCCGGCCACATCGACTCCGCAGTCGCCCAACTCGTCGGCGCAGCGCGCGGACACGAACTCGGCGACCTCGGCGAGCACCTCCTCGCGCAGGCTGGTCCGCCAGGTGTCGAACTGATCGATCGGAGGCAGGGTGGCCGCTCCGGTCAGGCTGGTCCGGGCCAGGCGCACCCGCGGGAATTCACGCACAGCTTGCACCGAAGCCTCCTTGTCAACGTCCGTGAGTCGCTGAACAGAACGGCTCTGATTCACGCTTCGTACCCCCTCGCCGGGAAAACAAACCAGTGGCTGTGCCCAGCCGGCGGTCCGTCCACGCTCGCCTCTGCACTCTCTTCATGGGATTAATCGTTAATTTAGTGAATGATCATCGGACACGCCAGTCGGGTCTGGCCTGCCGGTGGCGATCCGAGTCGGCGGGGCAGGTCGGACGGACGCTGCGGCGTGCTGGATTCGATGTGATCGCCGGTAACTGACGCCGAATGTGATTGCCGGAGTGGGCTGTTCAGTCTTCGGCAGGGTCTGCGTCTGCCGGCGTCGCCACGTGGTCCGGGTGGCTGTCGGTGCGCCGACGCTCCTTCATCTCGGCCTCGAACACGTGTCGATTGCCCCCGGTGAGTTGATCGCGGATCGCCTTTTCGGTCTTGTGGAAGCATCGGTAATAGCCGTCGTCGAAGTCCTCAACGACCTGGAAGCTCCACCTGCCCGGCAATATGTTGCGGCCGATCAACTCGCGGCTGATCGCATCGGCCAGCCCGAGGTCTCCGCTTTCTCGCAGCAGTTCCACCGCGGCATCCAGCTGCAGGTCGGCGTGGCCGATGAGCTGGTGGAACGAATACAGGTGGCCGCGGGCCCGCTCGATGGTCTCGAGTGCCTCAGAGACCTTGCCGGCGGCTCGCACCGCGGCGTCGGGAGTGCCCGGCGGACGACGATCACACAAACCCATTACCTGCTCCCCGGGTACGACGGCATGCCATCGACAGTAATAGTCGAAGCGCGATGCGCTGTTTCGCCGTGGCCGACCGGGGAACACCTCGCAGGTGGACATCTCTGATCGCCTCGCCCTGCCCTTCCAGTGGGGAGCGGCACTTCGGCGTCGCAAAGTTTTTCACCCCACCGGCGTGCTGGCCGCCGGCACCCTGCAGCGCGTCGCTCCGGCGAGCCAGGGACTACCGGTTCCGACCTGCGCCGTGGTGGCGAGATTCTCCAAGGCTGTCGGGATGCCGGGAGCGGTTCCCGACGCGATCGGACTCGCGCTGCGCATCCCGCCGCAGGTCGACGCCGGCGGACCGTGGGACGTACTGCTCGTCTCCGCCGGATCCGGTGTGCTGACCCGGGTCATCGGGCTGCATCCGGTGACCTCGTGGTCAGCGCAGACACTGACCAGCCTGATGCCGCTGCGCTACCAAGGCGCGAACTGGTGGCTCAGGGCTCGCATCGTCAGTGACATCGCCGGACGCGGACTGTCACTCGAGGACGTGCGAGACAGCATCCGGAACGGCGGAATTCAGCTGCAACTCGATCAGGCGCGCGGAACCGGAGACTTCGATTCGCTGGGTCGGCTCAGCTTGAACGAACTGGAGCCTGAGTCCGAGGCCGACTTCTCGTTCGACCCGGTGCGTAACAGCGCGCCCGGGGTGGAGTTGTATCCGGGGTGGCTTGCGGGTCTGCGCAAGAGCGCTTATGCGCGCAGCCGCGAGGGCCGCGACGCGGATTGAACCTGATGCGCGAAAGGGGCCCGGCCATAGGACCGGGCCCCTTTGCTCAGCTACGTGCTACTGGTTGGCCTTCTGGCGACCTTCGGCGGCCTTGGCGCCGGCCCGAGCGGACTCGGCGGCCGCTTCCTTCTTGGCGGCCTCGCGCTGCGCGTCGGCCTTGTCCTGCTGGGCCTTGGCCTCTTGGGCCAGCTTCTCGTTACCGAAGACGAGACCGATGACCTGCTTGATCAGGCCCTTGATGCCCTCGACAACGCCACTGACAGCTTCCAGGGGTCCGCTCTTAGCCATGACTACCTCCATATATCGGTTGACTACTACCGGTGCTCGCGCGACTCTGCCGCGTTGAAACAGAGGGTTCCCGCTGCCCTCGCCCAGCAACCACGGCAAACGATGCCGCATAGGTTAGCGGTGCTTATGGCACGTCATCAGCAGGACTGACCTGGCGGCAACGTGATCGACATCTCACCGTCGGCAAAGGGCCGCCGGGCCCCGGTTTCAACATATCGGCACCGGGTACATCCGAGGCGTGAATACGACCTTGCACCGCCTCCGGCGCGGCGAGCAGAAAGTGGTACGTCTGCAGCGGCGGTTGTGGCTGATCCAACTGCTGTTCTGGCCGACGATGATCGTCGGCGCCGTGCTGGCCGTGGCGGCCGCCTGGTCGGTGTGGCAGCGCAAGACCCAGCCCCGCGCGGTGCCGTCTGCTGCGCCGGCGGACCGGCCCGAACAGGGTACGGTTGCGGGCTAACCGGTGCGACCGAGCAGGTGCCGCAGCGCCGGCTCCAGCCCGGGATGGCGGAACGGGTGCTCGGCCCCGACCAGTCGCGCCGGACTCACCCGTTGACTGGCCAGCGCGAGTTCACGCGCGCCCTGGGCGCCCAGCAGTATCCGGGGACCCAGCGGCGGCACCGGCAACACCGCCGGCCGATGCAGGACGCGGGCCAGCGACCGCGTGTACTCCTTGTTCCGAACCGGTTGTGGGGCAACGGCATTCACCGCACCGGACAGGTCCGAATCCCACAGCGCCCGGTGATAGATGTCGATCAGGTCGTCGATCCCGATCCAGGACAGCCACTGCCGACCGTCACCGAGCCGGCCGCCGAGTCCGGCGGTGAACAGCGGCCGCATCAGGTGCAGGGTGCCGCCGCGGGGGGACTGCACGATGCCGGTGCGGACCAGCACCACCCGGGTACCGGCCTGCCGGGCCGGGGACGTCGCGTCCTCCCAGTCGGCGACGACGTCGGCGAGGAACCCGTCGCCGCGCGTGCTGTCCTCGGTCAAGGGCTCGTCGCCCCGGTCAGACCCGTAGAAGCCGATCGCCGAGGCCGAGATCAGCACCCGCGGGCCGTCGGCGGTGCGGGCCACCAGCTCGGCCAGCCGGCGTGTCGGCCCGATTCTGCTGTCGTAGATGGCTTTTCGATGCTTCTCGGTGAACCTGCCGACGATCGAGGCACCCGCCAGGTGGATCACCGCGTCGACCCCGGCGAGCAGTTCCGGGTCCGGCTCATCGGTGTCCCACCGTCGCTCATCCGGACCGTGTGCGCTACCCCGAACCAGTCGGATGACGCGATGGCCACCGGTGCTCAGCAGCGCGGTCAACGCGGTACCCACCAGTCCGGACGCGCCGGTGACGGCGACGGTCGCCGGGGACAGGCCGTGCTCGGCCGCCCGCGTGTGCGCGGCGAGGTCGTCGGCCAACTGGCGGTGCCGGTAGACGAACATCGGGCGCAGCATCGTGGGCGGGACCGGCGTGTCCACCCGGTCGATCACCCGCGTCTGGTTGTCCCCGACCTCCTCGAAATCGTGGGTGTGTCGCCACCGCCGGATCAACCGCGGCGGTAACGAAGCCAGCCCATCGCTGGTCAGCTCGTCCACGAAACGCCTTGGCGGATCGTAGAAGTCGGCTTGATGCTGAGCCAGCCAGCGCAGACCGCCGGGCAAACCCAGCGTGGCGCGCCCGTCGGCGAGTGACTCGGCCTCGGAGATCAACCGCATCGGCGACCAGGGCGGCGAGAGGCGGGCGAAGGCGCCGGGTCGGGAGTGCCAGGCGAACACCTGGTCGCGGGGCGCGTTGACGACGCTCGAGAAAGTGAGGCCCATCTCACGACGCTACCTGCGATCCCACAGGTGTGTCGGTGCGGTTTGAGGGAACAGGACCCTGCATGGATGTACTCGGCGGTGTGCGGAACCTGGTCGACACCGCCATGGACCGGTCGGTGGTCGCGGGCTACACCCGGGTGGGGTACCGGGTCCGCAATCTCGACTGGGCGGACGACCCGCCGGCGCTGGCGCTGCGGGGCCGGACCGCGGTGGTCACCGGGGCGAATCGCGGCATCGGCAAGGCGATCGCGTCCGGGCTGGCACAGTTGGGCGCTGAAGTCCTGTTGACCGTGCGGGACCGGGAGAGGGGCGAGCAGGCCCGTGCCGAGCTCGTCGAGGCCAATCCCGATGCCGACATCACTGTCGTGGTGTGCGACGTGTCCGACCTGACGGCGGTGCGGGCCTTTGCCGCCGGGCTGGCCGGCCGCCGCCGGCTGGATGTGCTGGTGCACAACGCCGGGGTGTTGCCCGAGACGCGCACCGAGTCGGCGGACGGGCACGAGCTGACTTTGGCCACCCACGTCCTGGGTCCGGTGTTGCTGACCGAATGTCTGAGTCCACTGCTGGCCGAGTCCGCCGATCCGCGGGTCATTCTGATGTCGTCCGGCGGGATGTACACCCAGCCGCTGGCTGTCGACGATCCCGAGTACCGCCGCGGCAGATACCGTGGCGCCATCGCGTATGCCCGCACCAAGCGGATGCAGGTGGCGCTGACCCCGGTGCTGGCCCGCCGGTGGGCCGGAATCCGTTGCTATGCAATGCATCCCGGCTGGGCGGACACGCCCGGTGTGGCGGCGGCGCTGCCCGGGTTCCGGCGGGTCACCGGTCCGCTGCTGCGCTCACCCGAGGAGGGCGCCGACACCGCGGTGTGGCTGGCCGCGACCCGGCCCGCACCGCCGACCGGCCGCTTCTGGCATGACCGGCGGGTGCGCCCGCAGCACTATCTGCTGTCCACGCGCCACAGCCAAGACGCCCGGGAACGGTTGTGGCGCTACTGTGCCGATGCGATCGGACTGCAGTAGGGCACTGACCCGCCGTCAGCGATCCGGCAGGGCGTGCTCGGCGATGGGCAGCCGCGGCTGTGGTTGCCGCTCACCGCGTTTGGCCGCCAGATACACCTGAGCGGTCTGCTCGGCCACTGTCTGCCAGTCGAAGTCGGAGGTCAGGCGCTCGCGGGCGGCGCTTGCGCGGCGCTGCGCGGCCGCGGGATCGTCGAGCACGGTGCGCACCGCCCCGGCCAGCCCGGGGAGGTCGCGGGGTGCGAACGAGACCCCGGTGACGCCGTCGATCACCGCTTCGCCCAGGCCGCCGATGTTCGACGTCACCAGCGGCGCGCCCGCCGCGGCGGCTTCGAGCGCGGCCAGCCCGAACGGCTCGTAGTGGCTGGGCAACACCGCCGCGTCGGCGCGGTGCAGCAACTGCAGTAACTCGTCGTGCTCGCAGTGCCCGACGAATCGGGTTGCCTTGCGCACCTTGTGTTTCCGTGCCTGCTCGATGAGCCAGTCCTGCTGGGTGCCGGTGCCTGCGACCGTCAACGTGGTGCCCGGATGGGTACGCCTGATCCGCGGCAGCGCGGCAATGGCGTCGTGCACGCCCTTCTCGTATTCCAGCCGTCCGACGTAGAGCAGTTCGGCGGGTCCGGTCCGGGGGCGCCGCGCGGCGAACGGCCAACGCGCCGCGTCGATCCCGTTGGGGATCACCGTCGTCTCTGCCAGGCCGGGACCGAAGAGCTCGGTGATCTCGTCGCGCATCGAGGCCGAACACGTGATGAGCGAATCGGATTCGCGAACCAGCCAGGACTCCACGGCGTGCACCTGACGGCTGATGGCGCCGCTCACCCAGCCGGAATGCCGACCCGCCTCGGTCGCGTGCATCGTGGAAACTATTGGCACGTCGTAGAACTGGGCGAGCGCAATGGACGGGTGGGCCACCAGCCAGTCGTGTGCGTGCACCACGTCGGGGCGCCAGGGGCGGTCGCTGCCCGGTCTGGTGAGGGACAAGCCGGCGCGGATCATGGCGTGGCCCATCGCCAGCGTCCAGGCCATCATGTCGGTACTGAAGCTGAAATCGTGCGGGTCGTGCGCGGCCGCGATCACCCGGACGCCTTCGCTGATCTCGTCGGATGACGGATGGGTGCTGGGGTCGGTACCGGTGGGGCGCCGGGACAGCACCACGACGTCGTGACCCGCGGCGGCCAGCGCCGTCGCGAGGTGGTGCACGTGCCGGCCCAGCCCGCCGATCACCACCGGCGGGTACTCCCACGAGACCATCAGGATCTTCATGCGCAACCGCCGTCCGGCCTCGAGCGCCCCCGAATTGCCGTCTGCAGCGGCGTGTCGCCGCACAGATGAGGCCGCTCGCGGCACGGACGGCAACTCATTGGGGGAGCCTACGGGCATCCAGCGCACCGAACAGTCCGTCCGCCCGGTTCCACCCGTCGGCCAGGCGCGTTGCGGCATCGCGCCGGCCGGATGCCAGTGCCCCGGCGATCTCGCGGGTGGCATGCGCATGCAGGTGCGCGCGGTAGCGGGCGTAGTCGGCGGCGGAGTCCTTGCTGACCATGAACGGCCAGTCGCTCGACACCGTCAACAGCGTCTCGCGCAGGATCTGGTCGGCGACGTGGTCCCGGGGGATAGGTCCGTCCAGCGACGCCGTCTGGGCCAGCGCCTTGTCCACGGTGGCCAGCGCGGTGTCGACGACTTCAGCGTTGAGCTGGACCAGATCGGCCACCTTCTCGCCGTTCCACACCTGCCAGTCCTTGCCGGAACCCCAAGAGCTGGGCGGTAATTCGACCGGGCCGCCGACGAAGCCCGCGTCGATCGCGTCGTGCAGCGTGCCCACCCGGATGCCGGCTGCCGGCAACGCCCGAAGCACCCGCGCCAGCCAGGTCGGTCCTTCGTGCCACCAGTGGCCGAACAGTTCGGTGTCGAACGCCGCGACCACGTGGGCCGGCCGGCCGATCCGCTCGGATTCGGACGACAGCCGGTTGCGCACCACCTCGACGAAGTCGGCGACATGCACGTCGACCGCATGGTCGGCGCGCTCCGGGTCGTAGGGCGCTTTGCCTTCCGAGGACACGTTGCGGCCGGTGACCCGGGCGGGCTTGAGGCCGGTGAGGTGGTCGTAGGTGTGGAAGTCGCGGTAGGCGGCGTGCCCGGGGTAGCCGGACTTCGGCGACCACACCCGGTAGCTGACCTGCAGGTCCCGCCCGAAGGCGATGACATCGGTGTCGGCGACGGGCCGGCCCAGCGCGGTGTCGCCGTGCAGCGACGGGCCGTCGACCATGAAGTGGCTGACCCCGGCGCCCGCGTAGTCGTGTTCCAGGCCGGGAGCGTAGGCGCATTCCGGCGCCCAGATTCCCGTCGGGGCACGTCCCAGCCGAAGCCGAGCGTCGGCCAGGCCTTCGCGCAGCGCGAACTCGCGCAGCCGCGGTGCCAGCAGCGGCTGGAACGGGTGGGCCAGCGGGCCGCCGAGCAGCTCCACCGTGCCGGCGTCGACGAGACCGCGCAGCAACGGGCTGCCGCCGTGCCGCCACCGGGTCGCGAATTCCTCAAGAGCCGCGCCGGCCTCGGCTGACTCACGAATCCCGAAGGCGCGCAAGGCTTCCGGTGTGCAGGACTGATAGTTGGCCGATTTCGACGCCGGAATGGTCCGCACGCTGGCGGCTTCGGCCGCGCGCAGCTGCCAGTTCGCCAGCCAGTGGTACACCCCGTCCAGGCAGTACGGATCGTCGAGCTGGGCGTTGACCACCGGCGTCATGCCCAGCGTGATCAGTCCGCGGCGGTCCTCCTCGGCCAGCGTGCGCAGCACCCGGAACAGCGGCAGGTAGGCCGCCGACCACGACTGGTAGAGCCATTCCTCGCCGACCGGCCAGCGGCCGTGATGGGCCAGCCAGGGCAGGTGGGTGTGCAGCACCAGGGTGAACATGCCGGGCACCGGCGGTGGGGAGGAGGTCAACGGCGCACCGCGATTGCCACGAGGTCCAGGCTGGCGTCGATGTCGTGAGTTGCGGCGCCGGCCTCGACGAGGTCGAAGTCGGCGGTGGTGACGGCCGCGACGTCGGCCATCAGTTCGGGCGACCAGGGGGCGTCCTTGACCGCCCGGTCGATCTGCGCGTCGATGATGGACCCGCCGTGCCGGGCATCCATCTCCTGCAACCGCGGACCATGAAAGATCCCGTACTGGCCGACCTCACCGAAGCCGCCGTCCTGCAGCAGGTCGGTGAGCTCATCGGCGTTGAGCTCGCGGGTGTGGAACGGGTTGATCGGGGTGTCGCGGCCGGGGGAGAAGGTGATCCGATTCGGGGTCGAGATCAGCAACAGCCCGGACGGCCGCAGGACCCGCGCACACTCGCGAATGAACTGGCCCTGGTCCCACAGATGCTCGATGACCTGGAAGTTCACCACCACGTCCACCGACTCATCCGGCAGCGGCAACTCGGTGAGGTTGGCCTGCAGCACTTCGACCCGGGGGTATCGGCTGCGCACGTGCGCCACCGCGGCCTCGTCGTAGTCCACCGCGACCACCCGGCGGGCCGACCCCGCGATCAGGTCCGCGCCGTAACCCTCGCCGCAACCGGCCTCCAGCACGTCCTTGCCCGCGCAGCGCGGCGCCAGGCGCTCATAGACCACCTCGTGACGGCGGAACCAGTAGTTCTCGATGTCCAGGTCGGGGATGGTGCGCTCCCCGGTCAGCATCATGACCGGATCGCTCGCGGGCGGACTCCCGGCGGGAAGGTGGGGGACGAATGCGCTCATTGCTAAGGCAGGCTAATGCCTGGCACCCGATTCGCGAACCGGACAGTGGATCCAGCCGAAAGAACGTGCACTACGACCCGCTATGGTGTGAGAGCGGACCGCACAAAGTTACCCACTAGTAACATGCGCTGTGCGGTTGCGGAACACGTGACCCAGGTCTTGCAGCGTCGCTGCCGGACGCCTTCGAGGAGGACGAACCCCACTCATGACGAACATCGTGGTCCTGATCAAGCAGGTCCCAGACACCTGGTCGGAGCGCAAGCTGTCCGACGGCGACTACACGCTGGACCGCGACGCCGCCGACGCAGTCCTGGACGAGATCAACGAACGCGCCGTGGAAGAAGCCCTGCAGATCCGCGAGCGCGAGGGCGGCGAAGGCTCGGTGACCGTGCTGACCGCCGGCCCGGAGCGCGCGACCGAAGCGATCCGCAAAGCCCTGTCGATGGGCGCCGACAAGGCCGTTCACCTCAAGGACGACGGCCTCAAGGGTTCCTGCGTGGTGCAGACAGCATGGGCGCTGGCCCGCGCACTGGGCACCATCGAGGGCACCGAGCTGGTCATCGCCGGCAACGAGGCCACCGACGGCTCGGGCGGCGCCGTGCCCGCCATCATCGCCGAGTACCTGGGCCTGCCGCAGCTCACCCACGTGCGGAAACTCGCCGTCGAGGGCGACAAGGTGACGGCCGAGCGCGAGACCGACGACGGCGTCTTTGCCCTGGAAGCCACCCTGCCGGCGGTGGTCAGCGTGAACGAGAAGATCAACGAGCCGCGCTTCCCGTCCTTCAAGGGCATCATGGCCGCCAAGAAGAAGGAAGTCACCGTGCTCACGCTCGCCGAGATCGGCGTCGAGCCCGACGAGGTGGGCCTGGAGAACGCCGGTTCGACGGTCACGTCGTCCACCCCGAAGCCACCGAAGACCGCCGGTGAGAAAGTCACCGACGAGGGCGAGGGCGGCAACGACATCGTCAAGTACCTGGTCGGTCAAAAGATCATCTGACGCAACTCCACGAAACGAGAGAGCGAAAATTCATGGCTGAAGTATTGGTGCTTGTCGAGCAAGCCGAGGGTGCGCTGAAGAAGGTCACCTCCGAGTTGATCACCGCAGCGCGCGCATTGGGCGAACCGGCCGCCGTCGTCATCGGTGCGCCGGGCACGGCCGAGCCGCTCATCGACGGATTGAAGTCCGCCGGTGCGGAGAAGATCTACGTCGCCGAGTCCGAGGTGGTGGACAACTACCTGATCACGCCGTACGTGGACGTGCTGGCGTCGCTGGCGGAGTCGTCGCAACCGGCCGCGGTACTGGTTTCCTCCAACGCCGACGGCAAAGAGATCGCCGGTCGACTCGCGGCCCGCATCGGGTCGGGCCTGCTGGTCGACGTGGTCGGCGTGCAGGAGGGCGGCAAAGGCGTGCACTCCATCTTCGGTGGGGCCTACACGGTCGAGTCGCAGGTCAACGGCGACACCCCGGTGATCTCGGTCCGGGCCGGCGCCATCGACGCCGAGCCGTCCGACGGCGCCGGTGAGGTGGTCAATGTGGACGTGCCCGAGCCGGCCGAGAACGCGACGAAGATCACCTCGCGGGAGCCTGCGGTAGCCGGTGACCGGCCGGAGCTCACCGAGGCCACCGTCGTGGTGTCCGGCGGCCGTGGCGTCGGCAGCGAGGAGAACTTCAAGGTCGTCGAGGAACTGGCCGACTCGCTCGGCGCCGCGGTGGGTGCCTCGCGCGCCGCCGTCGACTCCGGCTACTACCCGGGCCAGTTCCAGGTCGGCCAGACCGGCAAGACGGTGTCGCCGCAGCTGTACATCGCCCTGGGCATCTCGGGAGCGATCCAGCACCGGGCCGGCATGCAGACGTCCAAGACCATCGTCGCGGTCAACAAGGACGAAGAAGCGCCGATCTTCGAGATCGCCGACTACGGCGTGGTCGGCGACCTGTTCAAGGTGGCCCCGCAGCTGACCGAGGGAATCAAGGCCCGCAAGGGTTAACACTCCCCTGCGCGAGCAGACGCAGAATCGCCCCGGAACATCTTTTCCGGGGCGATTCTGCGTCTGTTCGTCATCTGACGTGCACCGACCCGTCAGCACGCCGATGCCGATTAGCTGAACGGCTACGCCACGTTGTTGGCATGAGTATCGCTTCTGTCCTCATACCCAGTGAAAAACAACGTGGTCGGGCGGCTTCGACCAGGGCGGGGTCGGCCGCCGGCCCGCACTACTCCCTTTTGCTGTCCACCGATCCCAGCCTCATCGAAGCGGCACAACGGTTGCGTTACGACGTGTTCAGCAGCACCCCGGGCTTCTCGCTACCCGCGGCCTGCGACGGCCGCGACAGTGACCGGTTCGACGAATTCTGCGACCACCTCCTGGTGCGCGACGACGACACCGGCGAACTGGTGGGTTGCTACCGGATGTTGCCACCGGCCGGTGCCATCGCCGCCGGCGGCCTGTACACCGCAACGGAATTCGATGTCCGCGCCTTCGATGCACTGCGTCCGTCGCTGGTCGAGATGGGCCGCGCGGCGGTGCGCGACGGGCACCGCAACGGCGGCGTGGTGCTGCTGATGTGGGCGGGGATTCTGGCCTATCTGGATCGCTGTGACTACGACCACGTCACCGGCTGCGTATCGGTGCCGATCGACACCGACGGCGAGGCGCCCGGCAGCCAGCTTCGCGGCGTGCGTGACTTCGTGCTCGCCCGGCACGCCGCGCAGTACCGGGTTCGGCCGTACCGGCCGGTGCGCATCGACGGCAAAGGGCTCGGCGAGATCACACCGCCGGCCCGCCCGGCGATCCCGGCGCTGATGCGGGGTTACCTGCGCCTGGGCGCCCGGGTCTGCGGCGAGCCCGCCCACGACCCGGACTTCGGCGTCGGGGATTTCTGCGTACTGCTGGGCAAAAAGGACGCCGACACCCGCTATCTCAAACGGCTGCGGTCGGTTTCGGCTGTCGCGCAACTGGGCGCGGGGACCGGCCGGTGACCCAGCTCGCCCCGGCCGGGCACTCCTGGTTGCCCCGCGCATCGTGCGACGCAAGCTGTGTACGTTCGGGTGCTTCCGTTGCGCCACAGTCGATTCGGGTTCATCTGCGGGTCGCGCTGCGGATCGCGTTGTTGCTGTTGCTGGCGCCGGGCCTGCCGTTGCTGGGCGTGCCGCTACCCGGTCGCACGCATCTGCAGCGCGCCTACTGCCGACTTGCATTGCGCGTCCTCGGCGTGCGAATCACGGTGTCGGGCAGCCCCATCCGAAATCTACGGGGCGTTCTGGTGGTCAGCAGCCACGTGTCCTGGCTGGACATTTTCGCCATCGGTGCGGTGCTGCCCGGCTCGTTCGTGGCCCGGGCCGACATGTTCAGCGGGCCCGCGACCGGCATCGTGGCCCGCATCCTGCAGATCATCCCCATCGAACGGACCAGTCTGCGACGGCTGCCCGGCGTGGTGGACGCCGTGGCGCGCCGGCTGCGGGCCGGTCACACGGTGGTGGCCTTCCCGGAGGGCACCACGTGGTGCGGTCTGGCTTACGGGAGCTTCTACCCGGCGATGTTCCAGGCCGCGATCGACGCCGCCCGTCCGGTGCAGCCGCTGCGGCTGACCTATCACGACATCGACGGCAGCGTGTCGACCGCGCCGGCCTTCGTCGGGAGCGACACCCTGCTGCGATCGGTCTACCGGGTGGTTCAGGTGCGCCGCACGATCGCCAGGGTGCGGGTGGAATCCCTGCAACTGCCGGGTGCGGACCGGCGGGCACTGGCCCGACGGTGCCAGTCCGCGGTACGGGGACCCACCGAGACCGTCGGTCAGGGTCACGGATACGCGCTGACGGCGTAGTCGCATGGACAATGGGGCGATGGTGCTGAGTCGTTGGCCGCAGCCCGATCCTGCGGGACCCGGACAGGAATCGGTGTGGGACTATCCGCGGCCGCCGCGGCTGGACGTTTTCACCGGTTCGATAACCATCGAACTGGGTGGTCAGACCATCGCCAGGGCAACCCGTTCGTGGCGGGTGTTGGAGACCAGTCACCCGCCGACGTACTACCTGCCCCGCGAGGCCTTCGTCGAGGGCGCGCTACATCCGGCCCCCGGGGCGTCCTGGTGCGAATGGAAGGGCCGGGCCAGCTACTTCGACCTGGTGACCGCCCAACGGCAGGCACCGGGCGCGGCATGGACCTACGAGCGGCCGACAGCGCCGTTCGCCGCGATCGCGCACGCGATCGCGGTGCTGGCGGCCCGGGTGGACCGGTGCACGGTGGACGGCGAGGAGGTGACTCCGCAACCCGGCGGCTTCTACGGCGGCTGGATCACCAGCCGGATTGCCGGTCCGTTCAAGGGAATTGCGGGATCGAGCGGTTGGTAGCCGCGCAGCGGGGAAACCCCTGCAGATGCTCAGTGTGCACCGAACCATATCCGCGTCGCCCGAGGCGGCCTGGCAGCTCCTGGTCGATCTGGACGCATGGCCCAAATGGGGGCCTTCGATCAGCGGCGCCGAACTGGACCCGCTGTACTCCGAGCTCGCGCTGGGAGCAACGGGTGTGGTTCAGACATCGCTGCTGGTGCGAGTGCCGTTCCTGATCACCGAGTTCCAGCCGGGCAGATTCTGGGCGTGGAAGGTCGCCGGTATCCCCGCGACGTCACACCGCGTCGACCCGACCGAGGGCGGAGCGCGGGTCACATTCAGCGCGCCGTGGTGGGCGTCGGCCTACCTGACGGTGTGTGCGCTGGCGCTGCATCGCATCGAAAAGTTGCTACTGGCCGCCAATTAAGGTGGGCGATTGCCCATTGCACGCTGCTGGGCCAGTACTTCGTCGAGATCCTTGAGCCGGCCCAGGCCGGCCAGCGGCTGCTTCATCCGGTGGTTGCCCTGCAGCGCTTCGCTATTCCGGGACAGGAACGACCAATACCCGGCAGTGAACGGGCAGGCGTCGTCGCCGACGCGGACACCGGGACGATACCGGCAGCCACCGCAATAGTCGCTCATCCGGTTGATGTATGCCCCGCCCGCGGCGTACGGCTTGGTCGCCATCAACCCGCCGTCCGCGTGCAATGACATGCCAACGACATTGGCGACCATCACCCAGTCGTAGCCGTCGACGAAACAACGGTGAAACCAGTCGGTGACCGCACTCGGGTGCCAACCCCGTTGCAGCGCATAGTTGGACAGCACCATCAGCCTCGGGATGTGGTGCACCCAGCCGTGGTCGCGGACCTGGGCCAGTACGTCCCTGAGGCAGTGCGCTTCGACGGCGTCGGCGTCCAATTCGGCGAACCAGTCCGGGAGAGCGGCGTGGGCCTGTAATGCGTTGCGGCGGCGGTAATTTCGGCCGAAATGCCAATAGACGTGCCAGATGTAGTCGCGCCAGCCGATGAGTTGGCGGATGTAACCCTCCACGCTTGCCAACGGCGCAGTGCCGTCCCGGTAGGCGTCCTCGGCGGCATAGGCGCACTGCAGCGGATCCAGCAGGCCCAGGTTCATCGGGGCCGAGAGCAGGCTGTGCGCCATGAAACGGTCACCGGCGAGCATGGCGTCTTCGTGCGGACCGAAGTGCGGCAACCGATCCCGGAGGAACACCTCGAGCGACTGCTGGGCTTCGGTTGCGGTGACGGCGAATTCGCGGGGGCCGTCGGATCCGACGAACGCGACCTCGCCGTCGCGTTCCCAGCGGTCCAGATCCGCGCGGACCTGTTCGTCGATCTCGTCCTCGTCGGGCCGCCACGGGGCGGGCACCCCCAGGGCTGGTTCGTTCTTCGGCGCGGGCTCCCGATTGTCGGCATCGAAGTTCCATCGACCGGTGACCGGTTCGTCGCCGTCCATCAGCAGATCGAACCGGCGGCGCGCGCTGCGGTAGAAGTTCTCCAGCCGCAGCGTGCGCTGCCCGCCCGCCCACCGTTCGAACTGGTCGCCGGTGGTGCAGAAGCCGCGGGCCGGCAACACCTCGACCGACGGCAGCGAACGCACGAATCGGTCCGCGGCCCACGACGTGGGCTGGCATACGCTGAGCGGGCCGTCAACCTGTGCGAGGGCTTCACGGTAGGTGCGGGTCTGCAGGAACACGGCCTGCCCGCCGAGTTCGGCGGCGCGATGCCGTAGCGCGGAGAGCACCAGATGGGCCTTGCGGCGATGGAAACGCCGTCGTTCGAACACCGCCCTGGACTCGATCAGCAGCGCGAGCTGATCGGGTCTGTCGAGGAAGTGCGGGCCGAGTTGGTCGGCAAAACACCAGCGCCGGGTTTCCCGGGCGGAGTCAGCCTCGGATCGGTCGGTCACGGCAGTTCGGGTTGCGCGGGCGGGGCTGGGCTGGGCACTTCTTCACCCTACGGCCGGCTGCGGCCGCTGCGGCCTGCGTCGTCGCCCGGACAGGCCGGTATCGTAAGCCGGGTCATGGTCTACCTCGATCACGCCGCCACCACCCCGATGCACCCCGCCGCCATCGAGGCGATGACGGCCGTCCTGGGCACCGTCGGCAACGCCGCGTCGCTGCACACCGCGGGCCGGGCGGCGCGCCGCCGGGTCGAAGAGTCCCGTGAGCTGGTTGCCGACAAGCTGGGCGCGCGTCCCTCCGAAGTGTTGTTCACCGCCGGCGGGACCGAAAGCGACAACCTGGCCGTCAAGGGGATCTTCTGGGCCCGCCGCGACGCGGAGCCGGGCCGGCGGCGCATCATCACCACCGAGGTCGAACACCACGCGGTGCTGGACTCGGTGAACTGGCTGGCCGAGCACGAAGGCGCCGAAGTGAGCTGGCTGCCGACCGCGCCCGACGGCTCGGTGTCCGCCGCCGATCTGCGCGCGGAGCTAGAGACCCACGAAGACGTGGCGCTGGTATCGGTGATGTGGGCCAACAACGAGGTCGGCACGGTCATGCCGGTCGCCGAGCTGGCCGCGGTCGCCGCCGAATTCGGCGTTCCCATGCACAGCGACGCTGTCCAGGCCGTCGGCCAGTTGCCGGTCGATTTCGCGGCCAGCGGCTTGTCGGCGATGAGCGTGGCCGCGCACAAGTTCGCCGGCCCGCCGGGGATGGGTGCGCTGCTGCTGCGGCGCGACGTCAGTTGTGTGCCGCAATTGCATGGCGGCGGTCAAGAGCGCGATATCCGTTCCGGCACACCGGATGTCGCGGGGGCGGTCGGAATGGCCACCGCCGCCCGCCTCGCCGTGGACGGACTGCAAGCCAATAGCGCGAGGCTGCGCGCATTGCGCGATCGCCTGGTGGCGGGTGTGCTCGCCGAGATCGACGACGTTCACCTCAACGGCGCCCTCGATCCGCTGCGACTGCCGGGCAACGCGCACTTCACCTTTCGCGGGTGTGAAGGCGACGCATTGCTGATGCTGTTGGACGCCAACGGAATCGAATGCTCGACAGGGTCGGCCTGCACGGCCGGTGTCGCGCAGCCCTCGCACGTGTTGCTCGCGATGGGCGCCGATCCGGCCAGTGCCCGTGGGTCGTTGCGACTGTCGTTGGGGCACAGCAGCGTCGACGCTGACGTCGATGCCGCGCTGCAGGTGCTGCCCGCCGCGGTGGCGCGGGCGCGCCGGGCGGCTTTGGCCGCAGCGGGGCTTTCGTAATGAAGGTCCTCGCCGCAATGAGCGGTGGCGTCGACTCCTCGGTCGCCGCCGCCCGCATGGTCGATGCCGGACATGACGTCGTGGGCGTGCATCTGGCGCTGTCAACCGCGCCGGGCACCCTGCGCACCGGATCCCGGGGCTGCTGTTCCAAGGAAGACGCCGCCGATGCGCGCCGGGTGGCCGATGTACTCGGAATACCGTTCTACGTCTGGGATTTCGCCGAGAAGTTCCAGGCGGATGTGATCGACGATTTCGTGGCGTCCTACGCCCGCGGGGAAACTCCGAATCCCTGCGTGCGGTGCAATCAGCAGATCAAGTTCTCGGCACTGTCGGCGCGTGCATTGGCACTCGGCTTCGACACGGTTGTCACCGGGCATTACGCGCGACTCGCCGACGGCCGACTGTGCCGCGCTGTCGACCGCGCCAAGGACCAGTCCTATGTGCTGGCCGTGCTCAGTGCCGCGCAATTGCGGCACGCGGCGTTTCCGATCGGCGACACCCCCAAGGCGCAGATCCGCGCCGAGGCATCGCGCCGTGGCCTGGCCGTCGCCGACAAACCGGACAGTCACGACATCTGTTTCATCCCGTCCGGCAACACCCAGGCGTTCCTGGGCGCCCGGATCGGCGTCCGTCCGGGCAGCGTGGTGGACCAGCACGGGACCGTAGTGGCCGAGCACGACGGCGTGCACGGGTTCACCATCGGGCAGCGCAAGGGGCTGGGCATCGCCGGACCCGGCCCGGACGGCCGGCCGCGGTATGTGACGGCCATCGACGCCGACACCGCGACGGTGCACGTCGGCAACGTGGCCGACCTCGACGTGCTGGCAGTGACCGGCCGGGAGCCGGTCTTCACCGGCGGCCACCCGCCGTCCGGCCCGATCGAGTGCGAGGTCCAGGTCCGGGCACACGGTGAAATCACCAGTGCGGTAGCAGAATTGGTGGACGACGAACTCGTCGTGCAGTTGCGTGCCCCGTTGCGCGGGGTGGCGCGCGGGCAGACCCTGGTGCTTTACCGTCCCGACCCCGACGGCGACGAGGTGATCGGCAGCGCGACTATCGCGGCTACGTCCCGGGGGTCGTGATCGGGCGGCCGGATGGTCAGCCGGGCACGTTGGCAGCGATGTTCGTCAGCACGATCTCCGACACCGATTCCGGGAAGCCGCAGAAGGTGACTTCCAGCAACGCCACCGAGAGCACCCGGTAGTCACGGCCGCAGTTGCCCGGCCGCATCCGCAGCGAGTCGGCACCGGCCTTCCACTCGTCGACGAGCAGCCAGCCCATCGAACTGGCCGCGCAACTGTCGACGGTGGCCACCAACGCGTCGAACGCGCGTCGGGCGGTGTCGGTGTCGGTGTAGCTCGCCGCGCCCTCCGAGATCAACCGGCCCTGTGGCGGGTCCTGAAACGTCGTCTTGTGAAACGCCTTCACTTCCGGGCCGAAGGTGGCGGTCTCGGCGAACACGAAGCGGCACTCCGGCGGTGCGGTGGCAGCGAGGCTGTCGACGTCGACGGGGTATCTGCCGTCCATCGACGGGATGATCGTCAGATGCTCACCCGCGCCGGTGATGGCGCGCATCCGCGACTGGTCCAGCAGCACCGCGCCCGCGTCGAGCACCCCGACCGGGACGGCGCCGAACTTGGGCAACGCTTCGCCGGCCACCACCCGGGTACACGCGGCGGTCAGCAACAGCGCGCAACACCACAGCAGTCTGGCCATCTGCCACCCTTCTGCGCCAAACCTACCCGCGCGCCGCCTGTTGCCGACGGAAAATCGTGACCCGTGCAACGCACTAAACACCCCTGCCAGCCGGTGCGCAAAGCGAAGTCGAATACGGTTGGCCGGTGAGTGTTTTCGCGGACCTGCCGGTCAAGGCCACCGGGATCGGCTCCTGGCCCGGGACTGTCGCGCGCCGGGCCGCAGAGGTCGTCGTCGGCGAACTGGCGGGCGCGATGGCCCATCTGACCGAGTTGCCTGGCAGGGGAGTGGGTGCCGACCTGATCGGACGCGCGGGCGCGCTGCTGGTCGACGTTGCCGTCGACACGGTGCCGCGCGGCTACCGCGTGGTGGCGCGCCCGGGCGCGGTGACGCGCCGCGCGATCAGCCTGCTGGACGAGGACATGGATGCGCTGGAGGAGGCCTGGGAAACAGCAGGTCTGCGTGGTGGCGACCGGGTGGTCAAAGTGCAGGCTCCGGGACCGGTCACGCTGGCCGCCGGGCTGGAGCTCAGCAACGGCCACCGCGCGATCACCGATCCCGGCGCACTACGGGACCTGGCCGCTTCGTTGGCCGAGGGCGTAGCCCGCCATCGCGCGACGCTGGCGCGCCGCCTCGACACGCCGGTGGTGGTCCAATTCGACGAACCGACGCTGCCGACCGCACTGGGCGGGGGCCTGACCGGGGTGACGGCACTGAGTCCGGTCCGCCCGCTCGACGAAACTGTTGCCGCCGACCTGCTGAACACCTGCGTGCAGGCGGTCGGCGGGGACGCGCTGCTGCACAGCTGTGCCCCGGACCTGCCTTGGAATCTGTTGCAGCGCAGTCAGTTCAGCGCGGTGTCGGTGGATGTCGGCACGCTCAAGGCCGCCGACTTGGACGCCATCGCGGCCTTGGTCGACTCGGGTCGTGGCATCCTGCTGGGCGTGGTGCCCGCTGCCGCCCCGGAGCGGCGGCCGTCCGCCGAGGAGGTCGCGGTCGCCCTGGTCGGCGTGGTCGACCGGCTCGGGTTCGGGCGTGCGGCCTTGCGGGACCGGGTGGGCGTCACTCCGGCTTGCGGCCTGGCGGACGCCACGTCGGAGTGGGCGCGCACTGCCATTGAGCTTGCTCGCCGGGCCGCTGAAGCGTTCGCCGACGATCCCGACCAGATCGGCGACTAGCGGCAGACCGGCATCAGGATCGGCAGCAGGACGCTGCGGGCGATCGAGCGTAGATAGTGGTCGTCCATCTCGCGATCCGGTGGGGCGTTGGACATCGAGTGCGCCAGCCGAATCGTGGCGAGCGCGGCGGCGTCCAGGCTGGCCGCGGTGTACGCGGACGCGTCCGGCGCCTCTGCGAGTGCTTTGCGGGTGACTTCGGTCGCGTATTCCAGCAGCCGGCCCGCGTCGGGACCTACCAGGAATGCCATCGCCGCCACCGGGTCGCGGTCGAGCAGCGCCTGCAGGATGTGCTGTTCGCGGCGACGGGAGACGCCGGCGACGAAACCTTCCTCGACTCGGGCGCGGAGGGTGTCCCCGGCGATGCGCTGGCCCACGTTGGCCAGGTAACGCCGCGCCTCGCGCACCATCACCGCGTCGGCCAGCGAAGCCTTGGTGAACTTCTGCGTCACGGTCCTGGGGTCGACACCGAGTCGTCTGGCCACGCTGTCGATGCTCGACCGATGGATGCCGAAGTCCATGTACTCCGCCAGCGCTGCGTCGAGGATGCGGTCTTCGAGATCGTCGCCCGCCACCGGCCTGCCGGCCTCGGCTGCCGCCCGGGTCGGTGGGCGTCGCGGTGCCATCGTCAAACTGTAGTCGGACCGTCCGAGGACCTGTCCAGCTGCGGCGGTCTGTTGCCGGGCGACGTGTCGGAGCGCTCGGTTAGCCTGCGAGAGTGAGCTCCTCAGCAGCCGACCAGACTGCCCCCGAAATCCTGCGGAAGTGGCAGGACCTGGCTGAGGAGGTCCGTGAACACCAGTTCCGGTACTACGTGCGCGACGCGCCGATCATCACCGACGCGGAGTTCGACGTGTTGTTGCGCAAGCTGGAAGCGCTCGAGACCGAGCATCCCGAGCTGCGTACTCCCGATTCGCCCACCCAGCTGGTCGGCGGCGCCGGATTCGCCACCGACTTCGAAGCCGCCGAGCACCTGGAACGGATGCTCAGCCTCGACAACGCGTTCAGCAGCGAGGAACTGGCCGCTTGGGCCGCCCGCGTGCACGCCGAGGTCGGCGACGCGGCGCACTACCTGTGTGAGCTCAAGATCGACGGCGTGGCCTTGTCGCTGGTGTACCGCAACGGCCGGTTGACCCGCGCGGCGACCCGGGGTGACGGGCGCACCGGCGAAGACGTCACCAACAACGCACGCACCATCGACGACGTCCCGCACCGGCTCACCGCCGACGATCGTTACCCGGTCCCCGACGTGCTCGAAGTACGCGGTGAGGTGTTCTTCCAGGTGGATGATTTCCAGGCGCTCAACGCCAGCCTCGTCGAAGACGGCAAGCCGCCGTTCGCCAATCCGCGCAACAGCGCAGCGGGATCGTTGCGCCAGAAGGATCCGGCCGTCACCGCGCGCCGCAAGCTGCGGATGATCTGCCACGGCCTGGGCCACACCGAAGGCTTCCGCCCGCCCACCCAGCACGACGCGTACCTGGCGCTCAAGGCATGGGGACTGCCGGTGTCGGACCACACCGCGCTGGTCGACGACCTCGACGGCGTGCAAGAGCGCGTCGACTACTGGGGTGAGCACCGGCACGAGGTGGCCCACGAGATCGACGGCGTCGTCATCAAGGTTGACGAAGTGGCCCTGCAGCGGCGGCTGGGCGCCACGTCGCGGGCTCCGCGCTGGGCGATCGCCTACAAATATCCGCCCGAGGAAGCTCAGACCAAGCTGCTCGACATCCGGGTCAATGTGGGCCGCACCGGGCGGGTGACGCCGTTCGCCTGGATGACACCGGTCAAGGTCGCCGGTTCGACGGTGTCCCAGGCGACCCTGCACAACGGCTCGGAGGTCAAACGCAAGGGTGTGCTGATCGGTGACACCGTGGTGATCCGCAAAGCCGGCGACGTCATCCCCGAGGTGCTGGGCCCCGTGGTCGATCTGCGGGACGGCTCCGAGCGCGAATTCCTCATGCCCACAACGTGTCCCGAATGCGGAACCACGCTGGCGCCAGCCAAGGAAGGCGACGCCGACATCCGGTGCCCCAACACCCAGCGTTGCCCGGCGCAGTTGCGGGAGCGGATCTTTCACGTCGCCAGCCGCAACGCCCTGGACATCGAAGGGCTGGGCTACGAAGCGGGTGTGGCGTTGCTGGGGGCGCATGTGGTCGACAGTGAGGGCGACCTGTTCGATCTCACCGAAGAGGACCTGCTGCGCACCGACTTGTTCCGCACCAAGGCCGGCGGTCTGTCGGCCAATGGCAAACGGCTGCTGGCCAATCTGGACAAGGCCAAGGCCGCGCCGTTGTGGCGGGTGTTGGTGGCGCTGTCGATCCGGCATGTCGGTCCGACCGCGGCTCGCGCCCTGGCCACTGAGTTCGGCAGCCTGGACGAGATCGTCGCCGCGTCCACCGAGCAACTCGCCGCGGTGGAGGGGGTGGGGCCCACCATCGCGGCCGCGGTCACCGAGTGGTTCACCGTCGACTGGCATCGCGAGATCGTCGAGAAATGGCGGGCGGCCGGGGTGCGGCTGGCCGACGAGCGCGACGACAGTGTGCCGCGCAATCTGGTGGGGCTGACCATCGTCGTCACCGGTTCGCTGACCGGTTTCTCGCGCGACGAGGCCAAGGAAGCCATCGTGTCCCGCGGCGGCAAGGCGGCCGGCTCGGTGTCGAAGAAGACTTCCTACGTGGTCGCCGGCGACGCGCCCGGGTCGAAGTACGACAAGGCCGTCGAACTCGGGGTGCCCCTGCTCGACGAGGACGGTTTCCGAAAGTTGCTGGCTGAGGGGCCGGCCGTCGAGGAAGGCGGCGCCGACTGAACGCACTCAGAAATCGGTGCGCACCGAGCCCACGGTCAGCAGTCGCTGGGTGGCCGCCGCGGTCAGCGGCGGGCTGAACAGGAAGCCCTGGGCGCGGAAGCAGCCCAGATCGAGCAGGGCTCGGGCCGCGCCTGCGGTCTCGACGCCCTCGGCGACGACGTTGAGGTCCAGCGCCTGAGCGAGGCCGAGGACCGCGCGCACGATCGCCAGATCGTCGCTGTTGGTCTCCAAATCGTGAACGAACCCCCGGTCGATTTTCAACGTGCTCACCGGCAGCGTTCTGAGCAGGCCCATCCCGCTGAACCCGGTGCCGAAGTCGTCGATGGCGATGTCGATCCCCATGTCGGTGAGCCCGCTCAGCACCGTTCTCGTGCTGACCAGGTCTCTGATCAGCATGCTCTCGGTGATCTCCAGGCCGATCGCGGTGCCGTCGAGTCCGCACCGGCTGATCGCGCGGTCCACCGCGCGCACCAGGTCGTGCGCCACCAGCTGGGCCGGCGAGACATTGACACGCAGCATGGTGGCGGCCCCCACCCCGGCCGCCCGCCAGCGCGCCATGTCGGCGCACGCGGCGTTGAGCACCCACTCACCGAGTTGCCCGGCCAGGTTCAACGATTCCGCGACCGGAATGAACAGGTCGGGCAACAGCAGCCCCCGCGTCGGGTGCTGCCAGCGCACCAACGCCTCCACCGCCAGGATGTTGCCCGTCACCATGTGAACTTCAGGCAGGTAGACGACGGTCAGTGCGCCGGTTTCGATGGCGTGCTGCAGATGCAATTCCATCTCGGCGCGCAACTCCCGCCGGCTGAGCATCTCGGGGGAGAAGACGCCGATCCGCTCCCCGGACGCCTTGGCTGCCGACAGCGCCTCGTCGGCGTACCGCAGCAAACTCAGGCTGGAATCTTTGCCGGGCGTACCGAATGCAACGCCGACGCTGACGGTGCGATTGAGAATCTCGCCGTCCACCCGCACGTGGTCGGTGAGCCGAACACTGAGGTCCTCCGCCAGTCGTCGCGCCTGCGCCAGGTCCATCGTCGCCGTGGGCACCACCACGAAGTCGTCACCTCCGACCCGGGCGATCAGGCCCCGACCCTGCAACGCCGCCCGGGTCTCGGTCGCGAAATCGCGGATGAACTGGTCCCCGGCCGCGCGGCCCAGATAGTCGTTGATGGCTTTGAGCCGGTCGAGATTGAAGGACAGCACCGCCACCGGTCCGTCATCGCCGGCCAGCCGCCCGTCGAGGTGCGCCAGCAGACTCTGCCGGTTGGGCAGCGCTGTCAGGTCGTCGTGCGCGGCCTGGTAGGTCAACCGGTCTTCGACGGTTATCCGGGCTTGGACCTGGGAGAACATTGTGGCGATGATGGTCATCGCATTGATCTCGTCGTCGTCCCACCGGCGGTCGCCCAGTTTCACAAAACCGAGCACGCCGGTGGTGACGTCACCGGACAACAACGGGAAGCACGCCGCCGAGACAGCCGGTATGCCGGTGGCCTCCGCGACGATTCGCCGGTATACGTCGCTCTGGGCGTCAGGCCGCAGCAGCACCGGCTTCTTGGCGTTTTCCGCCATCGCGAAAATCGGGTCGGCGTCGGCGAAGTAGATGGTGTGCAGCGGGTCCGGATCCGGGATGTTCGGCCGCTGCGGCCATTCGGCCACCAACACCGTTGCATGAATGCTGTGGTCGTTGTGCCGCAGGAAACTCACGTCGACATCGAGGAAACTCACCAGGTCGGCCAGCACCTCGGTGCTGATCTGCGCGGCGTTGCCGGTGGTCGCACCCAGGAGTTTGGTGGCGACCGCGGTGATGATCGCGTTCAGACTGAGAGGAGCGGAGCTGTCCATCGGTTCCTTGCCGCGTTGCCTGTCGCACAGTTCGCTGCGCTTGCAGCAAAGTCTCGCCCCGCCTGGATGGGAACCTCAATATAGCGCCACAGCGCGACCAGGACGACCGAGTCGCAGGTCGTCAGCGCAACATCGTCGCGACAATGCCTGCGAGGTAGCCCAGCCGAGCTACCTCCGACGGGCGAAACTCCGGGCCCGGCCGGCCCAGCACCACCGCCGTCTGCGGGTCACCCAACGGCGCGGCGGCCATGGTGGTGTCCAGGTCCCGCCAGGCCGGCGGGACCCAGTCGGCGCCACCGTCCAACGCCGCGGCGCGCTCGATCGGCAACCAGGGAGCAGCGTCGGCGCGGGTCTCCGGCGCTCCGGCGCTGGCGGCCAGTCGCTGCAGCTTGCCCTGTGTGCTGCGCAACACCGTGCACCAGCCCACCCGCAGGATTCGGGGAGCGTGATCGGCCAGCACCTGCAGTTTTGCCTCCGGGCCACCGGCCGCGGCCACCAAGTCGAGAAGTTCCAGCTCGCGGTGCGCCTCCAGCAGTCCGGTATGCGGGCGGACGCTGTCCACCCGCACCCCGGGCAGCGCTTCGGCGGCGGTGATCAGCGTGTCCGGCATGGATCCCGCCGGCAGCTCGATCACCAGATCGTCGATGGCATACCCCGAACTGCGCTCCACCACGTCCAACGACAGGATGTCGGCCCCCACCGAACCGAGTGCAACCGCGAGCGACCCCAGACTGCCTGGTCGGTCGATCAACTCGATGCGCAACAGATACGACGGCACGGCCAACACTGTTGCACAGCCGAGCCGCGAGGGCATGTCGGCTCTCAGCTGAAGCGCACCGCTGCGCGCAGCGCCGCCGCGAGGTGGCTGGCCGTCGGGATGCTGATGTGCGGAGCGTCGGTCACGGCGTCGTCGATCACGGCCGCGAGTCGCGGCGGCACCTCGAGGTTCAGCCGGCGGATCGGCGTAGCTGTCGTGCTCATCACGACCTCGGCGGGATCTCTGCTGTCCGAAGGCTGCCGGGGCGCGGCGCCGGACAGCATGTAGTACAGGCAGGCTCCCATCCGCCAGGTGTCGACGTCCCGGGCCGCGCGGTCGGGTCGGACCACCTGCGGCCGCGGGGTGAACTCCGGGTCCGGCGGTGTCGGCGTGGCGAAGCCGAAGTCGGCGATCTTGGTGACCGGATGCGGGCCGGTCCAGGTCAGCAGCAGGCTGGCCGGGGTGATGTTGCGGTGCATGACGCCCATCGAGCCGTCGCTGCGCATGAAGCTGTGCGCCGCGTCGATCCCGTCCAGGCACGGCAGGACCACTGACATCGCCTGGCGGACCGAGAGCCGGCCCAGCCGCCGGACGAGTCCCTGCACCGTGTCACCCGGGCAGTATTCCGAGACGACCAACAGGAACTCGCCGAGCGGTATGACTTCCTGCAGGGCGACGACGTTGGGGTTGCGCAAGCCCGACAGGTCCGCCAATGGCGCCGACCGCCGGGCCTCGTCGGGGGCTACCGCGGTCTTCGCCACCACGCGCAACACGCAGATGTCCCCGGTGACCTGCTTGCGGGCGCGAAACACCTGGCCGGGTCCGCCGCCCCGGTCCAGCGTCTCCAGCAACACGAAACCGGCGACGGTCACCGGCTCGTCCGAGGCGCCCTGCAGGCGTCGAACCAACTCGCCCGGCAATCCCTGCCGTCGGCAGCTCTCGCACAACAACTCGTCGGCCTGCGACCGGCCGCTGTCGACGACAACGCCGTGGCCGCACACGCCACAGCCCGGCAGCTGCAGCGGGACGGTGACCGCAGAGATCTCCGCGGTAGGAAGCGGGATGGCTTCCTCCATCGTCGGCGCTGCCACCGACTCCAGCGCTGCGCGGGCAGCCGCCGCCAGCTCTCCCGCGCTCTGGTAGCGCTGCTGCGGGTCTTTGGCCATGCCGCGCGCGATCACCGCATCGAAGGTGCGCGGCACCCACGTGTTCACCTCGCTGGGTCTGGGCGCGTCGTTGGCGAGCAGTCCACGGATCTGCTCTGCGGCGCTGCCGCCGAACGGCGACACACCCGTCAGACACGCGTACAGGATGCACGTCAGCGAATACCGGTCCCCGGCATTGGTGCGGTCGCCGGTCTGGAAGCGTTCCGGAGCCAGATACCCGAAGACAGGCGGTTCGGTGTCGAGGGGACTCGAGTCGGGATCGTCGTCCTGCAATACCGGTTCGCACAGCAGGTAAGCCAGGTGGTGTCGGCTCACCAGAATCCGATCCGGCACCACCGCTCCCGGTAGCGGCACCGCGCCGTGCACCGCGTCGAGCGCACCCGCGATGTGGCTGACGACCTGCACGGCCCGCGACGGGCTCAGCGGTCCGTACCGATCCAGCAACGTGCCCAGCGCCACGCCTTCGATGTAGGGCAGCTGCACGTAGAACTGGCCGTCGACCTCACCGACGTGATCGACCAGCACCAGCTGTGGCTCCCCGAGCGGCCGCAGCACCAGCGTCGCCATGCTCACCTCGCGCTTCACCCGACGCACCAGGGGATCGTCGGCATCGCGTGCCCTGAACATCTGCACCGCAACCCGCGCCGAGGTGGTGGTGTCCTCGGCCTCGTAACACGCATGGCGCCGGCCCGGCAGTCGCCGCAGCAACCGATACTGCCCGAACTGAGCCGGCGGCTCGTCGACGTGCGGTTCGACCAGTGCGTCGCGGATCGCGTGGGCCAGATGTGTCGCAGTGGCGAAGCGATCCGCGGGATCCCGGGACATGCCCCGATTCACCACGTCGTCGACGGCCGTGGGCAGGCTCGCGCGCAGCTGGCTGGGCGTCGCAGTGCCGGCCCGGTCGGCGGGCGCGCCGGTCAGGCAGGCATACGCCACCGCGGCCAGGGCGTAGACATGGGCGCGCTCGGACAGCCCGTTGCCGGTGAACTGTTCAGGGGGCCAACCGATCCGGGCATCGGCGAGCGTGTGGCCCGGGTCCAGAACGTCGTCGTACGCCTCGCATTGCGCAAGGAAATCGCGGTAACCGAGACCCAGCAGATACGCCGAACCGTCGTCCCCGACCAGGATGTTCTGCGGTGCGATCCCGGTGTGGATCAGACCGGCCCGGTGCGCGGCCTCCAGTGCCGCGGCGAGCTGATCCACCAGATCGGCTGCTGCCGCCGGTTCGAGTGGACCGTCGCGGTCCAGCAGGGTCTGCAGATCGCTACCGGCCAGCAGCGGCATCTGCAGGTAGAACCGGCCGTCGAGTTCGCCCCACTCGTCGACGGGAACGAGATGAGGTTCGTCGCGCAGCTGCACCGTGATGGTCATGTCCTGGCGCAACTGCGCGCGCAGCGTGTCGGGCGCGCGGCGCGTCGGCAGGATCTTCAGGGCGACCCGCTGCCCGCTGATCGTGTTCTCGGCCTCGTACACTTCGCAGCGCGACCGGGCCAGCGGCCGGAGCAGGCGGTAATGCCCGAGGTCTGTTCGCACGACTATCGATCCGATGCTCGGTGTGATCCATGACGAGGGTAACGCCGCAGCCGCGTCCTCCGGCTGCTCAACATCCCGTGCCGGGATGCATCGTCGCCGGAGGTTAGGCTTTTCGCTCGTGTCCCAGATCTCTCGCGACGAGGTGGCCCATCTGGCCCGGCTGGCTCGGCTTGCACTGACCGACTCCGAGCTCGACAGTTTCGCCGGTCAACTCGACGCCATCATCAACCACGTCAGCCAGATCCAGGCCGTCGACGTCACCGGCGTGGAAGCCACCGACAACCCGCTCAAGGACGTCAACGTCACCCGGCCGGACGAGCCCCGACCGTCCTTGACCCAGCCGCAGGCGCTTGCCGCGGCACCCGAAGCCGTCGACGGGCGCTTCGCCGTCCCGCAGATCCTCGGAGAGAGCCAGTGACGGAGATCATCCGGCTCGACGCGGCCACCCTGGCCGCCAAGATCGCCGCCAAAGAACTGTCGTCGACCGAGCTCACCCGGGCCTGCCTGGACCAGATTGCCGCCACCGACGCGCAGTACGGCGCATTCCTGCACGTCGCAGCCGACGCCGCGCTGACGGCCGCCGCCGCCGTCGACGACAAGGTGGCCGCCGGGGAGGAGCTGCCGTCGGCACTGGCCGGGGTGCCGCTGGCCCTCAAGGATGTTTTCACCACCGCCGACATGCCCACCACCTGCGGCTCGAAGATCCTCGAGGGCTGGCAAGCGCCGTACGACGCCACCCTGACCGCCCGGCTGCGGGCCGCGGGCATCCCGATCCTGGGCAAGACCAACATGGACGAGTTCGCGATGGGTTCGTCGACCGAGAACTCCGCCTACGGCCCAACCCGCAACCCGTGGGACGTCGAACGCGTCCCCGGCGGCTCCGGTGGCGGCAGCGCGGCGGCCCTGGCCGCATTTCAGGCACCGCTGGCCATCGGTTCGGACACCGGCGGCTCGATCCGCCAGCCCGCCGCGCTGACCGCAACCGTCGGCGTCAAACCCACCTACGGCACGGTGTCCCGGTACGGGCTGGTGGCATGCGCGTCGTCGCTGGACCAGGGTGGACCGTGCGCGCGCACCGTCCTGGACACCGCGCTGCTGCATCAGGTGATCGCTGGTCACGACCCGCGCGACTCCACCTCGATCAACGCCGAGGTGCCCGACGTCGTGGACGCCGCCAAGGCCGGTGCGAGCGGTGACCTCAACGGCGTGCGGGTCGGCGTGGTCCGCGAGCTACACAGCGGCGAGGGCTACCAGGCCGGGGTGCTCAGGTCGTTCGAAGCCGCCGTCGAGCAGCTCACATCGCTGGGCGCCGAGGTCAGCGAAGTGGACTGTCCGCACTTCGACTACGCATTGCCCGCCTACTACCTGATCCTGCCGTCGGAGGTGTCGAGCAACCTGGCGCGCTTCGATGCGATGCGCTACGGCTTGCGGGTCGGCGACGACGGCACACACAGTGCCGAAGAAGTGATGGCACTGACCCGCGCGGCCGGCTTCGGGCCAGAAGTGAAGCGCCGCATCATGATTGGCACCTATGCGTTGTCCGCCGGATACTACGACGCCTACTACAACCAGGCGCAGAAGGTCCGCACGCTGATCGCCCGCGACCTCGACGAGGCCTACCGGTCCGTCGACGTGCTGGTCTCGCCGGCCACGCCGACGACCGCCTTCCGGCTGGGGGAGAAGGTGGACGACCCGCTGGCCATGTATCTGTTCGACTTGTGCACGTTGCCGCTGAACCTGGCCGGCCACTGCGGAATGTCGGTGCCGTCCGGGCTGTCCCCGGACGACAACCTGCCGGTAGGACTGCAGATCATGGCGCCCGCTCTCGCCGACGACCGCCTCTACCGGGTCGGAGCCGCCTACGAAGCCGCCCGCGGGCCGCTGCCCACCGCTGTCTGAGGGCCGCTCCGACGGCTGGCGAGCAGACGCAGAATCGCACGAAATCAGCGGTTTCTATGCGATTCTGCGTCTGCTCGCGCCATCAGCGGGGCCACGGGGCAAGATGAACCCATGCGCATCGGAGTACTGACGGGCGGCGGCGACTGTCCCGGCCTCAACGCTGTCATTCGGGCGGTCGTGCGGACCTGCGACGCCCGCTACGGCTCGTCGGTGGTCGGCTTCCAGGACGGGTGGCGTGGGCTGCTCGAGAACCGGCGCATGCAACTGAAGAACGACGACCGCAACGACCGGTTGCTGGCCAAGGGCGGAACCATGCTGGGCACCGCGCGGGTGAATCCGGACAAGTTGCGGGCCGGGCTCGACCAGGTCAAGCAGACCCTCGACGACAACGGCATCGACGTGCTCATCCCGATCGGCGGCGAAGGCACGCTGACGGCCGCGCACTGGCTCGCGCAGGAGAATGTCCCGGTGGTCGGTGTGCCCAAGACCATCGACAACGACATCGACTGCACCGACGTCACTTTCGGCCACGACACCGCATTGACGGTGGCCACCGACGCCATCGACCGGCTGCACAGCACGGCCGAATCCCACCAGCGGGTGATGCTGGTCGAGGTGATGGGACGACACGCCGGATGGATCGCGCTGAACGCCGGCCTGGCCTCCGGAGCGCACATGACGCTCATTCCCGAGCAACCCTTCGACGTCGAGGAGGTGTGTCGTCTCGTCAAACGTCGCTTCCAGCGCGGAGATTCGCACTTCATCTGCGTGGTGGCCGAAGGCGCTAAGCCCGTCGAAGGATCAATTGCGTTGCGCGAAGGCGGCATTGACGAGTTCGGCCACGAAAAGTTCACCGGGGTGGCGGCCCAACTCGGATCGGAAGTGGAGAAGCGCATCAACAAGGACGTGCGGGTGACCGTGCTGGGTCACGTCCAGCGCGGCGGCTCTCCGACGGCCTACGACCGGGTGTTGGCCACCAGGTTCGGGGTCAACGCCGCCGATGCGGCGCACGCCGGCGAGTACGGACAGATGGTGTCGCTGCGGGGCCAGGACATCGGCCGGGTTCCGCTGGCCGACGCCGTACGTCAACTCAAATTGGTGCCCGAAAGCCGTTACGACGACGCCGCCGCCTTCTTCGGCTGACGCTGGCGGGACCGCCCCCGCAGTCACCGTTAGGATCGGTGTCCATGACGATTGCCAGGGCTGACCTGCTGGAATATGACGAGGTCATCGCACAGTTCGACCCGGTACTCGGACTCGAAGTGCACGTCGAGCTGTCCACCGCCACGAAAATGTTCTGCGGCTGCGCCAACGTGTTCGGCGGCGAGCCCAACACGCAGGTGTGCCCGGTATGCCTGGGTCTGCCCGGGTCGCTGCCGGTGCTCAACCAGGTTGCGGTGGAGTCGGCCATTCGCATCGGGCTGGCGCTGAACTGCGAGATCGTGCCGTGGTGCCGGTTCGCCCGGAAGAACTACTTCTACCCCGACATGCCCAAGAACTACCAGATCTCGCAATACGACGAGCCCATCGCCATCAACGGCTACCTGGAGGCGCCGCTGGAGGACGGCACCACCTGGCGGGTCGAGATCGAACGCGCGCACATGGAGGAGGACACCGGCAAACTCACCCACATCGGCAGCGAGACCGGCCGGATCCACGGCGCCACCACCTCGCTGATCGACTACAACCGGGCGGGTGTGCCGCTGATCGAAATCGTCACCAAACCCATCGTGGGTGCTGGGGACCGGGCACCGCAGATCGCACGGGCCTACGTCACCGCGCTGCGCGAGGTGTTGCGATCGCTGGACGTCTCCGATGTCCGGATGGACCAGGGTTCGATGCGCTGTGACTCCAACGTGTCACTGATGGCCAAGGGCGCCGCCGAATTCGGCACCCGCACCGAGACGAAAAACGTCAACTCGCTGAAAAGCGTCGAGGTGGCGGTGCGCTACGAAATGCAGCGTCAGGCCGCCGTGCTGCTGGCCGGCGGCAAAATCGTCCAGGAAACCCGGCATTTCCACGAGGCCGGCTACACCAGCCCGGGTCGCGCGAAGGAAACCGCGCAGGACTACCGGTATTTCCCCGAACCCGACCTCGAGCCCGTGGCGCCCAGCCGCGAGCTCGTGGAGAGATTGCGCCACACCATCCCTGAGCTACCGTGGTTGAGCCGCAAGCGAATTCAGGACGAGTGGGGCATCTCCGACGAGGTGATGCGCGACCTGGTCAACGCCGGTGCGGTGGAGCTGGTCGCTGCGACCGTCAAGCACGGCGCAGCAAGCAAAGAGGCACGATCGTGGTGGGGAAACTTCTTGGTGCAGAAGGCCAACGAGGCCGGCACCGGGCTCGACGAACTGCCCATTACCCCGGCCCAGGTCGCGGCGGTCATCGCGCTGGTCGAGGAGGGCAAGCTGTCCAACAAGTTGGCTCGCGAGGTGGTCGAAGGGGTGCTGGCCGGGGAAGGTGAACCGGCACAGGTGATGTCGGCGCGCGGCCTGGAGCTGGTGCGCGACGACTCGGTGACGCAGGCCGCAGTCGACGAGGCTTTGGCCGCCAATCCTGATGTGGCGGAGAAGATCCGGGGTGGCAAGGTGGCCGCGGCCGGCGCGATCGTGGGTGCGGTGATGAAGGCCACCCGGGGACAGGCCGATGCCGCACGGGTGCGCGAGCTCGTGCTGGCGGCGTGCGGACAGGGGTAGGCGGCTTTCCGGCCCGGACACGCGTGATCGGCCGACGATCCGGTGGTACATCATGATCGGGTGGGCAAGGACTGGCTGTACCGGCTGACTGAGCTGATGGACGCCGCCATGATCGCGGTGACCACCCAGGCCGACGGCGAACGCTCAGGCTGCCTGGTCGGTTTCGCCACCCAGGTCGGTATCGATCCGCCACGGTTCCTGGTGGGACTGTCGCGCACCAACCACACTTTCGGCGTGGCGCGGCGCTCGGACCACCTCGCCGTGCACCTCCTCGCCAAGCGCGAGATGAACCTGGCCCGGCTCTTCGGCGGCGAAACCGACGACGAGCTGGACAAGTTCGCGCACTGTGCCTGGCACCACGGTCCGCAGGACATGCCGATTCTGGACGGCGCGGCGGCCTGGATGGTCGGCAAGACAGTGGAACGCATCGACTTCGGCGACCACACCGGCTATCTCCTCGAACCCGTCGACGCCTGGTTCGCCGACAGCGAGGTGCAGGTCATGAGGTTCGCCGACGTCCTCGACGTCAAACCCGGCCACGACCCGTAACCCGTTGTTCGGTATTCGCTATGAATCCGGCCTTCGATCCACCAGAAAAACCGTCAGGACGGGCCGTCGACCACGCATCATGGTGAGGTGATCGAGGAACCGTTCGACGTCCTGATGTCCATGCTGGATTCGCCGGCGTTCGTGATGACGACGCAGGCCGACGGTCAGCCGGCGGGAGCTCTGGTCGCCTTCGCCAGCCAGACCAGCGTGCAACCGCCCAGCTTCATGGTCAGTGTGCCGCTGGACAGTCGCATCCACGAGGTGGCGAATCGGTCGGAATATGTAGCGCTGCATGTCCTGCCGCGCAACCAGCAGGTGCTGGCTGAGCTTTTCGGGCGCCGCGGCGACGGCGCCGCCGAGACCTTCGCCCGCTGTCCCTGGCGCGGCGGCCCGGCGGGAATGCCGATCCTCGATGACGCGGCGGCCTGGTTCGTCGCGCGGACCTACAGCCGCAGCCCGGTCGGCGATCATGTGGCCTACCTGCTGGAACCGGTCGCGGCGTGGGCGCCCGACGGCCCCGAGGACCTGCTGTACCTGTCCGATCTCGACGAGGATCTCGATCCCGGCCAGGAAGCTCCGCAGCGCCTGCACGACGGCAGCCGGTCCGATGCGAACGGCCGCTACGGCCTGAGGTTCACCCTCGACGTGCCCTGACCGTCAGGTCTTGTCGTCGTTGTTGCGGGGGAATCCGCCACCCTGCGGGAACAACGGGAACACCACGTCGTCGAGCTTCTCAGCGTCCCCGGCCGTCTTGTTCACCGTCGCGCCCCAGACGTTGCCGTCCGGCGACATCCGCAGCGCCCACGCGTGGCCGTGCGTGTCCTTGCGCACCACGTCGGGCTCGCCGGTGACCGCACCGGTCTTGGCTGCGAGCCTGACGGCGACGGTGAGCTTGGTGTTGATCAGGTTGACCAGCACGGTGCCGTCCATCGCCGCGCAGCCGGCCACGCCGGGTTTGTCCGGCCAGGTCCACACGGTGGAGACCTCGGACTTCTTGGTGATGCGTTGCAACCGGTCCGCGCCGGGGGTGCGGTCGGCGACGTAGAGCGACCCGTCGACGGGGTCGATGCACAGGCCCCCACCGGAACCGATGCCCGACAGCGCCGTCGTCGGCGGCGCCTGACCCAGCGTGGTGGGCTGTTCGATACGTAATACCTTGCCCGCCAACGATTTCGGATCCGCGGCCAGTGCCGGGTTGCCGGCATCACCGGTCAGCACAACCAGGGTGGTCGGACTGGTGAAGATCAACGCCCCGGTGTTGCCGGTGGCGCCTTTGGGAATTCCGGTCAGGATGTCCTTGGCCACGTCGCCCTCGGCGATGCGGATGACCCGGTTGTCGGTGGGAGTGCTGACGTAGGCGTACATCAGCCGATCCTGCGAGAAGGTGGGGGACAGCACGATATCCATCAAGCCGCCGTCCCCGGACGGGTCCACCGGGATGACCATCTTCACTTTGGGCTCGGCGCTGACGGAGACTTCCCGGACCACGCCGGTGGTGCGCTCGGCGACCAACGCCGTCTTGCTGTCGACCCCCATGATCAGACCGCTGGTGCTTTCCAGGCAGCCCTGCATCACCCCGGGTGCCGGACATGCCTTCGGAAACGGCGTCGCCGGTAACGGGGGCGGTGGGGGCGGCGTCGAGCTGGGCTGCGGCTTGAGCTCGGGCGCCGTGGTGAACGGTTGTGATTGGGCGTCGTTGAACCGCGCGCAACCGCTCGACACCAGCACCGCGGCGGACAGCGCCACCAGCGCGCACCGAACCGACCGCCGTAATCGCATGACCGACAGGCTACGGGAAATCGTGGTCGGGACAGCCTGCCGATAGGCCGAACTGCGGATTTAACAGACAGAAGCGCCGCTCAAATCCCAGCTTCCGGCGAAATTGCCCTTACCCTGGCACCCGTGACCAGTTCGAATGATTCGCATTGGCAGCGGCCGGGCAGTACCGCAGTGCCAACCTCCAGCCGTCCCGCTACGGCCAGCCTGGTTGACCCCGAGGACGACTTGACCCCGGCGGGGTATTCCACCAACTTCGGCAACACCGGAACCACGACCATCATCCCGCCCCTCGATGCCGGCGAGAGCGGCTCGGGGTACCACCTGCTCGACGCGCAGGAGCCGCTGCCCTACGTCCATTCGCCGCAGCCCGCCCGCCAGGTGCCGGTGGCGCCGGCCGCCATCGACATCGACGACGAGGAAGATCGGCTGCACACCGCCGGGCGGCGCGGTACCCAGAACTTCGGGTTGATGGTGCTGCGGATCGGACTCGGTGCGGTGTTGATCGCCCACGGACTGCAGAAGTTGTTCGGTTGGTGGGGTGGTTCAGGTCTGCACGCATTCAAGAACTCGCTGATCGACGTCGGCTACCAGCACGCCGACATCCTGGCCTACGTGAGTGCCGGCGGGGAGATCGTGGCAGGCGTACTGCTGGTGCTGGGACTGTTCACCCCGATCGCTGCCGCGGGTGCACTGGCCTTCCTGATCAACGGGTTGCTCGCCAGCGCCTCGGCCCGGCCGCGCTCGAACACGTTCACCTATTTCCTGCCCGACGGGCACGAATACCAGATCAGCCTGATCGTGATGGCTGTCGCCGTCATCCTGGCCGGTCCCGGTCGTTACGGTCTGGACGCGGGCCGCGGCTGGGCCACCCGGCCTTTCATCGGCTCGTTCGTGGCGCTGCTGAGCGGGATCGCCGCCGGTATCACGGTGTGGGTGCTGCTCAACGGCGTCAATCCGCTGGCTTGATTCGGCAGATTCTCCTCGTCAGCCGGCCGCTGATAACTTAGCCTGAGAGCCGTTGTCGCTCCGTGCGACGGTGGTTCAGTCGGTGTCGGGTCGACCATGGGGGTCACGGTGAGCACACCCCGCGATTACAACCAGCCGCCTTGGCCGCAGCGACCGGATCCGCGGCGCCCGGCCGGATATCCCCCGCAGCCCGGCAACCCGTGGGTACAGCGACCGCCGCAATACGGTCAGCCGCCGCGGCCTTACAGTCACCCGCCGGGACCATACGGTCAACCGCCGGCGCGCCAATATGCTCCACCCCCGGGGCAATACGGTCAGCCCAGTCCGCCGCCCGGTCTGCCGAAGAAAAGCGGATCGAAGAATAAACCAATCCTGATTATCGGCGGAATTGTCGCCGCCTTGATTGTGGTCATCGTCGTTGTGCTCGTGACCGCGGTGGTGAATCAGGACGTCAAGAAAATCGCCGTCGCCGATGTGCAGGCGCAGGTGCAACAAGTCCTGTTGGACCGGGTCATCGGTTACAGCTCCGGTGACATCAAGGACGTCAAATGCAATGGCGGCCAAGACCCTACGGTCGACAAAGGTGAGAGTTTCACCTGCACCGTCAACGTTCGCGGAAAGTCGCGCCAGGTGAAGGTGACTTTCAAAGATGACGACGGCACTTACGAGGTGGGGCTGCCCCAGTTGGACGGCGGCAAGTGAAGCGGGCCACGAAGTGGGGCAAAGTTGTTGCCGTGACCGCGATTACGTGTCTGGCCCTGGCCGGCTGCAGTTCGTCGGGCAAGACGACCATGGTCAGTGGACGGGCCGTGTCAGGTGTCTACGACCCCACCGAAGTCGGGGGGCTGCCGCTGAGTGAGGGGCCCAGCGGCCCCCGCCTGAACGCGCCCAAACCGACCGGGACGGTGAAAAACTCCGACAACGGCGAAATCGACCGGTTGTCCATGTTGGCACTCAATGACATCGAAGAATTCTGGAAGGCGAATTGGCCCGACGCCGCCAAACGTCCATTCAAAGCCGTCAGTGAAGTCTGGTCTTATGACTCGCGCGATTCGCGCAGTCCGGTCATCTGCCGGAACAGGTCCGCCGGGTCTATCAATGCCTCGTACTCGCCGAGCTGCAATCTCGTCAAATGGGACCGGGGCCAGTTGTTCCCCGCGGCGCAGAAGTATTTCGGCGATATGGCGGTGGTCGGGATTCTCGCCCACGAATTCGGGCACTCGTTGCAGCACAACGGGGGATTGATCAGTTCGCGGACCCCGACGATCGTCATGGAGCAGCAGGCGGATTGTTTCGCCGGGGTCTATCTGCAGTGGGTCGCGGCGGGCCACTCGTCACGGTTCACGCTGAGCACCGGCGACGCGTTGAGCCATGTGATCGCCGGAATGTTGAAGACATCAGATCCGATCATGAACGAGGAAGAATACGAGGAGTCCGAAGACTCCGAGCACGGCTCCGGGTTCGACCGGGTCAGCGCGTTCCAGATGGGCTTCGACAGCGGGTCGGGGACCTGCGCCAAGATCGACACCTCCGAGATCAAGAAGCGCCGTGAGGGCCTGCCGGTGGCCTTGCAGGAAAGCTCCTCCGGTGGCACGGAGGCCGGCGAGGTCACCGTGAACGAAGACACCGTTCAGACGCTGGTCGACATCCTCAACGTGGTGTTTGCGCCGAAATCGCCGCCCACCCTGTCGTTTACGTCCAGCGGCTGCTCGGACGCCAAGCCCACCCAGGGCGCCTCGTACTGCCCGGCGAGCAACACCGTCATCGCCGACCTGGCGAGCCTGCAGCAGATCGGCAAACCCGGCGGCCGCAAAGGAATGACCGATCCGCAGATGCTGCAGGGCGACAACACCGCGCTGTCCATCGTCGCCTCGAGGTACGCGCTGGCGGTGCAGCGCGAGCGGAGTTTGTCGCTGGACACGCCGATGACCGCGGTGCGGACGGCGTGTCTGACCGGTGCCGCTCAGCGCGGCATGGCGCAGCCCGTCTCGATCCCCTCCGGCAAGCAACTGGTGCTGACGGCAGGTGACCTGGACAAGGCGCTGATCGGGTTGTTGATGAACGGTGTAGCCGCCAGTGACGTCAACGGTGGCAACACCCCGGCCGGCTTCACCCGCATCATCGCGTTTCGGGCGGGCGTACTCGACAACATCGAGGAGTGCTTCAACCGAATCGCCTGATCAGCGGTACGGATTGGGAACCCGTCCGGCACTGGCTTCGGTCAGCAACGGCAGCGTTGCAAATGTCACGGCGGGTAGCCGCAGCTCAGGGCCGCTCTTGAGGTGCGCGCGCGCCCAGGAACCGCGGTGGAACCGCAGCCCGTCGATGTCGTCCCACGCCACCGACCGGCTGCCGAGCAGGGTCCGCACCGTCACGCCGTCGGCATCGGCCACGGTGCGCAGCCGGACGATCAGCGCCGACAGCAGCACCGGGATCACCAGCACCGGAGCGCTTGGCGGCCACGCCAGTACCGGGACCAGCAGGCACAACGTCAGGAAACCCACCGCGAGATGCGCCATCGGGGACACTTTGAGCACGACGGGCGACTTGGTAACCACCCACGCATCATCGCATCGCCGCTGGGATTTGACTGCTGAGCAGTGCGAAGGCTACCGTCGGACGCTATGAAGTCTGGAATGCTCGTAGTACTTAGTCGGCGCGTTGGTGCCTGACTAGCTCTATCGAGCACCAACGCGACCCTCGTACAGCAGCCCAGCTGACGGGGGTTTTTTCTTGCCCCGAGACGCCGAAGAAGAACACCCGAAGAGGACACAGTGAGCGCACCCACG
Organism: Mycobacterium sp. NGS29; assembly: GCF_059812965.1. NCBI lineage: Bacteria > Bacillati > Actinomycetota > Actinomycetes > Mycobacteriales > Mycobacteriaceae > Mycobacterium > Mycobacterium sp. NGS29. Next base: position 86,234 of record NZ_JCALDR010000004.1, read on the forward strand.
CAGTCACCGGCACCGGCCCCCACGCCCGCATCCGAGAAGGCGGCCAGCATCGCCTCCGATGCCGGCAAAGCCGCGCGGAAGCCGGCCACGGGCCAGCCCAAACGCATTGCGCCGCACCAAGTTACCGGTGCCCAGGCGGTGATCCGATCGTTGGAGGCGCTCGACGTCGACGTCATCTTCGGCATCCCGGGCGGCGCGGTACTGCCCGTCTATGATCCGCTGTTCGACTCCCAGCAGCTGCGTCACGTGCTGGTCCGCCACGAGCAGGGCGCCGGTCACGCCGCCAGCGGCTACGCCCATGCCACCGGTCGCGTCGGGGTGTGCATGGCGACCTCGGGCCCGGGTGCCACCAACCTGGTGACCCCGCTGGCCGACGCACAGATGGACTCCATCCCGGTGGTGGCCATCACCGGTCAGGTCGGACGACAGCTGATCGGCACCGACGCCTTCCAGGAGGCCGACATCTCCGGCATCACGATGCCGATCACCAAGCACAACTTCCTGGTGCGCACCGGCGACGAGATCCCGCAGGTGATCGCCGAGGCCTTCCACATCGCCGCGAGTGGGCGTCCTGGCGCTGTTCTCGTCGATATCCCCAAGGACGTGCTGCAGGGCCAGTGCACCTTCAGCTGGCCGCCGCGGATGGATCTGCCCGGCTACAAGCCGAATACCAAGCCGCACAACCGCAAGATCGCCGAGGCGGCCAAGCTGATCGCCGCCGCCCGCAAGCCGGTGCTCTACGTCGGCGGCGGGGTGATCCGCGGTCAGGCGACCGAGCAACTGCGGCAGCTGGCCGAACTGACCGGAATCCCGGTGGTCACCACGTTGATGGCGCGCGGCGCGTTCCCCGACAGCCACCCGCAGAACTTCGGCATGCCGGGCATGCACGGCACGGTCGGCGCCGTGGCGGCGCTGCAGCGCAGCGACCTGCTGATCGCGCTCGGCACCCGCTTCGACGACCGGGTGACCGGACGACTCGACTCGTTCGCGCCCGAGGCCAAAGTCATCCACGCCGACATCGACCCCGCCGAGATCGGCAAGAACCGGCACGCCGACGTGCCGATCGTCGGCGACGTCCGCAACGTCATCACCGAATTGATCGAGATGCTGCGCCACTACGAGGTGCCCGGCAACATCGACATGACGGGCTGGTGGGAGTACCTGGAGGGGGTCCGCAAGACCTACCCGCTGAGCTACGACCCGCAGAGCGACGGCAGCCTCGGACCGGAGTACGTCATCGAGAAACTCGGTGAGATCGCCGGCCCGGACGCCATCTACGTGGCCGGGGTCGGACAGCACCAGATGTGGGCCGCGCAGTTCATCAAATACGAAAAGCCGCGCACGTGGCTGAATTCCGGCGGTCTGGGCACCATGGGCTTCGCGATCCCGGCGGCCATGGGCGCCAAGATCGCGTTGCCCGACACCGAGGTGTGGGCGATCGACGGCGACGGCTGCTTCCAGATGACCAACCAGGAGCTGGCCACCTGTGCCATCGAAGGCATCCCGATCAAGGTGGCGCTGATCAACAACGGCAACCTGGGCATGGTGCGGCAGTGGCAGACCCTGTTCTATGAGGAGCGGTACTCCCAGACCGACCTGGCCACGCACTCGCACCGCATTCCCGACTTCGTCAAGCTGGCCGAGGCGCTGGGTTGCGTCGGAATGCGTTGCGAGCGTGAGGAAGACGTCGCCGACATGATCCAGAAGGCGCGCGAGATCAACGACCGCCCGGTGGTGATCGACTTCATCGTCGGCGCCGACGCTCAGGTCTGGCCGATGGTCGCCGCCGGCACCAGCAACGACGAGATCCAGGCTGCGCGCGGGATTCGTCCCCTGTTCGACGACATCACCGAAGGGCACGCCTGATGGCTACCGGTTCGACGAAGACCCACACCTTGTCGGTGCTGGTCGAAGACAAGCCCGGCGTGCTGGCCCGCGTTGCGGCGTTGTTCTCCCGGCGCGGTTTCAACATCGAGTCGCTGGCTGTGGGCGCGACCGAGCAGAAGGACATGTCCCGGATGACCATCGTGGTCTCCGCCGAGGCGACTCCGCTCGAGCAGATCACCAAGCAGCTCAACAAGTTGATCAACGTGATCAAGATCGTCGAGCAGGATAACGACAATTCGGTGGACCGCGAGTTGGCGCTGATCAAGGTGCGAGCCGACGCGGGCACCCGTAGTCAGGTGATCGAAGCGGCAAACCTGTTCCGCGCCAATGTGATTGATGTGTCCCCGGAGTCGCTGATCGTCGAGGCCACCGGCAACCGCGGCAAGCTCGAAGCGCTGCTGCGGCTGTTGGAGCCGTTCGGCATCAAGGAGATCGTCCAATCCGGCGTGGTGTCCATGGCCCGCGGTTCGCGCGGCATCGGCACCGCCAAGTAGATTTTTCGCTGCCCAACTACAAGGAGATAGAGACGTGCCAGAGGCATTGGAGATGTTCTACGACGACGACGCAGACCTGTCGATCATCCAGGGTCGCAAGGTCGGAGTGATCGGCTACGGCAGCCAGGGGCACGCGCACTCGCTGAGCCTGCGCGACTCCGGCGTCGAGGTGAAGGTGGGCCTCAAAGAGGGTTCGAAGTCGCGGGCCAAGGTCGAGGAGCAGGGCCTCGAGGTCGACACGCCCGCCGAGGTGGCCAAGTGGGCCGACGTGATCATGCTGCTGGCGCCCGACACCGCGCAGGCCGAGATCTTCACCAACGACATCGAGCCCAATCTGAACGACGGCGACGCGTTGTTCTTCGGCCACGGGCTCAACATCCACTTCGACCTGATCAAGCCGCCGGCCAATGTCACCGTCGCGATGGTCGCCCCCAAAGGCCCCGGCCACCTGGTGCGCCGTCAGTTCGTCGACGGCAAGGGTGTGCCCGCGCTGATCGCTGTGGACCAGGACCCGACCGGCAACGGTGAGGCGCTGGCACTGTCCTACGCCAAGGCCATCGGCGGTACCCGCGCCGGCGTCATCAAGACCACGTTCAAAGACGAGACCGAAACCGACCTGTTCGGTGAACAGGCCGTGTTGTGCGGCGGCACCGAGGAATTGGTGAAGACCGGCTTCGATGTGATGGTCGAGGCGGGTTACCCGCCGGAGATGGCCTACTTCGAGGTGCTGCACGAACTCAAGCTGATCGTGGACCTGATGTACGAGGGTGGCATCGCCCGGATGAACTACTCGGTGTCCGACACCGCGGAGTTCGGTGGCTACCTGTCCGGCCCGCGCGTCATCGACGCCGACACCAAGGAGCGGATGCGCGCGATCCTGCGCGACATTCAGGACGGCACCTTCACCAAGAAGCTGGTGGCCAACGTCGAGGGCGGCAACAAGGAGCTCGAGGCGCTGCGCAAGGAGAACGCCGAGCACCCCATCGAGGTCACCGGCAAGAAGCTGCGCGATCTGATGAGCTGGGTGGACCGCCCGATCACCGAGACCGCCTAGCGGCGGGCAGCCCTACCGCACCTCGGGCGCCGAGCGTCACGCCAGAGTGGCGTTCGGCGGGCCGAGCGTCACGCCAGAGTGGCGTTCGGCGCCGATCGTTGCTCCAGCGTGACGCTCGGCGGACTTGGGTGCCGCATCAGCGCGACGGGCGGCCCGCTCAACCGGCGGCCAGTCGCCCTGCCACCGAGACCACCCGCCGGGCCAGATGATCCAGTGCGTTGATCGTGGCTTCGCCGAGCTCGGTGATGTTCTCGCGGTTGGCGACCAAGCTCACCCCGTAGGGGTTGCCGTCGACGAACTTCAGCGGGTCGGTGTATCCGGGCGGCACCAGGATCCCGCCCCAGTGCATCAACGACATGTAGAGGCTGACCAGCGTGGTCTCTTGCCCGCCGTGTGGTGATTCGGTGGACGTCCATGCCGCGTATACCTTGTCGGCCAGTTTGCCCTGGGCCCACAGACCCCCGAGCGAGTCCATGAACGTCTGAAACTGCGATGTCGTGGCGGCGAAGCGGGTGGGGGAACCGAAGATCACCGCGTCGGCCCACACGATGTCGTCGCCGGTGGCTGCTGGAAGGTCTTTGGTCGCTTCGTAATTCGCCGTCCACGCCGGGTTGTGCGCGAACGAGTCGGGGTCGCGGGTCTCTGCCACGTGGCGTAGCCGGACCTCGGCGCCCGCGGCTTCGGCGGCGGCCGCGACGCGCTTGGCCATCGTGGTGCCGTGGCCGGTGGCGGAGTAGTAAATGATCGCGAGTTTGGTCATGAGGTCAGCGTAGGCCGGTCCCGGTTGGCATTGACGACGATGTGCTGGGTGTTGTAGATCTGTGGGCCGATCGGACGTCCCTGGCCATCGTGGGGGGTGTGCCACTGGCTGACGAACAGATTCAGCTTGTCCAGCGTTGAACCAGGCAGCGGCACAAGGTAACCCCCGTAGTTCTGCGGGACGAAGTTGGGTAGATCCGGATCGTGTTGTTGTACGACGATCGTGCGAGACGCGTTCGGCGCGAGCACTTCTGGTGGGCTGCCGCAACCGACGTGCACCTCGACCGCACCGGGCCCGTTGGACGCGTTGAAGCCGGCCAGCACCGGTCGGCCGTCGATCTCCCGGAAGCTGAGTTCACCGAACCGGTCCCGGCCGATCGGTACGGTGGCGACCTTGCCGGGTGCGCCCCATCCGGCACCGGTCCAGGGCCGCCAGACGCCGCGGTCGGCTACCCGCCCCGCGGCGACGCGATACATGGTTACCGGCTGGGAGCGGTCGAACGAGTCGGCGGCGATGTAGACGAAACCGTCGGCGGCCTGGTATCCGCTGATCTGGGTAGGGTGGCTGAGCGGGCTGGTTCCGTGTTCGCCGGGTGTCCAGGGGCGCCATGATCCGCGCACCGGCGGCCAGCCCGACCCGGGATCGTTGGTAACCAGAACCAGCCAGGAGCCGCCGTCGGGCCGCAAACTCGTTGTGCCCGTGACCATCACGAAGGTGGTGCCGTCGCGCATCCGGATGCTGCCCGCCGGCAGTGTGTTGGAGCCGCGGGCCGGTGGGGGAGTGGGGAACAACACATTCGGGCTGTTCGTCGGCCCGGTCAGCGGAGCACCGAAACTCGGGCGATCGTTGGCGTCGAACGCCACCGGCACCGCCACCGACGCGTAGTGCAGCTCGGCGCCGACATGATCGCCGCCGAACGCGTCCCCGAAAATGGCGACATACCGCCCATCGGGGAGTTGCACGACTTCGCCCAGGTCCGCTGCACCGATCCCCGGTATCCCGACCCTCGAGCCGGTACCGGCGACCGACCCGAGGTTGAGCGCGCTACCGCGTTGCGGTCGCATCATCCGCTGCTGCGGGGCCCAGTCCGGGCATCTCAGTGATGCCGAATTCACGACGCAGCACGGTGCGGGCCGCGTAATAGCCCGCCATCCCGTGCACACCGGCACCCGGCGGGGTGGCGGACGAACACAGGTAAACCTTGGGAATCGGTGTGCTCCAAGGGTTCAGCCGCGGCGTCGGGCCCAGCGTAGCCCGAAGAACCGACGCCCCGCCTACCGCGATGTCCCCACCGACGTAGTTGGCGTTGTGGTCGGCCATCGCCGCCGCCGGCACCGCGCGGGCCGCTACCACGATGTCGCGGAAACCGGGCGCGAACCGCTCGACGACGGCCGTCACCGTTTCGGTGGCGTCGACGTTGGACCCCGACGGCACGTGAGCATAGGTCCAGAACGGCCGGCGGCCGGCCTCGTCGACCCGGCCGGGATCGACGAGGTGCGGCAACGAGGCGAGCACCATCGGCGATTCCGCATGCCGGCCGGCGGCGATCTCGGCCTCGGCGCGCGCCATCTGTGCGCGGGTACCGCCGAGATGCAGCGTCGGGGCGTTGCGCAGTCGCGTGTCCGCCCACGGAATTTCACCGCTCAACACGAAATCCACCTTCGCGACGCCTGAGCCAAAACGATAGCGGCGCAATGCTTTCGCGTAACCGGCCGGAATTGTGTCTGCGTACACCTGAAGCAGAGTGGTGGGCGCGGTGTCGAAAATGGTCACCGAATCCGGCGCAGACGTGACCTCGACGCCGGCCGTCAACTCACCGCCATGCGCGCGCAGATCGGCGATCAACGCATCGGAGATCAGCTGGGTGCCACCCACCGGAACAGGCCACCCGACCGAATGGGCGAGAGTGGCCAACATCAATCCAGCGCCCGCCGACGCGAGGGACGGCAACGGCGTGATCGCATGGGCGGCAACGCCGGTGAACAATGCGCGGGCATCCTCACCCCCCAGCGTGGCCCACGCCGGGGTGCCCTGAGCCAGGAGCCGCATGCCCAACCGCGCCGTGGTGAGCAACGAACCGGGGACCGACCGTTTGTCGCCGAGCAGAAAGTTCACCACCGCGTCGTCGTCGCGTACCAACGGGCCCAGAAAGCGTCGCCAGGACGTGCCATCGGTCAACTCGGCACAGGTGCGCTGCAGATCGCGGTAGGCAATCGCGGCCGGGCGGTCCGGAAGCGGGTTGGCGTAGGAGATTTCCGGGATGGCCAGTTGCACACCCCGTGCGGCCAGATCGAATTCGGCGAAGAACGGGGACGCGATCGCCAACGGGTGCACCGCCGAACATACGTCGTGCGAAACGCCGGAGTATTCGGCGTCGACCTGGGTGCGGGCGCCGCCGCCGAAGGTGGGCTGGGCCTCCAGCACCTGGACTTTCAGTCCGGCGCGTGCACAAATGACGGCCGCGGCAAGCCCATTGGGCCCGCTGCCGACGACGGTGACGTCCATACGTCCATTACAGCCGACGGCGTCCCGGAGAAACCAGGTGCCCTGCCGGCCGCGTATCAGCCACAGAGTGTGGCTCGCGGGCTCGCCCGGTAGCGAACGGACAGAATTCCAGATACAGATACCGCTCGAGCATTAGCGCGGGGTCGGCCGCCGGCAGGCAGGCATCGGCCACCCGTCTGCCAGACGTCGATGCAGCAGCTCAAATCAACCGCGCACTGTTGTCGCAGTTGGCTGCAATCCGTTGCCGATCGAGGTCGGGGATGTTGGGCCGGGCCAATATGCGCCGCCAGAGTGTCACGGCTTCGGCGTGCTCGTCGATCCACGACGCGCACACGGCCGCCTCGTCGAGCGCGCCCCAATTGTAGGTATCGGCGCTGACATTCAACGTGTCCTCGGTGGGTAACGGGATCTCGGCGGCGTGCTTGGCGAACAGATAGCCCAGTCGGTAGCGCATATCGAGGCGGTACCGAAAAGCGATGGCGTACAACGCTTCTGCGCGAGTCGGCCGGAACTCCCAGGCCCGCAGGTAGGCGTCTTGCACCTGCGGCCAGGGCGCACCCATCGACGACATCGACTCTCCGACACGGTACATCGAGTAGTACACCTCTTCGGCCCATCCGCCCATTTCGACGCGGTGCTCGTACCACTTGCGGGCGTTCTCGAAATCGCCCAAGTCGAAATAGCTTTGCGCCAGATAGAACACCGACCGGGCATCTTCGGGGTTACGTTCGAGCTCGGTGAGCAGCAGGTCGCGGTCGCTTTCGTACTTCTGCTGCGGATTCGAGTTACGGGCACCGAGGCGGCCAGACTCGATGTAGTAGTCACCATCGACTCGGTCGTGGCTGAAATCGGAGTCCACCATGACGTACTCGTGGATCACGCCCTCGTAGCGGACCGGCAGCCCGTCGCGGAACAGGTTCGGTCGCCAATTCATGTCGGAGCTCGGGCCATAACGGAGTTGGTAGAGGTCGTCGCCCAACTGGCCGAAATCGAGGTTGCCGACGACCTTGTCGTCAGCGTCGAGAACCCAGATGTAGTCGCCGTGGCCCTGAGCGAGGGCCAACGCCTCGGACCGGTTGTGCCCGAAGTTGCGCCACGGCCGCTGATGGAGCGCCCCGGGAATTCCGTGGCGCGCCATGTGATCGCGGATGACGTTCTGGGTTCCGTCGTCGGAACCGGTGTCCACGATCACCCAGGAGCTGATGTAGGGCGCGATGTTGTCCAAGGTCTCCCGAATGATCCCCGCCTCGTTTCGGACGATCATGTTGACGCAGATCGCTGGGCGTGCAGGGCAGGACACGGCCGGATCGTACCCAGCAGCGCTGGTGGTCGCTGGCAGATCCGCCCGACTCCGTCGTGCCGACGGCCGCCGCCGGGGGCGATGCGGGTGACCCGCGGCGCCCGACCGGGACTCTGCTGCCGCGCCCGCGGCAACGCCGCTACGCTGGCCCGCGTGAACTTGCCTGTTGTATTGATCGCCGACAAACTCGCCCAATCAACCGTCGCTGCCCTGGGAGACCAGGTTGAGGTGCGCTGGGTGGACGGACCCGACCGGGAGAAGCTGCTGGCCGCGGTGCCCGACGCGGACGCGCTGCTGGTGCGGTCGGCCACCACCGTCGACGCCGAGGTGCTGGCCGCCGCCCCCAAGCTCAAGATCGTCGCCCGCGCCGGCGTCGGGCTGGACAACGTCGATGTGGATGCGGCCACCGCCCGCGGCGTGCTGGTGGTCAACGCCCCCACCTCGAACATCCACAGCGCCGCCGAGCACGCACTGGCCCTGCTGCTGGCCGCGGCCCGCCAGATTCCGGCGGCCGACGCGACCCTGCGTGAACACACCTGGAAGCGGTCGAAGTTCTCCGGCACCGAGATCTTCGGCAAGACCGTCGGCGTGGTGGGTCTGGGCCGGATCGGGCAGCTGGTGGCCCAGCGGCTCGCCGCCTTCGGGACCCACCTGGTCGCCTATGACCCGTACGTGTCGTCGGCGCGCGCGGCGCAGTTGGGTATAGAGCTGCTGCCCCTGGACGACCTGTTGGCCCGCGCGGACTTCATCTCGGTGCACCTGCCCAAGACGCCTGAGACCAAGGGCCTGCTGAACAAGGAGGCGCTGGCCAAGACCAAGCCCGGCGTCATCATCGTCAACGCCGCCCGCGGCGGCCTGATCGACGAGGGCGCGCTGGCCGACGCCATCACCGACGGCCACGTCCGGGCCGCCGGCCTGGACGTCTTCTCCACCGAGCCGTGCACCGACAGCCCGTTGTTCGAGCTGCCGCAGGTGGTCGTCACCCCGCACCTGGGTGCGTCCACCGCCGAGGCCCAGGACCGGGCCGGCACCGACGTCGCCGAGAGCGTACGGCTGGCGCTGGCCGGGGAATTCGTGCCCGACGCGGTCAACGTCGGCGGCGGCGTGGTCAGCGAGGAGGTGGCGCCCTGGCTGGATCTGGTGCGCAAGCTCGGCGTGCTGACCGCGGCGCTGTCGGACGAACTTCCGGTGTCGGTGTCGGTGCAGGTGCGCGGCGAACTGGCCGCCGAAGAGGTCGGGGTGCTCAAGCTGTCGGCGCTGCGCGGACTGTTCTCGGCGGTGATCGAAGACTCGGTGACGTTTGTGAACGCACCTGCGCTGGCCGCCGAACGCGGGGTGACCGCCGAAATCAGCACGGCCACCGAGAGTCCCAACCACCGCAGCGTGGTCGACGTGCGGGCCGTGGCCGCCGACGGCTCGGTGGTCAACGTCGCGGGCGCGCTGTCCGGGCCGCAGCTGGTCGAGAAGATCGTCCAGATCAACGGCCGCAACTTCGACCTGCGCGCCCAGGGCATCAACCTGGTGGTCAACTACGCCGACCAGCCCGGCGCACTGGGCAAGATCGGCACGCTGCTCGGATCGGCCGGGGTGAACATCCAGGCCGCGCAGCTGTCCGAGGACACCGAGGGTGACAGCGCGACCATCCTGCTGCGGTTGGATCAGGATGTTCCGGGCGACGTGCGCGCCGAGATCGCCCAGGCCGTGGGCGCCAACAAGCTCGAAGTGGTTGACCTGTCATGACCAGACTCGCGGTCATCGCCGGCGACGGCATCGGCCCGGAGGTCATCGACGAAGCGCTCAAGGTGCTCGACATCGTCAAACCGGGAGTCGAGAAGACCACCTACGACCTGGGCGCCCGGCGTTTCCACGCCACCGGTGAGGTGCTGCCCGAGTCGGTGGTGCCCGAACTGCGCGAGCACGACGCCATCCTGTTGGGTGCGATCGGGGATCCGTCGGTACCCAGCGGCGTGCTGGAGCGGGGCTTGCTGCTGCGGATGCGTTTCGAGCTGGACCATCACGTCAACCTGCGGCCGGCCCGGCTGTACCCCGGCGTCAACAGTCCGCTCGCGGGCAACCCCGAGATCGACTTCGTGGTGGTGCGCGAAGGCACCGAGGGGCCCTACACCGGCAACGGTGGCGCAATCCGCGTCGGCACCCCGCACGAAGTGGCCACCGAGGTCAGCGTCAACACCGCGTTCGGTGTGCGCCGGGTGGTGACCGACGCGTTCGAACGGGCGCGCAAGCGTCGTAAACATCTGACGCTGGTGCACAAGACCAATGTCCTGACGTTCGCCGGCGGATTGTGGCTGCGGACGGTGCAGGAGATCGGCACGCAGTACCCCGACGTCGAGGTGGCCTACCAGCACGTCGATGCGGCCACCATCTTCCTGGCCACCGATCCCGGCCGCTTCGACGTGATCGTCACCGACAACCTGTTCGGCGACATCATCACCGACCTCGCCGCCGCGGTGTGCGGCGGCATCGGTCTGGCCGCCAGCGGCAACATCGACGCCACCCGGACCAATCCGTCCATGTTCGAGCCGGTGCACGGCAGCGCGCCCGACATCGCCGGCCAGGGCATCGCCGACCCGACCGCGGCGATCATGTCGGTGGCGCTGCTGCTGGCCCATCTTGGTGAGGACGCGGCGGCAGCGCGGGTGGATCGGGCCGTAGCCCAATACTTGGCGACTCGCGGGGACGAACGGCCTGCCACCAGCGATGCTGGCGCACGGATTGCAGCCGCGCTCTAGTCTCCAGGCCCGGCGGTAACAGGCGGGTCGGCACCAACGGGACGGCGGCCAGCGGGAACAGGCCGCACAGCGCCCACGCCAGGGGATATGCGGCGGCGGTGATCAGCGCACCGAACATCGGCGGTCCGGCGGCCGCCATCAACCGCTGCGTGGTGTTCTGGATGCCCAGCGCGCGTCCACTCCAGTACGGTCCGGCGAACTCGGTGATGGCGGTGGCCTCCAAACCGTTGTCGAGGACGGCGATCACCGCAATGGCGACCATCAGGAACACATCGAATCGCGTGTTCATCTGGTCGGAGAGGGCCAGCAGGAACAGTGTCAACGCGGCGCTGACGGCGATGATGCGCACCGGCCGGGTTCGGGAACCGATGCGATCCGACCACCGTCCCGCCAGGATGCGGCCCCCCGCACCGATCAGTTGCGAGATGGTCACCAGCCCGCCGGCCGCTGCCACCGACCAGTGGTGGTGGTTGATCAGCCAGACCAGCATGAAAGTGACGGTCACCGTCTGCGGCATCATCAGCAACGCCGACGCCGCGTGGATCCGCCACAGCGTCGACGAACCGCGATATGGACTGGCCAACTCTGTGTCGGTGGCCGTGTGGCGGGACTTGCGCGGCGGATCTTTCACCGCGACGATGCTGACCACTGTTGCGCACGCGCACGCCACCGCCGGGAACATCAGCCCAGCATGGGCGCCGCGCTCGGCTAGTTCGGGAATCACCAACGCGCCCAGGGCAATTCCGATGGGCTGCGCGGTCTGACGGATGCCCATCGCCAACCCGCGCTGTTGCGGCGGGAACCACCCCGACACCAACCGGCCACCGGCGGTGTTGCAGCTGGCGGCTGCCATGCCGCCGAGGAACAGGAACACCCCCATCCCCAGCAGCGAATGCACCGATGCCGCGGCGTAAGCGGCCGCCGCGGTGAGGCCCGAACCGAGCGCCAACACGATTCGCTCACCCACCCGGTCCAATACGTAGCCCCAGGCGACCAGGGTGACCACCATGCCCCAGCTGGGCATCGACGCCAACAGGCTGGCCTGGGCCAACGGGGTCCCGCGTCCGCTGACCAGCCGGGGGAGTAGGAAGGCGACGCCGTTGATGAAGAGGAAGGCACTTGCCGTCACGAACACCGAGACGACGACGATCGACCAGCGCCTGACCGCGCCGGCCTGCTCTTCGGGCATCCGCCAATGCTCGCACAGGCGACGCGGCGCGATGGGCTACCGAACCACCCGGCGACCGGCGGATTGTCGCTGCGCCCGCTCCTCGAGCCCGGGTGGTACCAGTCCGGTCGGCACCACCGGTACGGCGGCCAGCGGGAACAGGCCGCACAGCGCGAACGCCACCGGAAAGCCGAATGCTCCGATGATCACGCCGAACATCGGCGGACCGGCCAGGGTCATCAGTCGTTGTGTGGTGTTCTGCACACCCAGTGCACGGCCGCTCCAGAACTGTCCGGCGACCTCAGTGATCGCGGTCGCCTCCAAGCCGTTGTCCATCACTGTGATCACCGCGGCGGCGACCATCAGCCCCACGGCCAGCGGGGGATAGAAGTCATTGGTGAACGCCAGCAGCATCAGGGCCACGCTGGTGGCGAGCGCAACCAGGCGGATCGGTCGCATACGCGAACCGATGCGGTCGGACCACCGGCCGGCCAGGATGCGGCTCACCGCGCCCAGCAGTGCGGTGACGGTCACCAACGTGCCGGCATCCTCGAGCGGCCACCCGTGCTCTCGGACCAGCCACACCAGCATGAACGTCACGGTCACCGACTGAGGCATCACCATCAGCGCCGACAGCCCGTGGATCCGCCACAACACCGCGGAGTTGCGGTACGGGCTCGAAAGCTCGCCGTCGTGCGCCTCGGTGCGCGGCTTACGCGGCGGGTCGTGCGCGACGACGGCGGCGACCACCGCCGACATCGCGCACGCCAACGCCGGAAACAACAAGCCGGCCGCGGGTGGACCATGTTGGGCGAGTCGGGGAATGGCCAGCGCGCCCATCGCGATCCCCAGCGGCTGCGCCGTCTGGCGTACGCCCATCGCCAAACCGCGCTGCTCGGGCGGGAACCAGCCCGCCACCAGCCGGCCACACGCGGGATTGCAGCTCGCCGCGCCCATGCCGCCGAGGAACAGCAACACGCCCATCACCAACAGGGAATCCACCGCCGAGGCGGCATACGCAACCGCCGCGGTGATGATCGAGCCCAGGGTCAGCACGATCCGCTCGCCGATGAGGTCGGCGACGTAGCCCCAGCCGATCAACGTCACCACCATGCCCAGGCTCGGCATGACCGACAGCAGCCCGGTTTCGGACAGCGGGGTGCCGTGCGCGGCTTCCAGCGCCGGAATCATGAACGGGACCGCGTTGATGAAGCTGAACGCACTGGAGGTGACGACGAGGGCGACGACCACCATCGACCAGCGCTTAACGGCGCTGGTCGCGTCCGATGACATCAAGCAATGCTTGCACACAACCCGGGCATGAGCGCCCGGCTTCGCCGCGCTCGCGACCCTCGCTAGGTCTGATGGCGAGGGCCCGCAGCGCCCGGCTTCGCCGCGCTCGCGACCCTCGCTAGGTCTGAGGGCCGGGTTCCTCCTCGGGGCCTGCGGCCCCGCATCGTCACCCGGCTAGATCTGATGGCGAGGGCCTGCAGCGCCCGGCTTCGCCGCGCTCGCGACCCTCGCTAGGCTGATCCGAATGCGCCTTGGTCGAATCGCCAGTCCTGACGGAGTCGCGTTTGTCAGCATCGAAGGCCCACTCGACGATCCGGGTGCGATGACGGTCCGCGAGATCGCCGAGCATCCGTTCGGCACGCCGACTTTCACCGGCCGCAGCTGGCCGCTGGCCGACGTGCGGCTGCTGGCCCCGATTCTGGCCAGCAAGGTCGTCTGCATCGGCAAGAACTACGCCGACCACATCGCCGAGATGGGCGGTGTCGCTCCCGCCGACCCGGTCATCTTCATGAAGCCCAATACCGCGATCATCGGACCCAACGTGCCGATCCGATTGCCCGCCAACGCATCCACCGTGCACTACGAAGGAGAGTTGGCGGCGGTGATCGGCCGTCCGTGCAAGGACGTCTCGGCGGCACAGGCCGCCGACAACATCCTGGGCTACACCATCGGCAACGACGTGTCGGCGCGCGATCAACAGCAGTCCGACGGGCAATGGACCCGCGCCAAGGGTCACGACACCTTCTGCCCGGTCGGGCCCTGGATCGTCACCGATGTGGACCCGGCGGATCTGGAACTGCGCACCGACGTCAACGGCGAGGTCAAGCAGCATGCCCGCACCTCGCTGATGATTCACGACGTCGGCGCGGTCGTCGAATGGATCTCGGCGGTGATGACCCTGCTCCCAGGCGATCTCATCCTCACCGGAACGCCCGCCGGGGTCGGTCCGATCGAGGACGGCGACACTGTCTCGGTGACCATCGAGGGCATCGGTACGCTGTCGAATCCGGTGGTACGCAAGCCGGCCCTGTGATTCACAACACCAATCCTGTAGTGCGCAAAGGAAAGTCGTGACAGTACGAGTTCGGTTCTGCCCGTCGCCCACCGGCACGCCGCACGTCGGAATGGTGCGCACCGCGCTGTTCAACTGGGCCTATGCCAGACACACCGGTGGCACCTTCGTCTTCCGCATCGAAGACACCGACGCCGCCCGGGACAGCGAGGAGAGCTACGCGGCGCTGCTCGATGCCCTGCGTTGGCTGGGCCTGGACTGGGATGAAGGACCTGAGGTCGGCGGGCCGTACGCGCCCTACCGGCAGTCGCAGCGCGGCGATCTGTACCGGGACGTGGTGGCCCGACTGCTCGAGGCGGGCGAGGCCTACTACGCGTTTTCGACGGCGGAGGAGGTCGAGGCGCGCCACGTCGCCGCCGGCCGCAATCCAAAGCTGGGCTACGACAACTTCGATCGCCAGTTGACCGATTCGCAGCGCGCGGCGTTCCTCGCCGACGGCCGACATCCGGTGGTGCGGTTGCGGATGCCCGACGAGGACCTCAGCTGGGACGACCTGGTGCGCGGACCCACCACGTTCGCAGCGGGCTCGGTACCCGACTTCGCGTTGACGCGCGCCAACGGAGATCCGTTGTACACCTTGGTGAATCCGTGCGACGACGCACTGATGAAGATCACCCACGTGCTGCGCGGCGAGGATCTGCTGCCGTCCACACCGCGCCAGCTCGCGTTGTACCAGGCGCTGATCCGGATCGGGGTGGCCGAGCGTACCCCGCAATTCGCCCATCTCCCAACTGTTTTAGGTGAGGGAACCAAGAAGCTGTCCAAGCGTGACCCGCAGTCCAATCTGTTCGCGCACCGCGACCGCGGTTTCATCCCCGAAGGGCTGCTCAATTATCTTGCGTTGCTGGGCTGGTCGATCGCCGACGACCACGACCTGTTCAGCCTCGACGAGATGGTCGCCGCGTTCGACGTGGTGGATGTCAACTCCAACCCGGCCCGGTTCGACCAGAAGAAGGCCGACGCCCTGAACGCCGAGCACATCCGCCGGCTCGCCGTCGACGATTTCACCGCACGGCTGCGCAGCTATCTGGATGTGCACGGCCATCGCCTGGGCTTGACCGATGCGGATTTCGCTACCGCGGCCGAGCTGGTGCAGACCCGCATCGTGGTGCTCGGCGACGCGTGGGGTCTGCTGAAATTCCTCAACGACGACGAGTACGCGCTCGACCCCAAGGCCGCCGCCAAGGAACTGGGACCCGACGCGGGCCCGGTGCTCGACGCCGCCATTGCGGCGCTGGACTCGCTGACCGACTGGACCACCCCGCAGATCGAGGAAGCCCTCAAGGGCGCGCTGATCGAGACCTTGGCGCTCAAACCGCGCAAGGCGTTCGGCCCGATCCGGGTCGCTGCCACCGGAACCACCATCAGCCCGCCGTTGTTCGAGTCGCTGGAACTGCTGGGTCGCGACCGCAGCCTGCAGCGGCTGCGGGCCGCGCGCGACGTGGCCGGTTGAATCTTTGGTAGTGTGCACTTCGGCTTCAACTGGCCGGCCTCAGCGGCACCGGATGCGGGTATCACCCGTTAACGGGCTCTGAGCAGCGGTTTTAGGCGGCCGATGGGGTATGGTGTAATTGGCAACACAGCTGATTCTGGTTCAGCCATTCTAGGTTCGAGTCCTGGTACCCCAGCAAGATCCCACCGGGTCAACCGATTAGGTGGGGTTTCCGTGTTCGGCTATGCTGACTCTCCGGATCGTGTCCGGCCCCGTCGTCTAGCGGCCTAGGACGCCGCCCTCTCACGGCGGTAGCGTGGGTTCGAATCCCATCGGGGCTACAACATTGCGCGTCACCCAGTCTGCTGGGTTCCGCGCACAGCCGGAGCGGTCGAGCCACCCACCGGCATCGGGGGCATTCCCAGCTTGCGGTGATCCCAGGACCGGGTGCGGTTGCTGACGATGCGCACGCAGACGCGCTTGTTCATCATCTGCTCGACGAACGGCTTCATCTCGTCGCTGTAGGGACCGGTGTAGCGCTCCCACACGCTGACGCCGACGCGGTGCGAGGTGTCGGGATCGTCGACGATTTCAGCGGTGCCTTCGAAGGACACCCCGCGCAGCGTGTCGTAGGTGTCGCCGTCTTCGATCAGGAAACTCACCCGCGGGTCGCGCTTGAGGTTGACGGCCTTCTGCGACTTGGCCTTGGTCTCCAGCCAGATCTCGCCGTCCAGCACCCCGTACCACATGGCCGTCAGGTGCGGTTGGCCGTCGGGACCGATGGTGGCCAGCGTGCCGGTACGGCTGTTGGCGACGAACTCGGCGATCTCGTCGGGGGACATGACGATGCTCGCGCGCTGATTGGTTCCCATGGCGTCAGTGTGTCAGGTCGCCGGTGCACGCCTGCGCCGAGCCTGCACTGATGGCGCCGAGCCTGTATTGAGGCCGCAGTTTTTGTGATCTGCCCGTCCTGAGTGCAGTCTCGGTGCGGAATTCACAGCCGCCGCGTCAGCTCCTCGGCAGCCGCCAACAGATCTGCGGCCCAACGCGCCCCGGGCCGCCGGCCCATCCGGTCGATCGGGCCGGACACCGAGATGGCCGCCGTCACAATGCCGCGGCTGTCGCGCACCGGTGCCGAGACACTGGCCACACCGGGCTCGCGTTCGGCCACGCTCTGTGCCCAGCCGCGCCGGCGCACGTCAGCCAGCGTCCGGCTGCTGAACTTGGCGTCCGGCAAGACCACCTGCTGAGTGGCCGCATCGCTGTGCGCGAGCAACACTTTGGCGGCCGAACCCGCCGTCATCGGCAACCGGGCGCCCACGGGCACCGTATCGCGAAGCCCGGCAGCAGGTTCCAGCGCTGCCACGCACACCCGCATGGTGCCTTCGCGACGGTACAACTGCACGCTCTCGCCGGTGGTTTCCCGCAACCGGGGCAGCACGGCGGCACCCGCGGCCAGCAGCGGATCGTTGACGTGCCCGGCCAGTTCGGTAACCGCCGGACCGAGCCGCCAGCGGCCGTCCTCGTCGCGTCCCAGCAGCCGATGCACCTCCAGGGCAGCTGCGACCCGGTAGGTGGTGGCCCGGGGCAGGCCGGTCCGCTCGCACAGTTCGGCGAGCCCGCAGGGGGATTCCGCGACCGCGTGCAGGACGCCCACCGCTTTGTCGAGGACGCCGATCCCGCTATGCTGTCTCATATATAGATACTAGCGTCTCACATACTGAGATCCAGCCCGACGGATCGGTGTGGGACGCAATCGACGAATCGAGGCAATGCGCATATGTGTGCTGCGAAAGACAACCCCCGAACCCTGGCAGAGAAGGTCTGGGACGACCACGTCGTGGTGTCGGGTGAAGGAAACGCACCCGACCTGATCTATATCGACCTGCATCTGGTGCACGAAGTCACCAGTCCGCAGGCCTACGACGGGTTGCGGCTGGCCGGCCGTCGAGTACGGCGGACCGATCTGACGATCGCCACCGAAGACCACAACGTGCCGACGGTCGACATCGACAAGCCGATCGCCGACCTGGTCTCCCGCACCCAGGTGGAGACGTTGCGGCGCAACTGTGCCGAATTCGGTGTCCGGCTCTACCCGATGGGTGACATCGAGCAGGGCATCGTGCATGTCGTCGGTCCGCAACTGGGCCTCACCCAACCGGGCATGACGATCGTGTGCGGAGACAGCCACACCTCGACGCACGGCGCATTCGGGGCAATCGCCATGGGGATCGGGACATCTGAGGTCGAGCACGTGCTGGCCACGCAGACGCTGCGGCTGCGACCGTTCAAGACGATGGCGGTCAACGTCGACGGACAGCTGCCTGCCGGGGTGAGCGCCAAAGACATCATCCTCGCGCTGATCGCCAAGATCGGAACCGGTGGCGGACAGGGATATGTCATCGAATACCGGGGCAGTGCCATCGAGTCGCTGTCCATGGAAGGCCGGATGACGGTCTGCAACATGAGCATCGAAGCCGGCGCCCGCGCAGGCATGGTGGCTCCCGACGAAACGACCTACGAATTCCTGCGTGGTCGCCCGCACGCCCCGAAGGGCGCCGACTGGGACCACGCACTCGCCTATTGGCAGCAGCTGCGTACCGACCCGGGCGCGGTTTTCGACACCGAGGTCTACCTCGACGCATCCTCGCTCAGTCCGTTCGTCACCTGGGGGACCAACCCGGGCCAGGGGGTGCCGCTGGCTGCGGCGGTGCCGGACCCCGAGTTGATGACCGACGATGCACAACGCCAGGCCGCGGAGAAAGCCTTGGCGTACATGGACCTTCGGCCCGGGACGGCGATGCGCGACATCGCGGTCGACGCCGTGTTCGTCGGATCCTGCACCAACGGCCGGATCGAAGACCTGCGGGTGGTGGCCGACGTGCTGCGCGGGCGCAAGGTGGCGCCGGGGGTGCGGATGCTGGTGGTGCCGGGCTCGATGCGGGTGCGCGCACAGGCCGAAAGCGAAGGGCTGGGGGACATCTTCACCGCGGCCGGCGCCGAATGGCGCCAAGCCGGCTGCTCGATGTGCCTGGGCATGAACCCTGATCAGCTCGCGCCCGGAGAGCGTTGCGCCGCCACGTCGAACCGCAATTTCGAAGGGCGACAGGGCAAGGGCGGCCGGACGCACCTGGTGTCCCCGGCGGTCGCTGCGGCCACTGCCGTTCGCGGCACGCTCTCCGCGCCCGCCGACTTGACCTGACCGACTTTGATTTCACGCTGAGAAATAGGGGAAGAAGATGGAAGCCTTTCACACCCACACCGGAATCGGTGTGCCGCTGCGGCGGTCCAATGTCGACACCGATCAGATAATTCCCGCCGTCTTTCTGAAGCGCGTCACCCGAACCGGTTTCGAGGACGGTTTGTTCGCCAGCTGGCGTTCGGATCCGTCATTCGTGCTCAATCTCAGTCCCTTTGACCGAGGCTCGGTCTTGGTTGCTGGACCCGATTTCGGAACCGGATCCTCACGCGAACACGCGGTCTGGGCGCTCATGGACTACGGATTCCGGGTGGTTATCTCCTCTCGCTTCGGCGACATTTTCCGCGGCAACGCCGGCAAGGCGGGTCTGCTGGCCGCCGAAGTCGATCAAGACGGGGTCGAGCTGCTCTGGAAGCTGATCGAGCAGAGCCCGGGGCTGGAAATCACTGTCAATCTTCAAGATCGAAATATCACCGCGGGAACGGCGGTGTTGCCGTTCAGGATTGACGATCACACCGCGTGGCGATTGTTGGAAGGACTCGACGATATAGCCCTTACGCTGCGGAAACTCGATGAAATCGAAGCGTTCGAGGCATCGCGCCCGGTGTGGAAGCCGCGCACGGCGCCAATCTGACCGACCCCCTTGAGGTCTGGAATTCCAACCGGGCCGGCGCGCGCCAAACAAGCGCAATTCACATCGGCGCCACCGGCCAAGGGCGGCAATCGGATTGCCGAAATTGCAGTCATTCGCGCTTGAAATTGCGCGTGGCTCTTGGCAATTTGCCAGCAAAGGGTTTACCGTGTCCTCTAGTCGGTTCCAAATCGAGGACCACTGGCTTCGGAGGGTTGGATGAACAAAGCAGAGCTCATAGATGTGCTCACACAGAAATTGGGCTCAGACCGCCGGCAGGCCACCGCCGCTGTCGAGAATGTCGTCGACACGATTGTGCGTGCGGTGCACAAGGGCGAGAGCGTCACGATTACTGGTTTCGGTGTCTTCGAACAGCGTCGCCGCGCAGCCCGCGTTGCCCGCAACCCGCGCACCGGTGAGACCGTGAAGGTGAAGCCCACATCGGTTCCGGCGTTCCGTCCAGGTGCCCAATTCAAAGCGGTTGTGGCTGGCGCACAAAAGCTCCCGGCCGACGGTCCCGCAGTGAAGCGTGGCGTAGTCGCGGGTGCGGCGAAGAAGACGACCGCCAAGCGGGCTCCGGCAAAGAAGGCTGCGACCAAGGCGCCGGCCAAGAAGGCCGCGACCAAGGCTCCGGCGAAGAAGGCTGCGACTAAGGCTCCGGCGAAGAAGGCTGCGACCAAGGCGCCGGCCAAGAAGGCTGCGACTAAGGCTCCGGCGAAGAAGGCTGCGACTAAGGCTCCGGCCAAGAAGGCCGCGACCAAGACGCCGGCCAAGAAGGCCGCGACCAAGGCTCCGGCCAAGAAGGCCGCCAGCAAGGCGCCGGCCAAGAAGGCTCCGGCCAAGAAGGCCGCCGCCACACGCCGCGGTCGCAAGTAGCACTCACACGCGAATACCCTTCGGCGGGCAGCGATGCCTACCGGAGGGTATTTGCGTTGTCAGGTGCGCACGTTGGGGGCCAGTGCCCCGCCGATGTGGTCGGCGGCGATGAGCCGACCGCCCGACAACGACAGCACCCAGGTGCTGCCCTTGTGGTTGCGGGCCTTGTCCGACCGCACCCCGTTGCGGTCGCACCACCATCCGATCAGATCCGGAATCACCTTGCCCTGCGAGCAGATCACCGGTGTGCCGGCCCGTCCGGCGATCTGCAGCACCCGCTGTCGGCCGCGTTTGGCGTTCTTGGCGTAGGCCTCTTCGGTGAGGTGCGGTTCGTTGTGAATGGTCACGCCCAGTTCCTCGGCAAGCGGTTCCACGGTTTGGTGGCAACGCACCCGGTCGGCCGCGTAGACGTCGGTGGCGCCGAAAGCCAGTAGCTGGGCCACCAGCGCCTCAGCTTGCGCGCGGCCTTTCTTGTCCAGCGGTCGTTTGGTGTCGTCGCCGCGGTAGCGGGCCTTGCTGCCGGCGGTACCGTGCCGCACCACCAGCACGGTCTTGGTGTCCGCCGGCTGTTTGGTGAACCGTCGCAATACCTTTCGGTCTTGTGCGTAGCCGAGCTTCTTCATGGCCTCGGACACCGGCAGCCAGAGCAGATCGTCGACCTCGTCCCCGGCGGCGAAGGTCCCGCCGGTGCTTCTGGCGGCCCAGTAGTACACCTTCTTGACGCGCTGGTCGATCGGGTAGGTGATCGTGGTGAGGTACCTGCCCAGCTGACTGTGATGGCCGGTCTCTTCGAGCACTTCGCGCACGGCGGTCACCGGCGGGGTCTCACCCGGATCCACCTTGCCTTTGGGCAGCGACCAGTCGTCGTACCGGGGCCGGTGGATCACCGCGATCTCGACCGACTTACCTGATTCGCGGGTCGGTCGCCACAGCACCGCTCCCGCGGCGTGCACGATGCGGCCACGGCGGGCCGACGAATTCTGGGACGACACCTCAACTCCTGCAGATCAATTCGAACAGGTCTTGACGCGGCTGGACGGGTCAGGGGCTGCGGTGCCGCTCCATCAGGGACACCTGATGATCGCGCACGCTCAGTCCCTCCCGCGGCGAGGCCGTCCACTGGCCGTCGGATCCCAATTCCCAGCAGCGGGTGGACGGATCCAGTGCGGATTGGAACAACTCGTCGAGCTGTGTGGTCAATCGCGGGTCTTTGACCTGTGCCATGACCTCGACCCGACGGTCGAGATTGCGATGCATCATGTCGGCACTGCCGATCCAGAATTCGCCGATGGCGTTGAAATGCAGAATCCGCGAGTGCTCCAGGAAACGGCCGAGAATCGAGCGGACGCTGATGTTTTCGGAGAAACCTGCGGCACCGGGGCGCAGCGCGCAGATGCCGCGCACCACCACTTCCACCCGCACACCGGCCTGTGATGCGCGGTAGAGCGCATCGATGACCTGTTCGTCGACCAGGGCGTTCATCTTCAACCGGATCCTGGCGTCATTGCCCCGCCGGTGGGCCTCGACTTCACGCTCTACCCGCTCGATGATGCCGGTGCGAATTCCGTGCGGTGCCACCAACAAATTGCGATAGGTGAGCTTGCGCGAGTAGCCGGTCAGGGTGTTGAACAAGTCGGTCAGGTCGGCGCCGATGTCGGGATCGGCGGTCAGCAGCCCGACATCCTCGTACAGTCGTGCCGTCTTACCGTTGTAGTTGCCGGTTCCGACGTGGCAGTACCGCCGGATGATCGGACCTTCGCGGCGCACCACCAGGCACGTCTTGCAGTGCGTCTTGAGCCCGACGAATCCGTAGACAACGTGGACCCCCGCCTGCTCCAGCGTTCGCGCCCAACGGATGTTGGCCTGTTCGTCGAAGCGCGCCTTGATCTCCACCAGTGCCACCACCTGCTTGCCGGCTTCGGCGGCGTCGATGAGCGCCCGCACGATCGGCGAATCACCGGACGTGCGATACAGCGTCTGTTTGATGGCCAGCACGTTGGGGTCGGCGGCGGCCAGTTCGATGAAGCGCTGCACGCTGGTGGAGAACGAATCGTAGGGATGGTGCACCAGCACATCGCCTTCGCGCAGGGTCGCGAAGATGCTCTTCGGGGTCTCCCGGTCGGCGAAGGCTGGATGGGTGGCCGGCACGAACGCCCGGTCCTTCAGGGCCGGACGGTCCACCCCGTAGATCTGCCACAGCGACGACAAGTCCAGCAGCCCAGGCACTTCGATGACGTCGCCGGGATGGACATCGAGTTCGCGCAGCAGCAGTTCGAGCATGCTCTCGGTCATGTCGTCGGCAACTTCGAGTCGCACCGGCGAACCGAAGCGCCGTCGTGCCAACTCCCGCTCGAGTGCCTGCAACAGGTCTTCGTCGCGATCTTCTTCCACTTCGAAGTCGGCGTTGCGGGTGATGCGGAACGTGTGATGTTGAACAATCTCCATGCCGGGGAACAGCACTGGGAGGAAAGCGGCGATCAACTCCTCCATCGGCAGGAATCGCACGATGCCCCGCTCGCGCCGCTCGCCGTCGGATTCCGCTTTCGTTTCCAGCTCCACAAAGCGGTCGACGTTGTCGGGCACCTTGACCCTGGCGAAGTGCTGGGTGCCGTCGTCGGGCTGTTTGACGGTGACCGCGAGGTTCAGACTCAACCCACTGACGAAGGGGAACGGGTGGGCGGGGTCGACGGCCAGCGGGGTCAGGACGGGGAAGACCTGATCGTGGAAATACGTCGACAACTGTTCGCGCTCAGCCTCGTCCAGGTCGGCCCACGTGATGATGTAGATGCCTTCTTCCTCCAGCGCGGGGGATACCTCGTCGAGGAACACCCGGGCGTGGCGGCTGGCGATCTGCTGGGTCTGTTCGCCGATGCGCCGCAACTGCTCACGCGGCGTCAGTCCGTCGGCCGAGCGGACCGACAGCCCCATTTCGTCGCGGCGTTTGAGGCCGGCGACCCGAACCATGTAGAACTCATCCAGGTTGGAAGCAAAGATCGCCAGGAATTTGGCGCGCTCCAGCAGGGGCATCGAATTGTCGGCGGCCAGCGCCAGCACCCGGGCGTTGAAGTCCAGCCAGCTCAGTTCCCGATTCAGGTAGCGCTCGTCGGGCAGCGGGTCGTTGATCGCGGCGGGAGTCGCCGCCGGCGGTGCTGCAGGTGCCGAGTCGCCTGACTGCCGAGCACCCTCGTGGGTGGATGCATCCGCTTGGGGTGGGGCTTCGATTTCGGTCACCCTGCGATCATTGCCTATTACCCGTGGGCGAGGCCACCAGTCCTGGGAGATCGGCAACCCATCCATCTGGCGTTGAGATGCGATTCACCGAGCGGA
Source organism: Mycobacterium sp. NGS29 (assembly GCF_059812965.1). Classification (NCBI taxonomy): domain Bacteria; kingdom Bacillati; phylum Actinomycetota; class Actinomycetes; order Mycobacteriales; family Mycobacteriaceae; genus Mycobacterium; species Mycobacterium sp. NGS29. The sequence goes on from NZ_JCALDR010000004.1 coordinate 109,982, forward strand.
CATGTTGGGCCGTGTCTGCCGTCCCGCGGATTGCTGCTGCGGGGAATCAGCGGTGCGCGATCGCGCGCGCGGTCGCCGGGCCCACCCCGAGGCGGCGCGCGGCGGCCAGGTCGGCCGGTGTGTCGACGTCGCAGCGCAGACCGGGCCACGCTCCGGTGAGTTCGACGGCACCCGAATGCCGGTGTCGCGCGGCGGAATCCGGCCCGAACCGGGGATCGAGCGGGGTGCCGAAGGCACACAGTGCCGCGGTCCCCGTGCCGGCCCGGTCGGCGACGAAGCTGCGCTGGTGCGCGCGGGCGGCTGCGACCGCCTCGGCCAGCTCCTGGGACTGCAATGCCGGTAAATCACCTTGCAGCACAACAAGATTGGGAATGCTCGCGGCCATCGAACGTTCGGCGGCGACGATGGCGCTGTTCAACGGATCGGGATCACCCGCCGGGGTGGGGTCGGTCAGCACCTCGGCGCCGAGCCCGGATGCGGCCGCCCCGGCGGCCTCGTCCGGTGTGATCACCACGATCGAGTGCAACGACTCCACCCGGGCCGCGGCGGTCAGCGTGTCGACCAGCATGGCCAGCACCACCGCTTCGCGGGTCGGGGCCGAGAACACCGGCGCCAGCCGGGTCTTGGCGGCAGCCAACCGTTTGACGGCGATGATCAACCCCACATCTCCGCCTGCGCCGCCCATGGGGGCCATCCTGCCAGCGAGGCTTGGGCGCAACGCCTGCGAGTGTCAAGCTAGCGTGATGCCGGCAGGCGAGCGTCGCGCCAGAGTGACGGTGGCCGCAGAGCTCCGGGAGGGTGGATGACCGGCACGGGAACTGTCGTGGTGATGGGCGCCGGTGCGTGGGGCACCGTATTGGCCAAGGTGCTCGCTGATGCCGGGGGAGAGGTCACCCTGTGGGCGCGGCGGGCGGAGGTCGCCAAGCGGATCAACGCCACCCGGTCCAATCCCGACTACCTGCCCGGTATGCACCTGCCGGCCGGGATTCGCGCCACGTCGGACGCCGAGGAGGCCCTCACCGGCGCGACCACCGTGCTGCTCGGAGTCCCGGCGCAGACCATGCGATCCAACCTGGAGAACTGGAACGGGATGTGGGCCGACGGTGCCACCCTGGTCAGCCTGGCCAAAGGCATCGAGCTGGGCACCCTGATGCGGATGAGCCAGGTCATCGTCTCGGTCACCGGAGTCGACGCCGCGCAGGTCGCGGTGATCTCAGGACCCAACCTGGCCAGCGAGATCGCGCAGGGCCAGCCGGCCGCCACCGTCGTCGCCTGCAACGACTCCGGGCGTGCCGTCGCGCTGCAACGGTTCTTGAACAGCGGCTATTTCCGCCCGTACACCAACTCCGACGTGGTGGGCACCGAAATCGGCGGTGCCTGCAAGAACGTGATCGCGCTGGCCTGCGGAATGGCGGTCGGGGTGGGCTTGGGCGAAAACACCGTCGCAGCCATCATCACCCGCGGGCTGGCCGAGATCATGCGGCTGGGTCTTGCCCTGGGCGCCAAAGGCGCAACCCTGGCGGGTCTGGCCGGGGTGGGCGACCTGGTGGCAACCTGCACCTCGCCCTACTCGCGCAACCGCTCGCTGGGCGAACGCCTGGGCCGCGGGGACACCGTGTCCTCGGCGTTGCACAGCAAGGACGGGCACGTCGTGGAAGGCGTCACGTCCTGCCAGTCGGTGCTGGCGCTGGCGTCCAGCTACGACGTCGAGATGCCGCTCACCGACGCCGTGCACCGGGTATGCCACAAGGGCCTGTCGGTGAACGAGGCGATCGCCCTGCTGCTGGGCCGCAGCACCAAGCCGGAGTGAAATGACTCTCCGCTGACCTGCGCAATCCCGCGACGCGGCGCCGCAACCGGTAGCGTCTCCAGGTTGTGACTGCCAGCAATCGGGTGCGCGTCGCCGTCGTTTTCGGCGGCCGCAGCAACGAGCACGCCATTTCGTGCGTGTCTGCGGGCAGCATTCTGCGCAATCTCGACCCGCAGCGGTTCGAGGTGGTCGCGATCGGCATCACGCCGCAGGGCTCGTGGGTGCTCACCGACGGCAACCCCGACGCGTTGACGATCAGCAACCGGCAACTGCCTGCGGTGAGCCCGGAATCGGGTACCGAACTGGCGCTGCCGGCCGACCCGCAGCGCGGCGGCGAACTGGTGTCGCTGCGGCCCGGCGCCACCGAAGTGCTGGGCGCGGTCGACGTGGTGTTCCCGGTCCTGCACGGCCCCTACGGCGAGGACGGCACCATTCAGGGCCTGCTCGAACTCGCCGGCGTGCCGTACGTCGGCGCCGGCGTGCTGGCCAGTGCGGCCGGGATGGACAAAGAATTCACCAAGAAGCTGCTGGTCGCCGAGGGCCTGCCGGTGGGTGACTACACCGTGTTGCGGTCGTCCCAGCCGACGTTGCACCCCGAGGAACGCGAACGGTTGGGACTGCCCGCGTTCGTCAAACCCGCGCGCGGGGGTTCCTCCATCGGGGTCAGCCGGGTGACGAGTTGGGACCAGTTGCCCGACGCGATTGCGCAGGCCCGCCGCCACGACCCGAAGGTGATCGTGGAGGCCGCCATCAGTGGTCGCGAGCTGGAGTGCGGGGTGCTCGAAATGCCGGACGGCACAATCGAAGCCAGCACACTGGGTGAGATCCGGGTGGCCGGGGTGCGGGGTCGCGAGGACTCCTTCTACGACTTCGCCACCAAGTACCTCGACGACGCCGCCGAACTGGACGTGCCGGCAAAGGTCGACGACGACATCGCGGACACGGTGCGGCAGTTGGCGATTCGTTCGTTCGCCGCCATCGACTGCCAGGGCCTGGCCCGGGTGGACTTCTTCCTGACCGACGCAGGCCCGGTGATCAACGAGATCAACACGATGCCGGGCTTCACCACCATCTCGATGTACCCGCGGATGTGGGCGGCAAGCGGCGTCGATTATCCGACCCTGTTGGCCACCATGGTGGACACGGCGCTGGCGCGGGGTGTGGGGCTGCGTTAGCCGATAGCCGATAGCCGTTAGCCGGGCCGGGCGGGGTCGATTGGGACCGCGGCCAGGGTGCGGTCGATGACGGCGGAGAGTTCCTGAATCGGCGTCGGCCCCGATCCGCCGGGCAGGGTCAGTGCCACGTAGACCGGACGGTCCACGGTGTACCAGGTCGATTCGGTCCCGTGGGTGCCGGCCGGCTCGGACACCTGGAACCACTGCACCCGGTCGACGCCCTGGATCGGTACGCCCACCACGAAGCCGGCCGGACGCGGCATGCCGCAGCGCAGCACCACGGCACCGCCGTCGGACCGCCAGGCGCGGGCGCCATCGGGAGCGGGCTGCGCCAGATCCGCGCGCTGGTAGTCGCCGAGTCGCTGCGGCAGGGCGGCGAGCAGCGCCTGACACTCGGGGCTCGCCGCCTGCGGGGCCGCAGCCGCCGCGATGACGACCGGTGGCCGCGGTGCGCGGCGGTTGACCGCGACGACCAGGAGCGCCCCGATCGTCGCCACGGCCAGCACCAGCGCGGCGATCAGCGCGGCGCGCGGTGGGCCGCCGGGCTCGGAGTTGCCTGCCACTGCTGGTTACCTCCGCAATTACACTGACGCGGTCCGCCCGAACCGGCAGGGAACCAACGTACCGGTTCGTCGGGCCGCATGCGGGAGGAGGCGGGGTGAGCGACGACGCGGCCGGGCAGTCCCCGACGCTGCAGCAGTCCGGTGAGTTCGCCGTGATCGAGCGTCTGGTGCGCGACCGCCGGCAGCCCGCCGCGGTCACCCTGGGCCCCGGGGACGACGGGGCCGTGGTGTCGGGAACCGTGGTCTCGACCGACATGCTGGTGCAGGACCGGCACTTTCGGCTGGACTGGTCGTCGCCGCACGACGTCGGCCGCAAGGCCATCGCGCAGAACGCCGCCGACATCGAGGCGATGGGTGCGCGACCCACCGCGTTCGTGGTGGGTTTCGGGGCGCCCGGCAGTACACCGACGGCCGAAGTGATCGCCCTGGTCGACGGCATGTGGGACGAGGCGGACCGGATCGGCGCCGGCATCGCGGGCGGGGATTTGGTGAGCTGCCCGCAGTGGGTGGTGTCGGTGACGGTGCTGGGTGACCTGAACGGTCGTGCGCCGGTCATGCGGTCGGGGGCTCGGCCCGGGTCGGTGGTTGCGGTCACCGGTGAACTGGGCCGATCCGCAGCAGGATATGAATTGTGGCGCAACGGCATTGAGGAATTCCGCGAGCTACGCCGTCGGCATCTGGTGCCGCAACCGCCCTACGGTCAGGGGGCGATCGCCGCGGCCGGTGGCGCCACAGCGATGATCGACGTCTCCGATGGACTGATCTCGGATCTGCGGCACGTCGCGAAGGCCTCCGGCGTTGCCATCGATCTGTCGGCTGCGTCATTGGCCGCCGATCACGATGCGGTGACCGGCGCTGCCGCGGCGGTGGGTGTCGACGGCTGGTCATGGGTGCTGGGCGGCGGGGAAGACCACGCCCTGGTGGCGTGTTTCAGCGATGCGGTGCCCGACTCGTGGCGGGTGATCGGACGGGTGCTCGACGGGCCGGCGCGGGTGATGGTCGACGGTGTCGACTGGACGGGTCATGCGGGGTGGGAGTCTTTCGCGGGGTGAGGCCGTTGCCGGCGCCGAGCCGGTATCCAGGGCTGGCGCTCCTCGGCGTGTCGGCACTCTGAGTGCAGGCTCGGTGCCACCAGTGCAGTCTCGGTCTCACCGTGCGCGGCACGACGCGCGTTAGGGTGGCGCGGTGACCGTCTACGCCTTCAACCAGCCCGGGTCGCCGTGACCGCCCGTCCGTTGCCCGAACTGGTCGAAGCGGGCTGGGCGAGCGCACTCGAGCCGGTCGCCGACCAGGTGGCCCAGCTGGGCCAGTTCCTGCGCGACGAGATCACCGCCGGCCGGCGATATCTTCCCGCCGGACCAAACGTGCTGCGTGCCTTCACCTTTCCGTTCGATGACGTTCGGGTACTGATCGTCGGCCAGGATCCCTACCCGACGCCCGGGCATGCGGTGGGCCTGAGCTTCTCGGTCGCGCCAGACGTGCGGCCGCTGCCGCGCAGCCTGGCCAACATCTTCGACGAGTACGCCAAAGACCTCGGTTACCCGCCGCCGTCGTGCGGAGATCTCACCCCGTGGGCGCAACGGGGCGTCTTGCTGCTGAACAGGGTGCTCACCGTGCGGCCCAGCACCCCGGCGTCGCACCGCGGAAAGGGATGGGAGGCGGTGACGGAGTGCGCGATTCGCGCCCTGGTCGGTCGCCAGAAGCCGATGGTGGCGATTCTGTGGGGACGCGACGCCTCAACCCTCAAGCCTATGCTGGCCGACGGCGACTGCGCCTTCATCGAATCACCGCATCCGTCGCCGTTGTCGGCCTCGCGCGGCTTCTTCGGGTCGCGACCGTTCAGTCGCGCCAACGAACTGTTGGCGCGAATGGGCGCCGACCCGATCGACTGGCGGCTGCCCTAGCGCGCGCCTACCCGCCGGGGAAGTTGACGTCCTTGGTGACGGCCTTCCACTCCTCGATCGAGGCCGACATCGCGGCGATCTTGTCGCGCATCGCTTTGAGCACGTCGCGGCCCAGCAACAGCCGCAGTGGCGGTTCGTCGAGTTCGGTGACCATCAGCACCGCCTCGGCCACCTTGCGTGGGTCACCCGGCAGGTGATCGGCGAACTGCTTGATGAGGTCCTTGCGGGCGGCGACGTCGGCGTAATCGGCGATGGGAGTGCTGGATTCCTTCATCGATCGCGACGCCCAGTCGGTGCGGAAGGCGCCCGGTTCGATGGCGGTCACCTTGATACCCAGCGGCTTGACCTCCTGCGCAAGCGCTTCGGTCACCGCCTCCAGCGCAAATTTGGTCGACGAGTAGTAGGCGTTGGGCGGGTTGGCCACCAGCCCCGTCATGGACGAGATGTTGACGACATGGCCCGATCCGCGGGCCCGCATCGCCGGGAGCACCGCCTTGATCATGTCGACGGCACCGAAGTAGTTGACGTCGAAGAGCTTTCGCACCTCGGCGTCCTCACCCTCCTCCACCGCCGACAGATAGCCATGGCCGGCATTGTTGACCAGCACGTCGATGCCGCCGAAGGTCTCCTCCGCCGCGGCGACCGCGGCGGCGATCTGGCCGGCGTCGGTCACGTCGAGAGCCACGGGCAGGGCCCGGTCGCCGAACTCGTTGACGAAGTCGCGCACCGCATCGGCGTTACGTGCGGTGACGACGACGCTGTGTCCGGCTTCCAGGGCACCGCGGGCGATCTCGCGGCCGAACCCGGTGGAGCAACCGGTGACCAACCAGCGTGCCATATCAAAGTGTCCCTTCCGGGAGTCGCCGCAGATACGCCCTGCGGCGTTCGGCGAGTTCGGTTTTACGCTGTTGCTCGGTCACCCGCGGCAGGTTCGGTACCTCGGCGTCGAGCAGGTCGCGCTTGATCACCCGCCCGTGCGCACCCAGACCCGCACGGGGTCCGGTCTCGCCGAACTCGGCCATCCGCAACGTCAGGATGGCCTCGCGCAGACCGTCGGTGTCGATCCAGTTCGCCACACCGGGATCCTCGGGGGAGATCACATAGGTGTAGGTGCCGTCCTCGTTGGCCACCGACTGCGCCTTGTTGAGGCTTCCGGTGCGGTCGACGATGTCCAGCGTGGTACCCCAGATGTTGCTCAGCGGCACCGTGAAGTATTCGGCGCCACCATCGTTGACGTCCACCACGAAGGCCTCGTCCGGGGCGAGGTCGATGCGGCCCATCACATAGAACTGGTTGCGCATGGCGCCGTCGGTGTCTGCCGACCACGCCAGTTCGAACCGGTTGGCGGGCATCTTGTAGGCGCCGTGGCTGAGCTTGCCGGTGAAATTCGCGAAGTACGCCATCATCGCCGCGGTCGCCTCGGCCTGCTCGTCACGGGTGCGGGCCGGGGACGACGGTGCAGCGCCAAGGCGTTGCACCGCAAGGTGATTGGGGTCGTCACGGCCCCAGTCCAGCAAAACGTCGCGGATGTAGAACTCGTGCGCGGCCGCAGTGGTCCGCACGTGATTGGGTCGCCCCCCGGCGGGTTCGGCGTCGACGGTGATGGTGAAGCTGCCGTCGGAATCGACCGCCATGGTGCGGCCGTTGAGCACATCGACGGTGCCCATGTTCGCATCCCAGAGGGTGAAGTAATTCTCGGTCATGCGGTGTTCGCCGACGCGACCGTGGATCTCGTAGCGCTCGTCGCCGGAGATCGGGATAACCCGGTACACGCTGTCGGGATTGTCGATGCCCCACCGTGATCCGGGAATCGCGCGGCCGTCCACCGGGTGCGCCAGTCGGGTGATGCAGCTGACCTTGGGTCGCAGCTTGTCCTGGTTGGACGACCACACCGCCGCCGAGAACATCACCTCGGCGAACGCATCGTCGAACCGCTCGCGCATCGCGTCCGACGCCTTGGCGCGGCCCAGCCAGGTCTGCGCGACGTCGGCATAGGCGGCTTTGACGGTGGGGTGCTCGATCAGCTCGAGGGCGGCCAGTTCCTGTTCGTGCTGCGATGCCGTGGCGACCGGGTCATCACTCACTGGCTCCTCCTTGTGTATTCGTGAAATCGCTTGTTGTACAGACTGAATCGCTCGTCTACCAGTTCGGGCTGCAAACCGTAGGTCTGGAGACCGTAGGGCGGGCGCGCCGGCTCGCGGGGACGTTCGCGCAGCCAGCGTCGCATCGCGTCCTCGGCGTGGGACGTCAGCGGAAGCCCGATCGACTCGTAAACGCGGGACACCTGCCCGATCGGATCGGCGACCGCATCGTCGAACCCGATGTCGGTGACCCGCTCCGGTCCCCAGCCGTCCCGCGCCGTCATCGCCCTGTCGTTGGTCCATCCCATCCGCTCCAGCCACTGCGCGCCCACCCGGGGGAGGTCGACGGTGTCGGCGTGCATCGCGTGCAGGGTGGCGTTCAGGCCGGCCCCCGAGGCGATGGTGGTGCGCGGGTCCCGGTGCATGTGCACCAGGTGCAGTTCGGGGAACTGCGTGCGCAGCAGATCCAGATAGCCCAGGTGGGCCGGCGATTTCAGCACCCAGCGCTGCGGTTGTTCCCCGCGCTGCCGCTTCTGCCACTGCAGGAATTGCAGCATCCGGTGTAGGTGCCGGTAGGCCGGGGTGAAGTCTTGGTCGTCGAGCCAGGATCGGTAGTGCGGCAGGTGCGCGCCGGATTCGGGAACGTGGGACAGGAACGCATCGGCCAGGAAGACGATCTCCTCCTCGGCTTCCCGCGCATACATCGGATGGATCCGGAACAGGTCCGGCGCCAATTCCCGCGATTTCGCTTCGCGCCCTTCGCTGATCGCGATGCGGGGGTCGAGCCCGTCGAATCGGTAGCCTAGCTTTGGTGCGACCTCGACGACCTCCCAGCCGTACGCGCAGCTGAAGCGCGGGTCGGCCGCCAGCAGGCGTTGCAGCAGTGTGGTTCCGCTGCGCATCATGCCGACCACGACGATCGGCGGCGCCAGTCGTTCGGCCAGGATGTCGGGGTGCCGCCGGACCCATTCCTGGGTACGCAACCGCATCCGCAGGCTGTGCACGATGCCGGAGCGCAGGATGTAGGTGCCGATATCGTTGAGCCCGGCGTTCGGGTAGTCGTCCAGCAGCACGCGCAGCGGCCGCTCGAATTCGCCTGGCCCCCAATCGGTCAGCGACTCCTTGCGTTGCGCGTCGGCCAGGATGGCCGCGGCGTCGAAGGGTGCGGAGGCGTTGCCCACCAGGGTCAGAGCTTCAGGTGCTGGCTGACGTCGCCGACCTGGTCGACGAACATGACGCGGCAGTCGAAGTGCCACACGCCGTCGAGCCGGTGGAACGTGTCTTTGTAATGTCCGGTCACGATCACCTGTAGGGGCAGCTCGGGGGTGGCTTGGGTGACGCAGTAATACGAGGTACTGCGGGCGGTCCCGGCGGCCTCGTCGATGTACAACTGCACGTTGCTGGTGTTGTGTTTGGTCTTGGGGGTGCCGTCCTCATAGATGCGAGTGGCCATGTCATACATCTCGCGCACCCGGGCCGATCCGGCGAACACGGTCTCGGGCGGCCCGTCTTCCATCCCGCAGATGCGGCCGTGCTCGAAGAGCTGGGCGACGCCGTCCAGGTCGCCGCCGTCGAGCCGCTCGGCGTAGGTGTAGATCAGGTTGGTGATCTCTGTCGCGCTGTCACTCACCTTCGAACCGCCCTCGACGCCATCAGTCTGACTAATCTGACCTCGTGACGTTACCTTGGACGCCCGATCGGCTCGGCGACCTGACCGGCAAACGGGTCATCGTGACCGGAGCGACCAACGGGGTGGGGCTGGGCACCGCGCGAGCGCTGGTCAAAGCCGGCGCGCACGTCATTCTGGCGGTACGCAACACCGAGCTCGGTGAGCAACGCGCCGCGCAGCTTGGTGGCTCGACGTCGGTGGTCAAGCTCGATCTGGCCGACCTGTCCTCGGTGCGTGCCTTCCCCGATCTGATCGACGGCGACGTCGACATCCTGATCAACAACGCCGGCGCTCTGACCGAGCGGCGCCGCGACACCGTGGACGGCTTCGAGATGACGCTGGGCACCAACTTGCTCGGCCCGTTCGCGCTGACCAACTTGCTGCTGCCGCGGGTGCGGGCCCAGATCATCAATGTCGGATCCGACGCGCACCGCTCGGCGACGCTGCACCTCGACGATCTGCATCTGCGCCGCACCAAGTGGACGAGGCTGGGGGCCTACGCGCAGTCCAAGCTCACGGTGATGTTGTGGGGGCTCGAGCTCGACCGCCGGCTCCGTGCCGCAGGCTCGCCGATCGTCAGTCAGCTCACCCACCCGGGCTGGGTGGCGTCGAACCTGTCGCAGGTCGGCGACTCGCCGCTGATGTCGTTGGCGCACAAGGCGGTCAAGACGGTGGCCGACCGGCTGGCCAACGACATCGACGAGGGCGCGGCGCCCACGCTGTACTGCATCAGCGAACCGATCCCGCCGGGCAGCTATGTCGGCGTCAGCGGTCGGGGCGGGCTGCGCGGCGGCCCGGTGCTGATCGGCCGCACGGTGGTCGCGTGCGATTACGACACGGCCGGCCGGCTCGTGGCGTTCGCGGAAGAGGAGACCGGTACCACGTTGCAGATTCCCGGCCGTAAGTGAGCGGACGGCGCTGTGTGCGGGAGCCGCTAGCGGCGTGCGCCATGAGGGTGTCGATCGCGAAACCGCAGGGCTGCGGAAATCAACGCGGCGCCAACCGGCCCGTGGTCGTAGGCGTACACGATCGCGGCGGCGGCGCGATCGCGCAGATTGCGCCGCTCGGCGAGCCACGTCGTCGGCGCAACACCCGCGACATGACAACAACCCTCGAACGCATCAAAGCCGCTCTGTGAAAAGTGAGGCGGCGGGTAACGGCTTCAGCCGCGGGTGACCTTGCCGGCCTTGATGCACGACGTGCACACGTTGAGCCGCGTCTTGTTGCCGCCGGGACGGGTCACGGCGTGCACGGTCTGAACGTTGGGGTTCCACCGGCGGCTGGTGCGGCGGTGGGAGTGCGACACCGACTTACCGAAGCCGGGGCCTTTCCCGCAGATATCGCACACAGCGGCCATGGTTCAAACTCCTCAAGTCTTTGTTGCTGCGGTCCGGCGACCCGGTTCGGATCCGCCGGCCGGAAGTAGGCCGGGTTGGCCCGGCCGTCCCACAATACCGACTCCGGTAGGCAACCGCCAAAACGGCTCAACGAACCGCGACGCGTCGTGACCAGTGCTGTCGTGGCCGATAGCTAGGCTGCTGACTGGCTCACCGGCCGGCGGGACCGAGGTTACGCTAGCGCGCATCGGGGGCGTGCTGCGGCGGTAAGGAGGTGGGGGCGGGTTTGGCCACGGAGGATCGTCAGCTGGACGGCTCGGCCCTGCGGGACTGGGCGCACACCGCCGTGAGCGACCTGATCACCCACATCGACGAGATCAACCGCCTCAACGTGTTCCCGGTCGCCGATTCCGACACCGGTGCCAACATGCTGTTCACCATGCGTTCGGCGCTGGCCGAGGCGGATGCCGAAGCCAGTCGCGGCAGCCTGGACGTGGTCAGGGTCGCGGCGGCGTTGTCAGCGGGAGCGCTGCACGGCGCCCGCGGCAACTCCGGGGTGATCCTGTCGCAGATTCTGCGGGGATTCGCCGACGCGACCGCTGCTGCGGCCGCCGAATCCGGTGCGGCGCTACCGGCGATCGATGCCGCGCTCCTGGCCGCCGCGCTGTGGCGGGGGGTGGAACTGGTCGTCACCTCGATGGGGGGAAACGAGGTGCCAGGGACCATCGTGTCGGTGTTGCGGGCCGCCGCCGGTGCCGTCGACGAGTGTGCCGCCGCCGGCCAGTCGCTGCACCTTGCCCTCGTCGCGGCCGGGGATGCGGCGGTGATCGCGCTGGAGAAGACCCCCGAACAGCTGGACGTGCTCGCCGATGCCGGTGTGGTGGACGCCGGGGGCCGGGGGCTGCTGGTCATGCTGGACTCGCTGCGTTCGACGATCACCGGAGAGACGCCCACCCGGGCGGTCTACGAGCCGTCGCAGCCGCAGCAGAAGCCGCCGGCGATCGAGCGGGGTCCGGCGCCTCAGTTCGAGGTCATGTACCTGGTGGCCGGCTGCGATGCGGCGGCTGCGGACACGTTGCGGCAACGGCTGGAGGAATTGGGCGACTCGGTGGCCATCGCGGCCGCGCCGTCGGACAGCTACTCCGTGCACGTCCACACCGACGACGCCGGCGCCGCGGTGGAAGCCGGCCTGGCCGCCGGTCAGCTGAGCCGGATCGTGATCTCGGGACTCAGTTCCGGCGCGACCGGGCTGCCCGCGGGCAGCTGGACGCGGGAACGTGCGGTGCTTGCCGTCGTCGACGGCGACGGGGCCGAGGAGTTGTTCGCCGGTGAGGGTGCCTGCGTGCTGCGACCGGGGGCGGACGGCAGCGCCGATGCGCCCGGGATCACCGCCCATCAGTTGGTGCGCGCCGTGGTGGACAGCGGTGCCGCCCAGGTGATGGTGCTGCCGAACGGGTACGTGGCCGCTGAGGAGTTGGTGGCGGGGTGCACCGCGGCCATCGGCTGGGGTGTCGACGTGGTGCCGGTGCCGACCGGGTCGATGGTGCAGGGGCTGGCGGCATTGGCTGTGCACGACGCCGGCCGTCAAGCCGTCGACGACGGCTACACCATGGCCCGCGCCGCCGGCGCCGCCCGGCACGGATCGGTGCGGGTGGCTACCGAGAACGCGCTGACCTGGGCCGGAACCTGTAAACCGGGCGACGGCCTGGGCATCGCGGGCGATGAGGTGCTGATCGTCGCCGAGGACGTGGCCGCTGCCGCGATCGGCCTGCTGGACCTGCTGATGGCCTCGGGCGGTGACCTGATCACCGTGCTGATAGGCGGCGACCTGGACGACGCGGCGGCCGCTGGCATCGAGCAGGTGCTGGACAGACACATGCACGACCACCACCCGGGCAGCGAACTGGTGAGCTACCGCACCGGTCACCGCGGCGATGCGTTGCTGATCGGGGTGGAGTAGTGGCCTCGCTGACCGATCGGCTGGTCGACGTCATCGGGGGCAAGTCAGCCGGACAGCTGTACGAGTACTTCGGTCTGCGGACCGTCGACGACCTGTTGCGGCACTACCCACGCAGTTACCTGGAGGGCGCCTCCCGGCTCACGGCCGAAGACCAGCGTCCACAAGCCGGTGAGCACATCACCATCGTCGATGTCATCACCAAAAGGGCTTCCGGTGTGATGAAAAAGAAAAGTCCGACTCAGAAGAAAGCGCGAATGTGGTTGCGCATCACGGTCGGATCCGGCCGCGGTGAGGTGACTGCGACGTTCTTCAACGCCGAAGGCCTGATGAAGGACCTCACCGAGAACACGAAGGTGATGCTCTCCGGGGAGGTTGGATACTACGGCAAGACAATGCAATTCACCCATCCCGCGTTCTTGATCATGGACTCGACGGACGGGAGGAACCACGGCAGCGTCTCGCTGCGTGAGATCGCCGACGCGTCGACGTTGGTCACCGGCGAGTTGGCGATGTCGGAGTTCGAGCGTCGGGTCTACCCGATCTATCCGGCCAGCGCCAAAGTGCAGACCTGGCACATCTATGGCGCCGTAAAGCAGGTGCTGGACCAACTCGACCCGGTGCCCGATCCATTGCCCGCCGATTTGCGTGCCAGGTTGGGTTTGATCGACGAAGACGCAGCCTTACGCGGCATCCATTTGGCTGAACGACCGGCCGAGCGGGCGCGGGCGCGTGATCGCCTCACCTTCGACGAGGCCGTCGCTCTGCAGTGGGCGCTGGTCGGTCGCCGCCATGGTGAGTTGTCCGCATCCGGTCCCGTCGCCCCCCGGCGCGACGACGGTCTGGCAGCAGAACTGTTGCAGCGTTTGCCCTTTGAACTGACCGCCGGACAGCGTGAGGTGCTGTCCGTGGTGTCCGACGGGCTGGCCTCGGCTCGGCCGCTGAACCGGTTGCTGCAGGGTGAGGTCGGGTCCGGAAAGACCATCGTGTCGGTGCTGGCGATGCTGCAGATGGTCGACGCGGGTTACCAGTGCGCGCTGTTGGCGCCTACTGAAGTGCTTGCGGCACAACATTTTCGGTCCATCACCGAGGTGCTGGGTCCGCTGGCCACGGGCGGTCAGCTGGGAGCGGCCGCCGGGGACGGCTGGGAAGCCACCCGGGTGGTGCTGCTCTCCGGGTCCATGACCGCGGCGCAAAAGAAGCGGGCGCGGTCCGAGATCGCCGGCGGTGCGGCCGGGATCGTCATCGGCACCCACGCATTGCTGCACGACGCGGTGGAGTTCCACAAGTTGGGCATGGTGGTGGTCGACGAGCAACACCGGTTCGGTGTCGAGCAACGGGATCGGTTGCGCGCCAAGGCCCCGGCCGGCGTCACGCCGCATCTGCTGGTGATGACCGCGACGCCGATCCCGCGCAGTCTGGCCCTGACCGTGTACGGCGACCTGGAAACGTCGACCCTGCGCGAGCTGCCCCGGGGGCGTCAGCCCATCACCACCAAGGTGATCTTCGTCCGGGACAAGCGGGCCTGGCTGGAGCGTGGTTTTCAGCGCATCCGGGAGGAGGTCGCCGCCGGCCGCCAGGCCTATGTGGTGGCGCCGCGGATCGACGAGGAGGAAGCCGACGAGGCCGGAGACGACGGCAAGCGGCCGTCGGCGACCGCGGTCGGACTGTTCACCAGGCTGCGCTCGGCCGAGCTGGCCGGGCTGCGGCTGGGTCTGATGCACGGACGGCTCTCCGCTGACGAGAAGGACGCCGTGATGGCGTCCTTCCGCAGCGGCCAGACCGATGTGCTGGTCTGTACCACCGTGATCGAAGTGGGTGTCGACGTCCCCAACGCCACCGTGATGCTGGTGATGGATGCCGACCGGTTCGGCATCAGCCAGTTGCATCAACTGCGCGGCCGCATCGGCCGCGGCCGGCACCCGAGCCTTTGCCTGCTGGCGAGCTGGACGTCAGCGGGTTCTCCGGCAGGCAAAAGGCTGGAGGCGGTCGCCGGGACGATCGACGGATTTGTGCTCGCCGACCTGGATCTCAAAGAGCGCAGAGAAGGAGATGTGCTGGGCCGCAATCAATCGGGTCGGGCTATCGTGCTGCGGTTGTTGTCGCTGGCCGACCACCTCGAGTTCATCGAGAACGCTCGGGACTTCTGCGAGGCCGCCTACGCCACCAACCCCGACGATCCCGGATTGTCCTCGCTGGCAGCCCGATTCACCGATACCGATCAGATCGAGTACCTGGACAAGTCATGACGAACCGTCGAACCCTGCTGTGGCTGGCCGCGGTCGCTGCCGTGGCGGTGCTGGTCGCATACCAGACGCTGGGGTCCTCCGCCGCCCGACAAGCCCAGGAGTTCGCTGCGCGCGCCGACGTACCGACCGTGGCGCCCGGCGACGATGTGCTCGCCGGGGTGCTGCTGTTGCCGTTTCGGGCACACCGGTTCGACTACCGCCGGTCCGCGTTCGGCGACGCCTGGGACGACGACAACGATGCGCCGCTGGGCCACAACGGTTGTGACACCCGTAACGACATCCTCAACCGCGATCTGGTGGACGTCACGCACGTGTTCACCAAGCGGTGTCCCGACGCCGTGGCCACCGGCACCCTGCACGACCCGTACACCAACACCGTCGTCGCGTTTCAGCGCGGCGCCAAGGTCGGCGAATCGGTGCAGATCGATCATCTGGTACCGCTGGCGTATGCCTGGGACATGGGCGCCTACGGTTGGCCGGAGGCCCAACGGGTGCGCTTTGCCAACGACCCGGCGAACCTGCTGGCCGTGCAGGGCAGGGCCAACCAGGACAAGGGCGATTCGCCGCCGTCGCAATGGATGCCGCCCAACGGTGCTTTCGCGTGTCAATACGCCGTGCAGTTCATCGCGGTGCTGCGTGGCTACGCGCTGCCGTTGGATCAAGCGTCCAGCGGCGTGCTGCGAGACGCGGCGGCCACCTGCCCCGCCCGCTGATCGGCGCTCAGGTGCCGGCGTAGTTGTCCGGATCCGGGCGCAGCCGGGTGCCGTCGTTGAGCCCGTTCAGCGCGTCGACGTGCTCGGCGGCCAGCTCGAAATCGAACACATCCAAGTTGCCGGCGATGTGTTCGGGTTTTGCCGAGCGGAACACCACCGAGTTGCCCAACTGCACGTTCCACCGCAGCAGGACCTGGGCGGGCGTCTTGCCGTACTCGCCGGCGATCGACGTCACCGTCGGGTTGTCATTCAACTTGCCCAGCGCCAGCGGGGTGTAGGACTGCGTGACGATGTCGTGCTCGGCGTTCGCCTTGCGCAGCTCCTCCTGGTTGAGCAGCGGGTGCAACTCGATCTGATTGACCGAGGGGGTGACGAAAGTCAGGTCGATGGCCATCGTCAGGTGCTCCGCGGTGAAGTTGGACACCCCGATCGAGCGGGCGTGCTGCTCGCCGCGGCACTGGATCAGGCCACCCCACGAGTCCACGTACTTGCCCAGCGACGCGGCCGGCCAGTGAATCAGGTACAGGTCGACGTAATCGAGGCCGAGGGTCTCCAGGCTGCGCCGGCAGGCTTCCTGCGAGGACTTGAAACCCTGGTCAGCGGTGGCCAGCTTGGTAGTGACGAACAACTCGGCGCGCGGAATGCCCGACGCGGCGATCGCCCGGCCCACCGCCGCTTCGTTGCCGTAGGCGGCCGCGGTGTCGATGAGCCGGCAACCGACTTCGAGTGCGGCCGAGACGGCGCGTTCTGTCTCGTCGTCCGACAATTCCGCGGTGCCGAGACCCAGCACCGGCATCGTCTGCTCGTCGTTGAGGGCTATCGAGGGGATAGAACCGGGGACAGAAGCGGCGCCCGACTCGCCAGTCAACGTCATCACCTACCTATGAAATTTGAGCGTTCTCCGATTAGGGCCCAGCCTGGTGCCGCAGTCCGCACGGCTCGGGGATCACATATTACCGAGTTGACTATGCGATCTAACCAACGCCCGGGCTGGTGTCCGCTCCCAATGTCGGACATTCGTCGCACCGTCGGGCAGGCGGCGGCCGGATTTCGCCCGTTCGGCACGACGTAAGGTGGGCCGGCACGAGGCAATTTCAAGGGAGCGGCCGATGACCAAGAGTCTGTCAGGCGCGCCGGACCTCCATCTTGGAGCAAAGCGCGCACCGACCGGTTGGGTGACGCGCGTCCAGAACACGGTCACCAGCGTCGGCGCGAAAGTCATTCCGCGGATCCCGGACGGCGCCAAGCGCCTGCTGACCCGCGGGCGTTCGGTGACCATCGACGGCAACACCCTGGACCCCACCTTGCAGCTGCTGTTGACGGGACAGCGCGCCGTGGGGATCGGCGGCCTGGTGGTCGACGACGACGCGCGCACCTCCCGGGCGACGATGCGGGACGGCCTGCAGGCCATGCCCGGTCCGCAGATTCACGTCGACGTTGCCGAGATCTCGATTCCCGGGCCGGCAGGTCCGATCCCGGCGCGGCACTACCGCCCGGCAACCGCGAATGCGCCGCTGCTGGTCTTCTATCACGGTGGCGGCTGGTCGATCGGCGACCTGGACACCCACGACGCGCTGTGCCGATTGACCTGCCGGGACGGGGAGATGCATGTGCTGTCGATCGATTACCGGCTGGCACCTGAGCATCCGGCACCCGCGGCGATCGAGGATGCGTACGCCGCGTTCGGGTGGGCCTGGGAGCACGCTGAGGAACTGGGTGCGGCGCCCGGGCGGGTGGCGGTCGGCGGCGACAGCGCCGGCGGCAACCTGGCGGCCGTCGTCAGCCAGCTCGCGCGGGACAACGGCGGACCGGCCCCGGTGTTGCAGTGGCTCATCTACCCGCGAACCGACTTCACCGCGCAGACCCGCTCGCTGAGCCTGTTCGCGCGTGGCTTCCTGCTGACCAGACGCGACATCGACTGGTTCACCTCGCAGTACCTGCGCAAGTCCGGGATCGACGCGTCCGACCCACGGGTGTCACCGGCGCTGGCGGATTCGCTGTCCGACCTGGCACCCGCGCTGATCGCGGTCGCCGGGTTCGATCCGCTGCGCGACGAGGGTCAGGAGTACGCCGAGGCGCTGCGGGCCGCGGGCACCGCTGTGGACCTGCGCTACCTGGGATCGCTGACGCACGGCTTCGCCAATCTCTTCCCGCTCGGGGGTGGCAGCGCCGCCGGAACGGGCGAGCTGATCTCGGCGCTGCGGGCACACCTGAGCCGGTGCTGACCTGCGGCTGCGGCGCCGTCGGTACTCTAGAGTCGCCCGACCGCAGGTGAAGCAAACGAAACGTGAGGATTCTGTGGCCGAAAAACCCAAGCGCCCCGCGCGGCTCGACCTGAAGTCCGGCGACGGCAGGTCCGGCCGACTCATCCAAATCGGCGGCACGTTGATCGTCGTGCTGTTCGCCGTCGGTCTGGTCTTCTACATCGTGACGAGTCACAACAAGAAGCAGGCCGCCGGTGCGGGAGCCGAGGGCGCCGTCCGCGTGACCTCGAGCAAACTGGTCGCCGACAACGGCAAACCCAAGGCGACCGTGGCCTTCTACGAGGACTTCCTGTGCCCGGCGTGCGGCGATTTCGAGCGCACCTTCGGTCGCACGGTCGCCAAGCTCATCGACATCGGCGCGATCGCCGGTGACTACACGATGGTCACCATCCTGGACAGTCCGGCCACCCAGAACTACTCCTCGCGGGCGGCCGCCGCGGCCTACTGCGTGGCCGACGAGTCCATGGACGCCTTTCGCCGCTTCCACGAAGCGCTGTACAGCAAGGGCATTCAGCCGTCCGAAACGGGTGACCGGTTCCCCGACAATGCGCGACTGATCGAGCTCGCGCGCCAGGCGGGCGCCGCCGGCAAGGTGCCGGACTGCATCAACAGCGGCAAGTACATCGGCAAGGTCACCGGGTTGGCGGCAGCCAACAAGATCCGCGCGACCCCGACCGTGCGGATCAACGGCACCGAATTCGAGCGGACGTCACCGGCAGCGCTCGTCGCCAAGGTCAGAGACATCGTCGGCAACATCCCCGGGATGGACGAGGCCGCGGCAGTGGCGAACACCTGACCACGTGGCGGCTGATCTCGTCCCCGAGGTGGACTCCGACGCGGCTGACCCGCCCGGCGAACTCGAACCGTCCGGACCGTGGGTACCCGCGCCCAGTGCATGGTGGGTGCTGATCGCCGGGGTGATCGGTCTGCTCGCCTCCGTCACGCTGACGGTGGAGAAGATCGCGTTGCTGCTCAACTCGTCCTACGTGCCGTCCTGCAACATCAACCCGATCGTGTCGTGCGGTTCGGTGATGGTGACCCCGCAGGCTTCGGTGCTCGGCTTCCCCAACTCGCTGCTCGGTATCGCCGGTTTCACGGTGGTGGTGGTCACCGGGGTGTTGGCCGTGGCGAAAGTTCAGCTGCCGCAATGGTATTGGGTGGGGTTGGTGATCGGGTTGACAGCCGGCACGGTGTTTGTGCACTGGCTGATCTTTCAGAGCCTGTACCGCATCGGGGCGCTGTGCCCGTACTGCATGGTGGTGTGGGCGGCCACCGTGACGCTGCTGGTGGTCGCGGCCTCGATCCTGGTGCGTCCGGCCGCGACGGGAAATACCGCGCTGCGGTTACTGTTCGGCTGGCGCTGGTCGCTGGTCACGTTCTGGTTCACCGGGGTATTCCTGCTGATCATGGCGCGGTTCTGGAATTATTGGTCGACACTCATTTGATTAGGGGTCGCACGTGATCTCCAAAGTGTTGGTGGCCAATCGCGGCGAGATCGCGATCCGCGCCTTCCGCGCCGCATACGAGTTGGGTGTCGGCACCGTCGCCGTCTATTCGTACGAGGACCGCAATTCGCTGCACCGGACCAAAGCCGATGAGTCGTACCAGATCGGCGAAGTGGGGCACCCGGTGCGGGCGTACCTGTCCGTCGCCGAGATCGTCGAGACGGCCCTGCGCTGCCATGCGGACGCCGTCTATCCCGGTTACGGATTCCTCTCGGAGAACCCGGAATTGGCCGCAGCGTGCGCTGAGGCGGGCATCACGTTCGTGGGGCCCGACGCCGAAGTGCTCAAGTTGACCGGAAACAAGTCGCGGGCGATCGCCGCCGCGCGCGAGGCGGGCCTGCCGGTGCTGCAGTCCTCGGCTCCCTCGGCGTCGGTGGACGAGTTGGTCGCGGCCGCACAGGACATGCGATTTCCGTTGTTCGTCAAGGCCATTGCCGGTGGCGGTGGGCGCGGGATGCGGCGGGTCACTGACAGCGCAGCTCTGGGTGAGGCCATCGAGGCCGCCAGCCGGGAGGCGGAGTCGGCGTTCGGGGACCCGACGGTGTATCTCGAGCAGGCTGTGCTGCGCCCGCGGCACATCGAGGTTCAGATCCTGGCCGACACCGGTGGCAACGTGATCCACCTCTACGAGCGGGACTGCAGTGTGCAGCGCCGCCACCAGAAGGTGATCGAACTGGCTCCGGCGCCGAACCTTTCGGCTGAGTTGCGGGAAAAGATGTGTGCGGATGCGGTGGCCTTCGCCCGCCACATCGGCTACAGCTGCGCCGGCACCGTCGAATTCCTGCTGGACGAGAACGGCGAATACGTCTTCATCGAGATGAACCCGCGAATTCAGGTGGAGCACACCGTCACCGAGGAGATCACCGACGTCGACCTGGTGTCCAGCCAGCTGCGCATCGCCGCCGGCGAGACCCTCGACGATCTGGGCCTCACCCAGGACACCGTGCGCCCGCACGGTGCCGCGCTGCAATGCCGGATCACCACCGAGGATCCGGCCAACGGGTTCCGCCCCGACACCGGTCGGATCAGTGCGCTGCGCACCCCCGGCGGCGCCGGGATCCGGCTGGACGGCAGCACCAATCTGGGGGCTGAGATCAGCGCCCACTTCGACTCCATGCTGGTGAAGCTGACCTGCCGGGGCCGCGATTTCCAAACCGCGGTCAACCGGGCGCGCCGGGCGATGGCCGAGTTCCGGATCCGCGGTGTGTCGACCAATATTCCTTTCCTGCAAGCGGTTCTGGACGACCCGGACTTCCAGGCCGGCCGCGTCACGACGTCGTTCATCGACGACCGGCCGCAACTGCTGACCTCGCACACCTCGGCCGACCGCGGCACCAAGATCCTGAACTACCTGGCCGATGTCACCGTCAACCAGCCGCACGGCGCGCGTCCGTCGACGGTGTACCCGCAGGACAAGCTGCCCTCGATCGACCGCGAGGTGGCGCCGGAGCACGGTTCCCGGCAGCGGTTGCTCAAACTCGGCCCGGACGGTTTCGCGCGCTGGTTGCGGGAGTCGCCCGCGGTCGGCGTGACCGACACGACGTTCCGCGACGCGCATCAGTCGCTGCTGGCCACCCGGGTGCGCACCAGCGGATTACTCATGGTGGCACCGTATCTCGCGCGCACGATGCCGCAGCTCTTGTCGGTCGAGTGCTGGGGCGGGGCGACCTACGACGTGGCGCTGCGCTTCCTCAAGGAGGACCCGTGGGAGCGGCTGGCCGCGCTGCGGCAAGCCATCCCCAACATCTGCCTGCAGATGTTGTTGCGGGGCCGGAACACCGTGGGCTACACGCCCTATCCGGAGACCGTCACGTCGGCGTTCATCGAGGAGGCGACGGCCACCGGTATCGACATCTTCCGGATCTTCGACGCGCTGAACAACCTGGACTCGATGCGACCGGCTATCGACGCGGTCCGCGAAACCGGCACTGCCATAGCCGAAGTCGCGATGTGCTACACGGGTGACCTGTCCGATCCGGACGAACGACTCTACACCCTGGACTATTACCTGCGATTGGCCGACGGGATCGTCGAGGCCGGTGCACATGTGCTGGCCATCAAGGACATGGCGGGGTTGCTGCGGCCGCCGGCGGCCCACACCCTCGTTTCCGCTTTGCGCAGCCGGTTCGACCTCCCCATTCACGTGCACACTCACGACACGCCGGGCGGCCAGCTGGCCAGTTACGTGGCCGCCTGGCAGGCGGGCGCCGACGCCGTCGACGGGGCCTCGGCGCCGATGGCCGGCACCACCAGTCAGCCGGCGTTGAGTTCGATCGTGGCCACGGCCGCGCACACCGAGTACGAGACCGGGTTGTCGTTGTCGGCGGTGTGCGCGCTCGAGCCGTTCTGGGAAGGCCTGCGGAAGGTCTACGCGCCCTTCGAATCCGGTCTACCCGGTCCGACCGGCCGGGTGTATCACCACGAGATCCCGGGCGGTCAGCTGTCGAACCTGCGCCAACAGGCGATCGCGCTGGGGCTGGGGGACCGGTTCGAGGAGGTCGAGGAGGCATATGCGGGCGCTGACCGGGTGCTGGGCCGGCTGATCAAGGTCACCCCGTCGTCGAAGGTGGTCGGCGACCTGGCGCTGGCCCTGGTGGGCTCCGGTCTGAGCGCCGACGAATTCGCCGCTGACCCAAAGCGATTCGATATCCCGGACTCGGTGCTGGGATTCCTGCGCGGTGAGTTGGGCGATCCGCCCGGCGGATGGCCCGAGCCGTTGCGTTCCGACGCGCTGGCCGGCCGCGCGCCGGCCAAGCCGGACCCGCAACTGACCGCCGACGACGAGAAGGCGCTCGCCACCGCCGGTCCGGAGCGTCAGGCCGCCCTCAACCGGCTGTTGTTCCCCGGTCCCACAAAGGAATTCGAGGACCATCGAGAGGCGTACGGCGATACCTCGCAGCTGTCGGCCAACCAGTTCTTCTACGGCCTGCGCCAAGGCGAGGAGCATCGGGTGAAGCTGGAGCCGGGCGTGGAGTTGTTGATCGGGCTGGAGGCCATCTCCGAACCCGACGAGCGCGGCATGCGGACCGTGATGTGCATCATCAACGGCCAGCTGCGTCCGGTGCTGGTGCGCGACCGCAGCATCGCCAGCGCCGTTCCCGCTGCGGAGAAAGCTGACCGCGGCAACGCCGGCCATGTCGCGGCGCCCTTCGCCGGGGTAGTCACCGTCAGCGTGTCCGAAGGTGATGAGGTGAGCGCCGGCCAAACCGTCGCCACCATCGAGGCCATGAAGATGGAAGCGCCGATCACCGCGCCCAGCGACGGCACGGTGGAGCGGGTGGCGGTCTCCGACACCGCTCAGGTGGAGGGTGGCGACCTGCTGGTGGTGCTGAACTGACCCGCGTGATCGGTGGCGTGGCCCGGGGCCGGCGCCTCACCGTTCCGCCGCGGGGGACCCGGCCGACCACTGACCGGGTGCGCGAGTCGCTGTTCAACATCCTGGCGACGCGGGTCGGTTTCGCGGACGTGGCGGTGCTGGATCTCTTTGCCGGGTCGGGTGCCTTGGGTCTGGAAGCCCTGTCGCGGGGAGCTGCGTCGGCGCTGTTTGTGGAATCCGACCCGCGCGCGGCGGCGGTGATCGCCCGCAACATCGAGACGGTGGGGCTGCCCGGGGCGATCGTGCGCCGCGGTGCGGTCGCTGCCGTGCTGACCGCCGGGTCGCCCTCCCCGTTCGACCTGGTATTGGCCGACCCGCCGTACGAGCTTGGAGCCGCTGAGCTCTCGGCTGTGCTGGCCGCGCTGACGTCGGGGGGTTGGACCCGGGTGGGAACGGTTGCCGTGGTGGAGCGCGGAATCGGCAGTGCCGCGCTCACGTGGCCGGACGGCTGGACGTTGTGGCCCGAGCGCGTCTACGGCGACACCCGTCTGGAGCTGGCCGAACGGGTGTAGGGCGCCTGCTAGCGTCGTTGACTATGAGCGTGCCGCCGGCGACGATGCTGAGCGGAGCGAAGAGGAGGAGCGGCGCAATTGAGCGCCGCCGGCGACGATGCTGAGCGGAGCGAAGAGGAGGAGCGGCGCAATGAGCGGCGCGGTCTGTCCCGGGTCCTTCGACCCGGTCACGTTGGGGCACGTCGACGTCTTCGAACGTGCCGCAGCCCAATTCGACGAGGTCGTGGTGGCGATCCTGATCAACCCCGCCAAGAAGGGCATGTTCGACCTCGACGAGCGGATCGCGATGATCGAGGAGTCGACGAGCCACCTGCCCAACGTGCGGGCGCAGGCCGGGAAAGGCCTGGTCGTCGACTTCGTCAGGTCCTGCGGGATGAACGCCATCGTCAAGGGTCTGCGCACCGGCACCGACTTCGAGTACGAACTGCAGATGGCGCAGATGAACAAGCACGTCGCCGGCGTTGACACGTTCTTCGTAGCGACATCGCCGCGGTATTCGTTCGTGTCGTCGTCGCTGGCGAAAGAGGTGGCGATGCTGGGCGGCGACGTGACCGAGTTGCTGCCCGAACCGGTCAACCGGCGACTGCGCGAACGGATCGCCCGGCAGAGCGGGTAGCTCAACCGGCGCTCTGCCAGTAGTTGTCGGCGCAGATCGTGGTCTCGCCCGACCAGCGATAGGCCGTCAACTTGCCGCCCTTCACCGCGCTGAAATCCACGCACGCGCAATGGTCTGCCCAATCACGGTGGCGCTGCGGGGAATCCTTGCGCCAGTAATGACCGAAGAACACCGGAACTGTTCCCGAGTAGACGTAGCAGCGGTCCGCAGATGTGACGGCGCTGTCGGGTAGCGGGGGATACGGTGCACCCGCCGCAGTGGTGAAATTGCTTGCCATTTCCGCGATCTCGCGCAGGGTCGCCGCATCCTCGTTCCACCACCGGATTCTGGCCCTGCTGCGGGCGTGGCCGTCCTTATCCAGATAATCCGGCTGGTGATGGGCTGCCAGGCTGATCTCAGGGCCCTTGAGCAGCACCTCGACCGTGGTGTAGAGGCGGTCGGTGCTGTCGGAGGCCCGGGCGAACTGGTCCACCGCAGTGAACTGGTTGGATCCCAGTTGGCTCTCGACGTATCGCATGGACTCCTCATGCCAGCAGGCATGAACGACGCGGATATCGCCGAGGTCCAGCCACAGCGGCAGCGTCTTGAACCAGTCCAGGTAGTAGAAGCGCTGCTCGTCGGTGAGTTGGTCGACGAACTCGCGGTGCTGTCGGTAGTTGCTGTCGGTGTGTTTGCGCAGATATTGGCCGCTGCCGCTCGGGTGCTCGATGGAGTAGCAGATCGCATTGAACTCATGGTTGCCCATGACGATGCGGGCGCTGCCCGTATCCACCATCGGCTTGACGATTTCGAGGACGCGAAGCTGTTCCGGGCCGCGGTCCACCAGGTCGCCGACGAAGACGGCTTGACGGGTGGGGTGTTGATACGCGCCCGTCGAATCCTGAAGTGTGTAGCCAAGATCGGCGAGCAGCGTTTCAAGCGCGGAAGCACAACCGTGGATGTCGCCGATGATGTCGTAGTACTGCATGACCTGATCTTCGCACCTGGGTGCGACACGTCGTCGAGCTTGAGCAAGCTGGTGCCGGAGGCATGGCGTTCTCTTCGTCGAGTGGGTTACCGTCTGCTCGAAACATCGATGTTGACGGGGATCGAGGACGCCCATGCAGACCGTGCTGATTACCGGAGCCTTCGGTCTGGTCGGTGCGGAGGCGGTCCGAAGGTTCGCTGCCGACGGATGGCGGGTGGTCGCCACCGCGCACCGCAAGTTGGCGGTCCTGCCGCCGGGGGTGGAAAGCCGCCGCGTCGACTTGACCGTTCCCGACCAGGTTGAACAGTTGGTCAGCGAAATTTCGCCGGACGTGATCGTCCACCTGGCGGCCGTCATCCCCCCGTTGATCTACCGCGAACCGGCGTGGGCGCGCAGAGTCAACGTCGATGCCACCGCAATCTTGGTGCGTGCGGCAGAGCAGCAACCTGATCCGCCGCGCTTTCTGCATGCGTCCAGCATCTCCGTATACGGCGCGCGCAATCCACATCGGCACCAGGACCGGTTGGGCGTGGAAACCCCGGTCAACCCGTGCGACCTGTACGGGAGTCAGAAGCTCGAAGCCGAGGAGATCGTCCGTGCGTCGAGGTTGAACTGGTTGATCTTGCGGCTCGGTGGGGTGATCAGCGTCGACCCGGCGGCCATGCCCTTCACCACCGACGTGTTGTATTTCAGCAGCGCGATGCCGGCCGACGGTCGGGTGCACTGCGTCGATACCCGCGATGTGGCAACCGCATTCGTTGCGGCCGCGCATTCGGAGGTGGCCGGTGAGGTGTTGATGATCGCCGGCGATAACTCGCACATGTTGCGGCAGGCCGAGATTGGCGCGGCCATGGCGGCGGCGCAGGGCATGGCCGGCCTGATACCGATGGGACGTCCCGGTGACCCGGACAGTGACGATTCCTGGTATCTCAACGATTGGATGGATGTCTCCCGTGCGCAGGAACTGCTGAATTTTCAGCAGCATTCGTGGCCGGACATGCTGGCCGAGATCCGTGCGCAGACCGGCTGGCGACGCTACCCGCGGCGCCTCGTGGCGCCGGTTGCCCGGCAGATCCTGAAACGCCATGGGGCGTATCGCAAGTCGCCCGGTCAGTATGCCGATGTGTGGGGAGCGCTGCGAGCCAGGTACGGCGACTCGTTGTCGGAAGTCGGAAGCGCAGAATAGATTCCCGTCGCGGTCAAAAGACAATCGTCTGGTTGTCGTGCACGATCACTCGGTCCTGACAGTGCCAGAGCACCGCGCGCGAGAGTACCGCCCGCTCCACGTCGGCACCGACACGCACCAGGTCGTCGACGGTGTCGGTGTGGCTGACCCGCACCACATCCTGCTCGATGATCGGCCCCTCGTCGAGCATCTCAGTGACGTAGTGGGCTGTGGCGCCCACCAGTTTGACGCCGCGCTCGCGGGCGCGCTTATAGGGTGCTGCGCCGATGAATGCCGGCAGGAATGAATGGTGAATGTTGATCAGCGGGCATCCGACGGCGGCGAGGAACTCAGGCGTCAGTATCTGCATATAGCGCGCCAACACCACCAAATCGACATTGCCGGTGAGTAATTGAAGCTGACGCTGTTCGGCTGCGGCGCGGCTTTCCCGGGTGGCGGGTATGTGGATGAACGGCACACCGAACGGACGAACCCGCTCGGCAAGGTCGGGATGGTTGGCGATCACCATCGCGACGGAAATCTTGAGCTCGCCACGACGGTTGCGCCACAACAGATCCAATAGGCAATGGTCTTCCCTGGATGCGAAGATGGCGACCCGTTTGGGTTTGGCCGCCTCGGTGAAGCGGTAGTCGATGCCGAATTCCCCTGCCACGGTGGCGGCGAATTGCTCTTCCAGACCATCGATTGCGGCGGTGAGCCCGGGCAGGTGAAAGATCGCGCGCTGCAGAAAGGTTCCGTTCTCGGGTGCGGTGGAGTGCTGGTCCAGAGAGATGATGTTGGCACCGGCTCGAGCGAGGAATGTGCTTACCGCAGCGATGATTCCGGGGCGGTCGTGGCAGCGCAGCAGTAGTCGTCCGATGTCTGCGGGAGACGGGGGGCCGGCCGGCCGCTGCGCGAAGTTGCCGGGATCGTTCGGCGTCGGCACCAGTGGACCCCTTTCGCCTCGCAATCGTGCGAGCAACGATACCGCCGTGGTAGGCATCGCGGCAGCTACGGCACGTCGTCGTCTTCAGTGAGGTCTCCCGCGCGGGACACCCACGCCAACATTTAGTATCCGTTCGCCTACCGCGGCCGGGCGCAGCAGTTCAACGGGGCTTACGCAGCTTTGGCCAGAGAGGCGCCGATTTTGCCGGCTTGGATGACGCCGATCTCCTCGAACCCGTGGGCGGCATAGAGCTACCTGTTGTGGGGGTTGGTTGCTTCGAGGTACGCAGGCAGTCCGTCGCGGTCGCAGCGCCCGGCCGCATGGCGGAGCAGTGCTGAGCCGAGCCCACCGCGACCGGCGTCCGGAAAACCCAGCGGGCGACGGAAGACATCCACCGGCAATCGATCAACGAAAAATGTTGGTAGCGAGCCTCAGTGGCACTGGTGACTATGCCCGCCATGATCGTGTTCAGCGTCGGGCGACCCGTTCATCATCCGTAGCATCGGCATTCCACCGGACGCGAAGAATCGAACCACCAGCACCGCTGCGACGATCAGGAAAGCGATGTTCAGCCAGGTGGTGTAATTCCAGGAGATGCTGCCGGACATCACCATCGCGTTGCGGGCGCCCGGAATGAGATCGGCTGCCCCGAAGATCAATTCGACGAGATAGCCCGCGACGACCATCGCGGCGTAGAACGTCGTCAACAACGTCAGCATCATTCTGGCGCCGTAATACTTGCGATAGATGTTGAGGATCGGCAGGATCAGCAGGTCGGCGAAGATGAACGCGATGACCCCGCCGAAACTGATGCCGCCGTTCCACAGCACCGCGGCCAACGGCACATTGCCGATCGAGCAGACGAACGACACGATCGCGACGACTGGGCCCACGATCGGTCCCCACACCGACGACAGTGCCGGGTGGTTCGCTAAAAAGAAGCTCTGCCAGAAGCTCTCCGGGACCCACGCCGCGATTGCGCCGGCGATGAGCAATCCGATGACCAGGTCGCGCAGGATCGCCAGCCACTCCATCACGAAGACATGCGACACGGAGGTCAGACCCGGTCCGGAGAACAGCCGTCGCCAGAACGACCCGTCGCCCCGGATCGACATGTCCATCGCCGCATGGCCTTCCATCGATCCGGCGATTCCCTTGTCTGCCTGTTCACGCGCGGCATCGATGAGCCGGCCGCGCACGAACAGCCGGAACAGTAGGGCCAGCACGATGATCATCAGCGGTCCGCCGACGAACTCCGCTGCGGTGAATTGCCAGCCCATCAGCAGCGCCAGGATGATGCCCAGTTCCACCACCAGATTGGTGGAGCCGATTTCGAAGGCCATGGCCGCGGTGAAGTCGGCCCCCTTGCGGAACAGCGAGCGGGCCAGCGCCACGGCGGCATAGGAGCACGACGACGACGCGGCGCCGAGCGTGGCCGCCACGGCCAGGGTGCGGGGCCTGTCGTCGCCCATCAAGGCCACGATTGTCGAGCGGCGCACAACAGCCTGGACGACCGCCGACAACGCGAAGCCCAGGATCAGCGCCCAAAGGATTTCCCAGGTCATGGAACCTGTCAGCGTCAACGCGTGCAGCACTGCGTTCACGACTCTGTCCATCAAAGTTCCCTTCCGCTGTGACGCCGTCATATATACCCCCCAAGGGTATATATGCTGTCAATAGAGGCCTCGTCCGCTGTCCCGGTGGCTACACCGGCGATAGTCTGAGACCAAATCACGTGGCTAGAGGCGGTTCGCGGGTGATGCGCAGCAAAAATTCAAGCCGACACACCGGAGTCATCACCGCAGTCACAGACGTAACACCAGGCACACTGGTAACTACAGATTTATGCAAGCCGCCAGGAGGGTATGGCCGTGTACCGAGTCTTTGAAGCGCTGGATGAATTGAGCGCGATCGTCGAGGAAGCCCGCGGCGTGCCGATGACCGCCGGGTGCGTCGTTCCCCGCGGCGACGTGCTTGAACTGATCGACGACATCAAGGACGCGATCCCTGGTGAGCTCGACGATGCCCAGGACGTGCTGGACGCCCGCGACGCGATGCTGCACGACGCCAAATCGCACGCCGACTCGATGGTGTCCTCGGCGACCACCGAATCCGAGTCGATGGTCAACCACGCCCGCGCCGAAGCCGACCGGCTGCTCTCGGACGCCAAGGCTCAGGCTGATCGGATGGTCAGCGAGGCCCGTCAGCACAGCGAGCGGATGGTCGGGGAGGCCCGCGAAGAGGCGATGCGCATCGCCGCGTCGGCGAAACGCGAGTACGAGGCCAGCATCAGCCGGGCCAAGTCCGAATGCGACCGCCTGATCGAAAACGGCAACCTCTCCTATGAAAAGGCCGTGCAAGAGGGCATCAAGGAGCAGCAGCGGCTGGTGTCCCAGAACGAGGTGGTGCAGGCCGCGCACGCCGAATCCACCCGTCTGATCGACACGGCGCACGCCGAAGCGGACCGGCTGCGCGGCGAATGCGACATCTACGTCGACAACAAGCTGGCCGAGTTCGAAGAGTTCCTCAACGGAACGCTGCGGTCGGTCGGTCGAGGCCGTCACCAGCTCCGGACCGCAGCCGGCACCCACGACTACGTCACGCGGTAGGCCCGACGGCCCGGTGACGGGCAGCTGAACTGAACGTGGACCTGTCAGCTGCGCGCCGTAGGATTCCACCTATGGCCAAGCAGCACAGCCAGACGGCGCAGCGACACATCACCACGCCGTTGACGATCGATATCGCTCGGCTGGGTCGACGGCCAGGAGCGATGATTCCGCTGCGCCAAAGCGTGGACAGCCCGCTGCGCATCGGCCTGGATCTGATCGCGATCCAGCCGGGAGCACCCCTGGAGCTGGACCTGCGGCTGGAATCGGTGTCCGAAGGGGTGCTGGTGACCGGCACGGTAACCGCACCCACCGGCGGCGAGTGTTCCCGGTGCCTGTCGCCGATCCAGGGCCGGGTGCAGGTTGCGCTGACCGAGCTCTTCGCCTATCCGAACAGTGCGACCGAGGCGACCACCGAGCAGGACGAGGTCGGCCACGTCGTCGCCGAGACCATCGACCTCGAGCAACCGATCATCGACGCGGTGGGGCTGGAATTGCCGTTCGCGCCGGTGTGCTCGTCGGATTGCCCGGGTTTGTGCACGCAGTGCGGCATTTCGCTGGCCGCCGAGCCCGACCACCGGCACGATCAGATCGACCCCAGGTGGGCCAAGCTCGCCGGAATACTGCCCCCGCCGGACGGGGGCGAGCAGTGACCCCCTCCCGGCAGGTCCTGCTGGACGCGCTGGGCGTCGACCTGCCCGAAGACCTGCTCACGCTGGCGTTGACGCACCGCAGTTACGCCTACGAGAACGGCGGTCTGCCCACCAATGAGCGGCTGGAGTTTCTCGGCGACGCCGTATTAGGCCTCACCATCACCGACGAGCTCTACCACCGGCATCCGGACCGGTCGGAGGGGGACCTGGCCAAGTTGCGTGCCAGCGTCGTCAACACCCTGGCGCTGGCGGACGTGGCGCGCCGCCTGCCCGGCGACGGGCTGGGCGTGCACGTACTGCTCGGTCGCGGGGAAGCGAACACCGGTGGCGCGGACAAGTCCAGCATCCTGGCCGACGGGATGGAGTCGTTGCTCGGCGCGATCTATCTGCAGCACGGGATCGACGTCGCACGGGAGGTCATCCTGCGCCTGTTCGGCCCGCTGCTGGACGCCGCGCCGACCCTGGGTGCCGGTCTGGACTGGAAGACCAGCCTGCAAGAACTCACCGCCTCGCTGACGCTCGGCACGCCGACCTACCAGGTGACCTCGACCGGGCCCGACCACGACAAAGAATTCACCGCGGTGGTGGTGGTGATGGAGACCGAATACGGGTCGGGCGTGGGCCGCTCCAAGAAGGAAGCCGAGCAGAAGGCGGCGTCGGCTGCGTACAAAACACTCGAGGCAGCGCACGTGCTCGACACCGCGGGGAAATCCTGAAGCTCCGATGACGGTGACAAGCCGGTGCCTGCTGCGCCGACAGTGAATTTCCCGACGGTCGCGCGGCGTGTCCGGTCGCGGATTGCACAGTGGGCCCAGGAGGGCGGACATGCCTGAGCTACCTGAAGTCGAGGTGGTGCGGCGCGGTCTGCAGTCCCATGTAGTCGACAAGACGATCACCGCCGTCCGCGTCCACCACCCCCGCGCGGTGCGGCGCCACGAGGCCGGCCCGGCCGACCTGACCGCCCGGCTGCTCGACGCCCGGATCACCGGCACCGATCGGCGCGGCAAGTACCTGTGGCTGACGTTGAGCACCGGCGAGGCCCTGGTGGTCCACCTCGGCATGAGCGGCCAGATGTTGCTGGGGGTGGTGCCGCGCGCTGACCACGTGCGGATTTCGGCGTTGCTCGACGACGGGACGGTGTTGAGTTTCGCCGACCAGCGCACCTTCGGCGGCTGGCTGCTTGCCGATCTGGTGACCGTCGACGGCAGCGTCGTGCCGCAGCCGGTCGCGCACCTGGCGCGCGATCCGCTGGATCCGCAGTTCAATGCCGCGGCGGTGGTGGATGTATTGCGGCGCAAGCATTCTGAGATCAAGCGCCAACTGCTGGACCAGCAGGTGGTCTCGGGCATCGGCAACATCTACGCCGACGAAGCCCTGTGGCGAGCCCAGGTCAACGGCGCGCGGATTGCGGCCACGATGCCGCGTCGGCGGCTGGCCGCGGTGCTGGAATCGGCGGCTGAGGTGATGCGCGAAGCGCTGGCCAAGGGTGGCACCTCGTTCGATTCGCTGTACGTCAACGTCAACGGGGAGTCGGGTTACTTCGACCGGTCGCTGGACGCCTACGGCCGCGACGGGCAGCCGTGCCGGCGCTGCGGGGCGGTGATGCGCCGGGAGAAGTTCATGAACCGCTCGTCGTTCTATTGCCCGAAATGTCAACCGCGGCCGCGCCGTTGAGCCATTGACTCTGCGCTCAGGGAGCAGAAACGGCCGAAACAGCGCCCTCACCGCAGACTCAACACACAGAAGAGAGGAACTATGACGCAACTGT
This sequence comes from Mycobacterium sp. NGS29, assembly GCF_059812965.1. NCBI lineage: Bacteria > Bacillati > Actinomycetota > Actinomycetes > Mycobacteriales > Mycobacteriaceae > Mycobacterium > Mycobacterium sp. NGS29. Next base: position 141,818 of record NZ_JCALDR010000004.1, read on the forward strand.
GGGTGGAACGCACCGGCACCCGCCGCTATACCGGGCACAGCTCCCGGGGAGCACAGGTGCTCGTCGGGAGCGAGGACGTCGAGGGGGTGTTCACTCCCGGCGAATTGCTGAAGATCGCGCTCGCCGCGTGTAGCGGCATGGCCAGTGACCAGCCGTTGGCCCGCCGGCTGGGTGACGACTACCGGGCGGTGATCCGCGTGTCCGGCGCCGCTGACCGGGAAAAAGAGGTCTACCCGCTGCTCGAAGAGACCCTCGAACTGGACCTGTCGGGACTGAGCGACGAAGACCAGCAACGGGTGCGCACTGTCGTCGACCGGGCCGTCGACGCGGTGTGCACAGTGGGTCGAACGCTGAGATCGGGCAGCACGGTGACGTTCGGAGTCCGCGATGTCGGGGCCTGACGTGCGACTGACCGCCTGGGTGCACGGCCACGTCCAGGGCGTTGGTTTCCGCTGGTGGACGCGCTGCCGCGCGCTGGAGCAGGGGTTGACGGGGTACGCCGCCAACCACGCCGACGGGCGCGTGCTCGTCGTGGCCAACGGGCCGCGTGAGTCCGGCGAGAAGCTGCTGGACCTGCTGCGCGGCGACAGCACGCCGGGACGGGTGGACAAGGTCGTCGCCGACTGGTCGGAGCCGACCGAGCAGTTCACCGGATTCGTCGAGCGTTAGCGGGCACGGCCCTCGCCGAGCGTCACGCCAGCGTGGCGTCGGGCGTTGGCTGCCACGCTGGCGTGACGTTCGGCGTGACGGGCGAGGGCCAAGCGCTTAGCTGCTCGTCGACTGTCACGCCAGCGTGGCGTCGGGCGTTGGCCGCCACGCTGGCGTGACGTTCGGCGCGACGGGTGACGGGCGAGGGCCACGCGCTCGGCTGCTGGCGTGACGCTCGGCGCGATGGCAGACGGCCCGAGTAGTCTGGCTCGCCATGTACCTCAAGAGTCTGACGCTGAAGGGCTTCAAGTCCTTCGCCGCGCCTACGACTCTGCGTTTCGAGCCGGGCATCACCGCCGTCGTCGGGCCCAACGGCTCCGGCAAGTCCAATGTGGTCGACGCGCTGGCCTGGGTGATGGGCGAACAGGGCGCCAAGACGCTGCGCGGCGGCAAGATGGAAGACGTCATCTTCGCCGGCACCTCCTCCCGTGCCCCGCTGGGACGCGCCGAGGTCACCGTCACCATCGACAACTCCGACAATGCACTGCCGATCGAGTACTCCGAGGTGTCCATCACCCGCCGGATGTTCCGCGACGGCGCCAGCGAGTACGAAATCAACGGCAGCAGTTGCCGTTTGATGGATGTCCAGGAACTCCTGAGCGACTCCGGCATCGGCCGCGAGATGCATGTGATCGTCGGGCAGGGCAAGCTCGACGAGATCCTGCAGTCCCGCCCCGAAGACCGGCGGGCGTTCATCGAAGAAGCCGCGGGCGTGCTCAAGCACCGCAAGCGCAAGGAAAAGGCGCTGCGCAAACTCGACGCGATGGCAGCCAACCTGGCCCGTCTGTCGGACCTGACCACCGAACTGCGGCGCCAGCTCAAGCCGCTGGGCCGGCAGGCCGAAGTGGCCCGGCGTGCCCAGACCATCCAGGCCGACCTACGCGATTCCCGGTTGCGCCTGGCCGCCGACGACCTGGTCAGCCGGCGCACCGAACGGCAGGCCATCTTCGACGCCGAAGCGTCCATGCGCCGCGAACATGACGAAGCCGCGGCCCGCCTGTCGGTCGCCGCGGAGGAACTGGCCGCGCACGAAGCGGCACTGTCGGAGCTCTCCGGACGCGCCGAATCCGTCCAGCAGACCTGGTTCCGGCTGTCCGCGCTGGCCGAACGGGTCGGTGCGACGGTGCGGATCGCCAGCGAGCGGGCGCAGCATCTTGACGTGGAACCGGTCCGGGCCAGCGACACCGACCCCGACGCGTTGGACGCCGAGGCCGACGAGGTGGCGTCTGCCGAGCAGCAACTGCTGGCAGAACTAGACGAGGCCCGCGCCCGCCTGGACGGCGCCCGCGCCGAACTGGCCGAGTGGGAGCGCCGCGCGGTCGAGGCGGACAAGGCGCACCTGGCGGCGGTACGCGCCGAGGCGGACCGGCGCGAAGGTCTGGCGCGGCTGGCCGGCCAGGTGGAGACCATGCGGGCGCGGGTCGAGTCGACCGACGAGAGCCTCGCGCGGCTCTCCGAGCGGATCGAGCAGGCCGACGCCCGTGCCCAACAGACCCGCGCCGAGTTCGAGAGCGTGCAGGGTCGCGTCGGGCAGCTGGACCAGGGCGAGTTGGGCCTGGACCAGCAGTATGAGCGGACGATGTCCGCGGTGCGGCTGGCCGACGCGCGGGTCGCCGAGCTGCAGACCGCCGAACGTAGCGCCGAACGCCAGGTCGCCTCGTTGCGGGCTCGCATCGACGCGTTGTCGGTGAGCCTGGAACGCAAGGACGGGACCGCCTGGCTGACCCGAAATCACGGTGGCGCGGGGCTTTTCGGTTCGATCGCGGAGTTGGTCAAAGTGTCCCCGGGCTACGAGGCGGCGGTGGCAGCGGTGCTGGGGTCGGCGGCCGACGCGCTGGCCGCCGACAGCCTGGGCACCGCGCGCAGCGCGGTCACCGCGCTCAAACAGGCCGACGGTGGTCGTGCGGCGCTGGTGCTCAGCGATTGGCCCGCACCGACGCCTGAGTCGCCGGAGTTGCCCGACGGGTCCCGCTGGGCGCTGGACCTCATCGACGCGCCGGCCCGGCTGCGTGGGGCGTTGGCGGCGATGCTCTCCGACGTCGCGGTCGTCGAGGATCTCGGTCACGCGCTGGACCTGGTGGCCAGCCGTCCTCAGCTGCGCGCGGTCACCCGCGACGGCGACCTGGTGGGCGCGGGCCGGGTGAGCGGCGGGTCGGACCGCAAGTTGTCCACGCTGGAGGTCGCCTCGGAGATCGACAAGGCGCGCAGCGAACTGGCCGCCGCCGAAGAACAGGTCGCTGCGCTCAGCGCCGCGCTGTCCGGGGCGCTGACCGAACAGAGCGCTCGCCAGGATGCCGCCGAGCATGCGCTGGCGGCGCTCAACGAGTCCGACACCGCCATTTCGGCGATGTATGACCAGCTCGGCCGGCTGGGCCAGGATGCGCGAACGGCACAGGACGAGTGGACCCGATTGCTGCAGCAACGCGAACAATTGGAAGCCGGGCGCGCCGGGACCGTCGAGGAAGTGGCCGAGCTGGAGACGCGGCTGCGCAATGCGCAGCAAACCGAGTACGTCACCGAGGAGGAGGCAAGCCCGGCGCAGGCGCGTCAGGAGATCGCGGCCGCCGCCGACCGGGCACGCAGCGTCGAGGTCGAGGCCCGGCTGGCAGTGCGCACCGCCGAGGAGCGGGCCAATGCGGTGCGCGGGCGTGCCGACTCGCTGCGCCGGGCCGCCGCGGCCGAACGCAAGGCGCGATCGCTGGCCGAACAGGCGCGCGCAGCCCGGGTGCGGGCCGCCGCGGTGGCCGCCGCGGTCGCCGAGTCCGGTCGGTCGCTGGCCGGTCGGCTCGATCTCGTCGTAGCCGCGGCGTCGAAGATGCGGGACGAGCTGGCCGCCGAACGCCAGCAGCGGGCAGCGGCAATGACCGCAGTTCGCGAGGAGACCAACACGTTGAGCGCGCGGGTGGCGGCGCTCACCGATTCGCTGCACCGCGACGAGGTGGCCAACGCCCAGGCGGCGCTGCGCATCGAGCAGCTCGAGCAGATGGTCCTCGACCAGTTCGGCATGGCGCCGGCCGACCTGGTCGCCGAGTACGGACCCGACGTCCCACTGCCGCCGACCGAGCTGGAGATGGCCGAGTTCGAGCAGGCCCGGGAGCGCGGGGAGCAGGTCGTCGCGCCCGCCCCGATGCCCTACGACCGCACCACCCAGGAGCGTCGGGCCAAACGCGCCGAGCGGGAGCTGGCCGAACTGGGACGGGTCAATCCGCTGGCCCTGGAAGAGTTCGCTGCGCTGGAGGAGCGGTACAACTTCCTGTCCACCCAGCTTGAAGACGTCAAGGCCGCCCGCAAGGATCTGCTCGACGTCGTCGCTGACGTCGACGCCCGCATCCTGCAGGTGTTCAGCGAGGCATTCTTCGACGTCGAACGCGAGTTCCAGACCGTATTCACCGCGCTGTTCCCCGGCGGCGAGGGCCGGCTCCGGCTGACTCAACCCGACGACATGCTCACCACCGGCATCGAGGTAGAGGCCCGTCCGCCGGGCAAGAAGGTGACCCGGCTGTCGTTGCTGTCCGGCGGCGAGAAGGCGCTGACGGCGGTGGCGATGCTGGTCGCGATCTTCCGGGCCCGCCCGTCGCCGTTCTACATCATGGACGAGGTGGAGGCCGCGCTGGACGACGTGAACCTGCGCCGCCTGATCGGGCTGTTCGAGATGCTGCGGGACCGCTCGCAGCTGATCATCATCACCCACCAGAAGCCCACCATGGAAGTGGCGGACGCGCTCTACGGCGTGACGATGCAAGGTGACGGCATCACCGCCGTGATCTCGCAGCGGATCCGGGGGCAGCAGGTCGATCGGCTAGCTACCACGCCGGTATAAGCCGGTTGCTCCGACGGGCTGCAGAACTGCCCGGCGTTCGAGCGTGCCGTTGGTTACGGGGTGTGCACTCAGGGCGTCGGGTGTGCACGCAGGGCCTGGAATGTGTACTGGCGGAGGGATTCTCGCCGGATTGCCGCCCTGGTTACACCGCTGAAACCCTGACTTCACACTCAACGCCCTGCCCGCACACCCGACGTCGAGCGCGTGGGCAGCGCACGCGAACAGCCCAGCCCAAGAGCCGCCCGACCCGCCCCCAACCCGCCGAGTGCCTGACACCCCCCGGCTGGAAGGATTGTCCGCGTGTCCGAAGGTCTATGGATCGCCGTCGCGGTCGTCGCCGTCCTGCTCATCATCGCGGCGCTGGTCGTCGGACTGGTGCGGTACCGCACGCGCAGGATCAGCCTGGCGCCGCGCCCGCAAACCGACGCGATCGACAAATCCGGCGGCTACACCGCATCGTCCGGCATCACGTTCAGCCAGACCCCGACGCCGACCCTGGACCGGCCCGAACCGGTAGAGCGGATCGACACCAGCGGTCTGCCCGCCGTCGGGGACGACGCGACCATCCCGCGCGACGCGCCCAAGCGCCCGATCTCCGAGGTCCACCTCCCTGAGGTCGAGGCGCCGCCGGCCGAACCCGAGATCCCCGAAGGTCTCGAGGTCCTCGACGTCCTGGAACCGGAAGCGCCCGAAGCGCCCGCGGTGGAGGAGATCGAACCGACCGAAGGGCGACTGGAACGCCTGCGCGGCCGGCTGGCCCGGTCGCAGAACGCGCTCGGGCGCAGCATGCTGGGCCTGATCGGCGGCGGCGACCTGGACGAGGACTCCTGGCAGGACGTCGAGGACACCCTGCTGGTCGCCGACCTGGGCCCGGTGGTCACCGAGTCGGTGGTGAGCCAGCTGCGCGCCCGGCTGGCCAGCACCAACGTGCGCACCGAGGCCGACGCCCGCGCGGTGCTGCGGGACGTCCTGATCAAAGAGCTGCATCCCGAGATGGACCGATCCATCCGGGCGCTGCCGCACGCCGACCATCCGTCGGTGTTGCTGGTGGTCGGCGTCAACGGCACCGGCAAGACGACCACGGTCGGCAAACTGGCCCGGGTGTTGGTGGCCGACGGTCGCCGCGTGGTGCTGGGTGCGGCGGACACCTTCCGGGCCGCGGCGGCCGATCAGCTGCAGACCTGGGCGTCGCGGGTCGGCGCGGAAGTGGTGCGCGGCGCCGAGGGCGCTGACCCGGCGTCGGTGGCGTTCGACGCCGTCGACAAGGGCATCGCGGCCGGCGCCGACGTCGTCCTGATCGACACCGCCGGCCGGTTGCACACCAAGGTCGGCCTGATGGACGAGCTGGGCAAGGTCAAGCGCATCGTGACCCGTCGGGCGTCGGTCGACGAGGTGCTGCTGGTGCTCGACGCCACGATCGGGCAGAACGGACTGGCCCAGGCCAAGGTGTTCGCCGACGTCGTCGAGATCACCGGCGCGGTGCTGACCAAGCTGGACGGAACCGCCAAGGGCGGCATCGTTTTCCGCGTCCAGCAGGAACTCGGCGTGCCGGTGAAGTTGGTCGGGCTGGGCGAAGGCCCCGACGATCTGGCGCCGTTCGAGCCCGCGGCGTTCGTCGACGCCCTGCTCGGCAAGTAGGTATTACACAGCAGTCTTTACGTTAATCCTGACGAAACATCGCCGCCCCATTCGCGCAACAACTTATGCGCATGGTTCTGGGCAGGTCGCCAGTCATCCATCTGGGGCCCTCCCGATGCTGACTGGAGGTGATAGCGAGTGAGTTTCCCGATTATGGGCCAGCCCAACACGGGCGATACCGCCTGGATGCTGGCGAGTTCCGCGCTCGTTCTGTTAATGACGCCGGGCCTGGCGTTCTTCTACGGCGGCATGGTGCGCGCCAAGAGCGTGCTCAACATGATCATGATGAGCATCAGCGCGATGGGCATCGTCACGGTGCTCTGGGTGCTCTACGGCTACTCGATGGCATTCGGCACCGACACCGGCAACGTGGTGGGCAGCCCGACCCAATACTTCGGGCTCAAGGGGCTCATCGGCGGCAACGCCGTCGCGGCCGACCCCACCAAGACTCCGCCGTTGGCGGCGACGGACATTCCGCTGGCCGGCACCCTGCCCGCCACCGTGTTCGTGGCCTTCCAGCTGATGTTCGCGATCATCACCGTCGCGCTGATCTCCGGCGCGGTCGCCGACCGGCTCAAGTTCAGCGCCTGGCTGGTGTTCTCCGGCCTGTGGGCGACGCTGGTCTACTTCCCGGTCGCGCACTGGGTGTTCGCGTTCGACGGGTTCGCCGCCGAGAAGGGCGGCTGGATCGCCAATAAGCTGCACGCGATCGACTTCGCCGGCGGTACCGCGGTACATATCAACGCCGGTGTGGCCGGCCTGGTCCTGGCGATCGTGCTGGGCAAGCGCAAGGGTTGGCCCACCACGCTGTTCCGGCCGCACAACCTGCCGTTCGTGATGCTCGGCGCCGGCCTGCTGTGGTTCGGCTGGTACGGGTTCAACGCCGGTTCGGCGACCAGCTCCAACGGTGCTGCCGGTTCGACGTTCCTCACCACCACGGTGGCGACGGCCGCGGCGATGCTGGCCTGGCTGCTCACCGAGCGCATCCGCGACGGACACGCGACGACGTTGGGCGCGGCCTCGGGAATCGTCGCCGGCCTGGTCGCCATCACGCCGTCCTGTTCGTCGGTGAACGTCGTCGGTGCCCTGGTGATCGGCGTGGTCGCCGGTGTGCTGTGTGCGCTGGCCGTCGGGTTGAAGTTCAAGCTCGGGTTCGACGACTCGCTCGACGTGGTTGGGGTGCACCTGGTCGGCGGGCTGGCCGGCACCTTGCTGGTGGGCCTGGTCGCCGCTCCGGAAAGTGTGGCGATCAACGGCGTGACCGGCGTGTCCGCCGGATGGTTCTACGGCGGGGGCCCGGACCAGCTGGAACGGCAGGCTGTCGGGGCGTTCGCCGTGCTGGCCTACTCCGGCGTGGTCACGCTGGTCCTGGCGCTTATCCTGAAGTACACCATCGGGCTGCGTCTGGGGGCTGAGCAGGAGGCCGCCGGGATCGACGAGTCGGAGCACGCTGAGAGCGGCTACGACTTCGCGGTCGCCAGTGGTTCGGTGCTTCCGAGGGCCAGCATCCCGCCGCAGAGTAGCGTCAACGGCCGGGAAGAGCGCGTGGGCGAGAAAGTGGAGGCGGAGTAGACATGAAGCTGATCACCGCGATCGTAAAGCCGTTTACCCTCGACGACGTCAAGACCAGCCTCGAGGACGCCGGCGTCCTGGGCATGACCGTCAGCGAGATCCAGGGCTACGGGCGGCAGAAGGGTCACACCGAGGTCTACCGGGGTGCGGAGTACTCCGTCGACTTCGTGCCCAAAGTGCGGATCGAGGTCGTCGTCGACGACGCCATCGTCGACAAGGTCGTAGACAGCATCGTCCGGGCCGCCCGGACCGGCAAGATCGGCGACGGCAAGGTGTGGGTCAGCCCGGTCGACACCATCGTGCGCGTCCGCACCGGTGAGCGCGGATCGGACGCTTTGTGAGTAGAACCGGCCGGGTGTGACCACGACGGACCGGCCGGATTCTTCACAGACACCAGAAAGCGCCGCGGCGGCAGTCGATCTGGCTGCCGCCCGGCGCGAACTGTTGTCTGAGGGGCTCCAGGGGCTCACCCCCGCGCAGATGCGCCAGAGGGTCCTCGAACTGCACGAATCCTGGCTGAAGGCCAAGGCTGCCGAGATCGGCATCGGCGACGGCAGCGGATACGCGATCGTGGCGGTGGGCGGGCTGGGCCGGCGCGAGTTGCTGCCGTACTCCGACCTCGACCTGGTGCTGCTGCACGACGGCAAACCCGCCGACGTGCTGGGCCCGGTGGCGGACAAACTGTGGTATCCGTTGTGGGACGCCAACATTCGGCTCGACCACAGCGTGCGCACCGTCAGTGAGGCGCTCAGCACGGCCAACGCGGACCTGACCGCCGCCCTGGGCATGCTGGAAGCGCGGCACATCGCCGGCGAGGAGCAGCTCTCCGCCGATCTGGTCAGCGGGGTGCGACGGCAATGGCGCACCGGAATCCGTTCCCGCATGGACGAACTCGTCGACATGACGCACGCCCGCTGGTTGCGCCTGGGGCGCATCGCCCACCGGGCTGAGCCCGACCTGAAATCCGGCCGCGGCGGGCTGCGCGATGCGCAGCTGCTCAACGCACTGGCGCTGGCCCAGCTCATCGACCGCAGCGGCATGTCCCGCTCGGACAACCCGGCCGGGTCACTCGACGAGGCCTACCTCACGTTGCTCGATGTGCGCACCGAACTGCACATGGTGTCGCGCCGCGGACGCGATCAGGTGCTCGCCCAATTCGCCGACGAGATCAGCGCCGCATTGGGCGTCGGCGACCGGTTCGACCTGGCGCGCATGCTCTCCAGCGCCGGACGCACCATCGGCTACCACGCCGTCACCGGCCTGCGCACCGCCGCCAACGCGCTGCCCCGGCGCGGCATCTCGGCGTTCATCGGCCGGCCCAAACGCCGTCCGCTGGACGAGGGCGTGGTCGAGTACGCGGGGGAGATCGTGCTGGCCCGCGAAGCCCAACCCGACCGCGATCCTGGCCTGGTGCTGCGGGTGGCGGCGGCGTCGGCCGACAGCGGCGTGCCGATCGGCGCGGCGACGCTGAGCCGGCTGGCCGACAGCGCACCGCCGCTGCCCACGCCCTGGCCGCGGGAAGCCCTGGACGATCTGCTGGTGGTGTTGCTGGCCGGACCCACCGCGGTGCCCACCATCGAGGCGCTCGACCGCACCGGGCTGTGGGGACAGCTGCTGCCGGAGTGGGACGCGATCCGCGACCTGCCGCCCCGCGACGTCTCGCACAAATGGACGGTGGACCGCCACGTCGTCGAGTGCGCGGTGCACGCCGCGCCGCTGACCACCAACGTCGCCCGGCCCGACCTGCTGGCACTCGGCGCGCTGCTGCACGACATCGGCAAGGGTCGCGGCGTGGACCACTGTGTGTTCGGCGCGGACCTGGTGGTTCCGATCGCTGAGCGCCTGGGGTTGTCGGCCGCTGACATCAACACGCTGACGCAGATGGTCCGCCATCATCTGCTGTTGCCGATCACGGCCACCCGCAGCGACCTGAACGACCCGGCGATCATCGAGTCGGTGTCCGAGGCGCTGGGTGGCGATCCGCAACTGCTCGAACTGATGCACGCGCTGTCCGAGGCCGACTCCAAGGCCACCGGACCCGGGGTGTGGAGCGACTGGAAGGCCTCGCTGGTCGAGGACCTGGTGCGCCGGTGCCGGATGGCGATGGCCGGTGAGACGTTGCCGCAAGCCGAACCCACTGCGCCGCACTATCTTTCACTGGCCGCCCAAAAAGGGGTGCACGTCGAGATCAATGCCGGCGATGGCGAGCGGCTGACTGCGGTGATGGTGGCCCCGGACGAGCGCGGCCTGGTGTCCAAAGCGGCTGCGGTACTGGCGCTGAACTCGCTGCGGGTGCATTCGGCGTCGGTGAACGTGCACGAGGGCGTTGCGATCACCGAGTTCGTGGTCTCGCCACTGTTCGGTTCGCCGCCGGCGGCCGACATGCTGCGTCAGGCGTTCGTGGGTGCGCTGCGCGGTGACGTCGACGTGCTGGGGACGCTGGAGAAGCGGGATCTGGAGGCCACCAGCTCGGCGACCGCGCGGGCGGGGGAGGTGCAGGTGGGCGTGCCAGTCACCCGCTCGACCGCGCCGCCGCGCATCCTGTGGCTGGACACTGACACACCCGGGCAGCTGATCCTGGAAGTCCGCGCGATGGACCGGGTGGGCCTGCTCGCCCTGCTGGCCTGGGCGCTGGAACGCGCCGACACCGACGTCGTCTGGGCGAAGGTGAACACGTTCGGTTCGACGGCCGCCGACGTGTTCTGTGTGACGGTCCCGCCGGACTCGAACGCCCGCACCGCGGTGGAAAAGAACTTGCTGGACGTGCTGGGCGCCCCGGCGGTGGTGATGGTCGACGAGCCGGTGGGGGACTAGCCCGGTTCGCCCCGCTGCCCACCGGCCGCCGGGTGTGCGGTTTCCGACAGGACACGCCGCCGAAGCGTCGCCATTTTCACACTCGCCGAGACGGTTGCGGCGCTACTCCGAGTTCAATTGCCGCACCGCGACGATCCGCTCCTGGAGCTGATCCCGCGTCGCTGCGGCGATCGGTGGGCCGCCGCAGCGCCGCCGCAGCTCGTTGTGGATCCAGCCGTGCGGCTTGCCGGTGCGGTGATGTGCCACCGAGACCAGCGCGTTGAGCTCGCGACGCAGTTCGCGCAGCTGTCCGTGGGTGGTGACCGGCACCGCCGGTCCAGCGACGGCCGCACGCTTCTGCAGCTGCTCGTCCTGGCGGCGGTGCAGCAGCGCACGCATCTGCTCGGCGTCGAGCAGGCCGGGAATGCCGAGATAGTCGGCTTCCTCGTCGCTGCCCGCGGGGGTGGCGGTACCGAACGACGACCCGTCGAAGATGACCTGATCCAGCTCGGCGTCGGCCCCCAGCGAGACGAAGCCCTTTTCTTCGCCGGGCTCGTTCTGCTCCTTGACGGCGGGGTCGTCCAGCAGCGGGTCGTCGAACGACTCGCGGTGCGGTTTGCCCAGCACGTGATTGCGCTGGGCTTCCAGCTCGCTGGCCAGCTGCAGCAGATTGGGCACCGACGGCAGGAAGATGCTGGCCGTTTCGCCGGGCCGGCGGGATCGCACGAACCGGCCGATGGCCTGGGCGAAGAACAGGGGGGTCGAGGCGCTGGTGGCGTAGATGCCAACCGCGAGCCGGGGCACGTCCACACCCTCGGACACCATCCGCACCGCGACCAACCACCGACTGGTGCCGGCCGAGAACTCGCTGATCCGGGCCGACGATTTCGGGTCGTCGGAGAGCACGACCGTGGGGTCCTCACCGGTGAGCTTCATCAGCAGCTTGGCGTAGGCACGGGCCGCGGTCTGGTCGGAGGCGATGATCATGCCGCCCGCGTCCGGCACGTGCTCGCGCAGCTGACGCAGCCGGCGATCGGCCGCGGTGATGACCGCCGGCATCCACTCTCCGGCCGGATCCAGCGCGGTGCGCCACGCCCGCGCCGTCTGCTCGGCCGACAGCGGCTCACCGAGGCGCGCCTCGTGTTCTTCCCCGGCGCTGTCCCGCCAGCGGGCCTGCCCCGAATAGGCCATGAACACCACCGGGCGGACCACGCCGTCGGCCAGGGCTTCGGCGTATCCGTAGGTGTGATCGGCGCGAGACCGGCTGAGCCCGTCGGCGTCGGGTTCGTAGGTGACGAACGGGATGGGGCTGTCGTCGCTGCGGAACGGCGTGCCGGTCAGGGCCAGGCGGCGGGTGGCGTCGCTGAACGCCTCCCGCATGGCCTCGCCCCACGTCTTGGCGTCACCGCCGTGGTGGATCTCGTCGAACACCACCAGGGTCTTGCGCTGCTCGGTGCGTACCCGGTGCAGCGTCGGGTGTGCGGCCACTTGGGCGTAGGTGACGACGACGCCGTGATATTCCGGGGAGGTCTGCGGGTTGGAGTTGGAGAACTTCGGGTCCAGCGACAGCCCCTGGCGAGCGGCGGCCTGCGCCCACTGGATCTTGAGGTGCTCGGTGGGCACGACGACGGTGACTTGCTCGACCGCGCGGTGGGCGATTAGCTCGCCGGCGATCCGCAACGCGAAGGCGGTCTTGCCGGACCCCGGGGTGGCGACGGCCAGGAAGTCGCGCGGCTCGGTGCCCAGGTACTTGACCAGGGCGCGGCGCTGCCAGCCACGTAGCGACCGCGTTGTGTCGGCTGGAGAGTGTCCGACCGGCTGCAACGACAACAATCCCCCCGTGACGGTCTGTGCTGGGCTGTAAAACATAGCATGGCAACGGTTTTCGGTGCGGTAGCGACGTGAGCCTACCGCGGCGCGTCGCGGGTTTCGAGCCTCGGCGACGTCGGGCCAGCCCGGCGCAGTTCGCTCGCGCTTCGTCGAGACTGTACGGGGGGCGAGGTCCCGCGGCGTGTCGCCGCCCAGGTTTCAGTGTCGCCGCCCGGGTTTCAGTGTCGCCGCCCGGCCGCGCGACTTCAGGCCACACCACTAGGCTTGCCTACGTGTTTGAATCGCTCTCCGACCGGTTGACCGGTGCGCTGGCGGGGCTGCGCGGCAAGGGCCGCCTGACCGACGCCGATATCGACGCCACCACCCGCGAAATCCGGCTTGCGCTGCTCGAAGCCGACGTATCGCTGCCGGTGGTCCGGGCGTTCGTGCACCGGATCAAGGAACGTGCCCGGGGCCACGAGGTGTCCGCCGCGCTCAACCCGGCCCAGCAGGTCGTCAAGATCGTCAACGAGGAATTGATCGGCATCCTCGGTGGCCAGACGCGCGAGCTGGCCTACGCCAAGACGCCGCCGACGGTGATCATGCTGGCGGGTCTGCAGGGGTCGGGTAAGACGACGCTGGCCGGCAAGCTGGCTTATCGCCTGAAAAATCAGGGTCACACGCCGCTGCTGGTGGCCTGTGACCTGCAGCGGCCCGCCGCGGTGAACCAGCTGCAGGTGGTCGGGCAGCGCGCCGGCGTTCCGGTGTTCGCGCCGCACCCCGGCGCCTCACCCGAGTCTGGCCCGGGTGACCCGGTCGCCGTCGCGGCCGCCGGCATCGCGGAAGCCAGAGCCAAGCACCACGACTTCGTGATCGTCGACACCGCCGGACGCCTCGGCATCGACGAGGAGCTGATGGCGCAGGCGGCCGCCATCCGCGACGCTGTCGACCCCGACGAAACCCTGTTCGTCCTGGACGCGATGATCGGTCAGGACGCTGTCGCCACTGCGCAGGCCTTCGGCGAGGGCGTCGGCTTTACCGGCGTGGTGCTGACCAAGCTGGACGGTGACGCTCGCGGTGGCGCGGCGCTCTCGGTCCGCGAAGTCACCGGTGTGCCAATCCTTTTCGCCTCCACCGGAGAGAAGTTCGAGGACTTCGACGTCTTCCACCCCGACCGGATGGCCAGCCGCATCCTGGGCATGGGCGACGTGCTGAGCCTGATCGAACAGGCCGAGCAGGTCTTCGACGCCCAGCAGGCCGAGGCGGCCGCCGCCAAGATCGGTGCCGGCGAGCTCACCCTGGAGGACTTCCTCGAGCAGATGCTCGCCGTGCGCAAGATGGGCCCGATCGGCAATCTGCTGGGCATGCTGCCCGGTGGGGCGCAGATGAAGGACGCGCTGGCTGAGGTCGACGACAAGTCGCTGGACCGCATCCAGGCGATCATCCGCGGCATGACCCCCCAGGAGCGGGCCGACCCGAAGATCATCAACGCCTCGCGGCGGCTGCGCATCGCCAACGGTTCGGGTGTCACCGTCTCCGAGGTCAACCAGTTGGTGGACCGCTTCTTCGAAGCGCGCAAGATGATGTCGTCGATGCTCGGCGGCATGGGCATCCCGGGCATGGGGCGCAAGTCCGCGACGCGCAAATCCAAGGCAGCCAAGGGCAAAAAAGGCAAGAAGGGCGCACGCGGTCCCACGCCGCCCAAGGTCAAGAGCCCGTTCGGCGCGGGCATGCCGGGGATGCCGGCCGGTTTCCCGGATCTGTCGCAGATGCCGGAGGGCCTCAACGAGCTGCCGCCCGGCCTGGCCGACTTCGACCTGTCCAAGCTGAAGTTCCCGGGCCAGAAGTAGTCGCGCCGTGCACCTGCACGTGCGGGGGCGGACCCTGCCCGACGAAAGCCCGATCGAGCTGTGGGTCGCCGACGGCCGCATCAGCACTGAACCGGTGGCCGGTGCCGACACGATCTTCACCGACGGCTGGGTGATACCGGGCCTGGTCGACCTGCACTGTCACATCGGACTCGGCAAAGACGGCGGCGTCGAACTCGACGAGGCGATCGCGCAGGCCGAGACCGAGCGGGACGTGGGTGTACTGCTCGTGCGCGACTGCGGCGTGCCGATCGACACCCGCAGCCTCGACGACCGCCCGGACCTGCCCCGGATCATCCGGGCCGGGCGCCACCTCGCCAGACCCAGGCGCTACGTCCCCGGCCTGCCGCTGGACCTCGAGGACGAAGCGGACCTGCCGGCTGCGGTCGCCGAGCAGGCGCGACTCGGCGACGGCTGGGTCAAGCTGGTCGGGGACTGGATCGATCGCAGCATCGGCGACCTGGCCCCGCTGTGGTCCGACGACGTCCTCAGAGCCGCCATCGACGCTGCGCACGAGCACGGCGCCCGGGTCACCGCCCACATCTTCGGTGAGGACGGGTTGCCTGAGTTGATCCAGGCCGGCATCGACTGCATCGAGCACGGCACCGGACTGACCGACGACACCATCGCCATGATGCTCGAACACCGCACGGCCCTGGTGCCGACGCTGATCAACCTGGAGAACTTCCCGGGTATCGCCGACTCGGCGCAGCGCTACCCGGTCTATGCCGCTCACATGCGGGAGCTGTATGCCCGCCGCAACGAACGCCTGTCCGCGGCCCGGGCGGCCGGAGTGCCGATCTACGCGGGCAGCGACGCCGGCGGCATGATCCGGCACGGCCGGGTCGCCGACGAGGTCGAGGCGCTGAAGGGAATCGGCATGAGTCCCACCGAGGCGCTGGGTGCGGCGTGCTGGGACGCCCGGCGCTGGTTGGGCCGACCCGGGCTGGACCACGGCGCTTCGGCCGACCTGTTGTGTTACGCCGAAGATCCGCGCCAGGGACCGGACGTGCTGTCGCGGCCCGATCTGGTTGTGTTGCGCGGCAAAGTCTTTCAGCCCGGCTGAGGCTGGCCGCAGCGGGCATCCGCCGGTCTGGCTAATATCACCGCATGGCCCCGGTCAACGGCGCCGACGACGGCCCCGATCCCGACGAACAGCCGGTCCGCCGGCTTTCGCCGTTGACCACTTCGCGACGCTGGCTGCGCCGCGGCATACTCGCACTGGCCGCCACGATCATGGCGATCGGTTTGTTCGCCGAAGGCAAGACGGTCGTTCACGACCGGCGCCACCACGCCGCCCCGGTTCCACTGGACGGCACCTATCGCATCGAGGAAGAACGCTCCCAGCAGACTTTCGACAACCGGCCTGACCCACAGCCCCCCGACGTGACCACCAGCTGGGCCATCCGCTCGTCGTGCACCTCCGGCGGCTGCCGGGCCACGGCGACTCTGCTCGACGACCACGGCCACACCGTGATGGTGTTCGAATTCGCCGACGGGCAGTGGCGGTCGCGGCCGAGAACGGTGCGCGTTCCGTGCGCGGCCTCCGAGACTTCGGCGAACCATCAGCAAGCCACGCAGGTGCTGTCGCTGCGGCCCCGCTCCCACTCAGAGCTGGTCGGCGAGATGGTGACCACGGTGACCGGCGACGAGTGCGGCCGGCGCGGTGGCGTCATCCGCGTCCCGGCTGCAGCGCACCGCAGCGGAAACGTGCCGCCGGGCGTCGACGTCCCGGACCCCGCGGCCAGCCCTTGAAAAGATTGCGAGTGATCGCTATCTATGTTAGCGTCGCGGCAGCCCACGACTTGGAGGAACTGTGACTTACGACGTGATCATCCGTGACGGCCTGTGGTTCGACGGCACCGGTGCGGTGCCGCAGACCAGGACGTTGGGCATCCGCGATGGCGTGGTGGCCGCCGTGTCGTCGGTGCCGCTGGACGAGACCGGCTGTCCCGAAGTGATCGACGCGGCCGGCAAATGGGTGCTGCCCGGCTTCATCGACGTGCACACCCACTACGACGCCGAGATCCTGCTCGACCCGGGACTGCGCGAGTCGGTGCGGCACGGGGTGACCACCCTGTTGCTGGGCAACTGTTCGCTGTCGACGGTCTACGCCAACTCCGAGGATGCCGCCGACCTGTTCAGTCGCGTCGAGGCGGTGCCGCGCGACTTCGTCCTCGGTGCGCTGAAAAGCAACAAGAACTGGTCGACGCCTCAGCAGTACATCGAGACGCTCGACGCACTGCCGCTGGGGCCGAATGTGAGTTCCATGCTCGGTCATTCGGACCTGCGGACCGCGGTGCTCGGCCTGGAGCGGGCCACCGACGAGACAGTGCGGCCCACCGACGCCGAACTGGAGAAGATGGCGAAGTTGCTCGACGAGGCGCTGGACGCCGGAATGCTGGGCATGTCGGGGATGGACGCGCCGATCGACAAGCTCGACGGCGACCGCTTCCGGTCCCGTGCGCTGCCGTCCACCTTCGCGACGTGGCGGGAACGGCGCCGGCTGATCAAGGTGCTGCGCAAGCGCGGCCGCATCCTGCAGAGCGCGCCCAACGTCAACAGCCCGCTGTCCCCGCTGATGTTCTTCCTCACCAGCAGTCGAATCCTCAACCGCCGCAGGGGTGTTCGGATGAGCATGCTGGTCTCCGCCGACGCCAAGTCGATGCCGATGGGGGTGCATGTGTTCGGCCGCGGTACCCGGCTGCTCAACAAGCTGCTGGCTTCCAGCGTGCGGTTCCAGCACCTGCCGGTGCCGTTCGAATTGTATTCCGACGGAATCGATCTGCCGGTTTTCGAGGAGTTCGGTGCCGGCACCGCGGCGTTGCACCTGCGGGACCAACTGCAGCGCAACGAGCTATTGGCCGACGAAGCCTACCGCCGCCGGTTCCGCCGCCAGTTCGACCGCAAGAAGCTCGGACCGTCGTTGTGGCACCGTGACTTCCACGACGCTGTCATCGTGGAATGCCCGGACAAGTCGTTGGTGGGCAAGAGCTTTGGCGCGATCGCCGACGAGCGCGGACTCCACCCGCTGGACGCGTTCCTCGACATCCTGGTCGAGAACGGGGAGCGCAATGTGCGCTGGACGACCATCGTCGCCAACCACCGGCCCAAGCTGCTGGACAAACTGGCCGCCGATCCCAGCGTGCACATGGGGTTCTCCGACGCGGGCGCGCACCTGCGCAACATGGCGTTCTACAACTTCCCGCTGCGACTGCTCAAGCGGACGCGGGACGCACTGCAGGCCGGCAAGCCGTTCCTGACCGTGGAACGAGCCGTGTACCGGCTGACCGCCGAGGTCGCCGAGTGGTTCGGCATCAACGCCGGCACCCTGCGCGAAGGCGACCGGGCCGACTTCGTCGTCATCGACCCCGCCCACCTCGACGACTCGGTGGACAGCTACCACGAGTCCGAGGTCCCGTTCTACGGCGGACTGAGCCGCATGGTGAACCGCAACGACGCGACCGTGGTCGCCACCGGGGTGGGCGGCGCTGTGGTCTTCCGCGACGGCGAGTTCCGCGAGGGCTACGGCCAGACCGTCAAGTCGGGACGCTACCTGCGCGCCGGTGAGCGGCAGGCGGCCGCGGTCAGCGTGCCGGCCTGAGATGGCCAGGACGCAGCAGCAGCGTCGCGAGGAGACCGTCGGGCGCCTGCTGGACGCGTGCATCGACACCATCGTCGAGTCCGGGTACGCCCGAGCCTCGGCGGCGGTGATCACCAAACGCGCCGGGGTGTCGGTGGGTGCGCTGTTCCGGCACTTCGACAACATGGGCGACTTCATGGCCGCGACGGCCTCGGAGGTGTTGCGCCGGCAGATCGAGACGTTCACCAAACAGGTCGCCGAGATTCCGACCGACCGGCCGGCGCTGGAGTCGGCGCTGGCGATCCTGCGCGACATCACCGCCGGCTCCACCAACGCGGTGCTCTACGAGCTGATGATCGCCGCGCGCACCGACGAGAAACTGAAAGCGACGCTGCAGCACGAACTTTGGCAATACCGCGCCAAGATGTACGACGCGGCGCGCACGATGCCGGGGACCGAACACATCCCGCAGGACACGCTGCCGGTCCTGGTGGCGCTGCTGACCAATGTCTTCGACGGTGCCGCGATCGTCGAAGGCGTACTGCCGCAACCCGAAATCGCCGAGCGCCGGATCCCGGTGCTGACCGAGCTGCTCACCGCGGCGTGGCCGAACCCGCGCGCCTGAGCGCCCGCACCTCTGGGCGAGCAGACGCAGAATCGCACGAGCACAAGCGATTTCGTGCGATTCTGCGTCTGCTCGCGGGCGAGTGGCCGGGGTTACAGCGAGCCGATGCCGGACTGCGGGCCCACCGCGAATCCCCAGTCGAACAAGTTGCCCGCCTGGTCCCAGTACGTCGGGCCACCCGCGGTGACCAACCCGTACATCATGGCGATCACCAGCCGGCGGCCACCGCGCGCGGCCGCGCCCACGAAGGTCTTGCGGGCGGCGTTGGTGAAACCGGTCTTGCCGCCGATGGCGCCGGGATACCGGACCAGCAGCTCGTCCTGGTTGAGGATCGGCTGGTCGCCGGTGTCGCCGGGGAACATCGCCGATGGTTCGGCAGTGATGCGGGCGAACGTCGGGTTGGCCATCGCCGCGCGGAAGATGACCGCGAGATCATGGGCGGTCGTCCAACCGGAGCCGTCGGCGCCGTCCAATCCGGACGGGGTCGTCGCGTGGGTGTTCCCGGCGCCCAGCGACGCGGCTTTGGCGTTCATCTTGCCCACCGCGGCGTCCTGGCCGCCGAGCATGTGCGCCAACGTGTTGGCGGCGTCGTTGCCCGACACCAGCAACAGGCCGTCGAGCAACTGGCGGGCGGTGTAACTGCGGCCCGGCTTCACCCCGGCGCAGTTGCACTCGGCTGCGGTGTCGGTGAGGTCGGCCACCACGGTGGAGTTCAGGTCCAGCTCGTCGAGCGCCACCAGCGCCAGCAGCACCTTGATGGTGCTGGCGGGTGGGTGCGGCACATTCTGGTCGCGGCCGGCCAGGACCTGCCCACTGTCCAGATCGGCGACGATCCAGGTCTGCGCCGGCCCGTCCGGGATCGGCACCGAACCGGCCACCTGCTGCACATCGGTGTCGGCTTCCGACACTGGGGACGTGACGCCTGCGGCCCAGATCATCGCCAGCGCGGCGGCGGTAGCCACGAGCTTTCGCATGGGCGCAGAGTTTAACCCGGCTACGCCGCGGTGTTGAATCGTTCCCATGTTGAGCCTGGCCGAGATTTCTGACCGCCTGGAGATCCAGCAGTTACTCGTGGATTACTCCACCGCCATCGACCAGCGTCGATTCGACGACCTGGACCGCGTCTTCACGCCGGATGCCTATATCGACTACCGCGAACTCGGCGGTATCGACGGCCCGTATCCCGAGGTCAAGAAGTGGCTGTCGGAGGTGCTGCCGAATTTCCCGGTCTACGCGCACATGCTGGGGAATTTCTCGGTCCGCATAGAGGGCGACACCGCGTCCTCGCGGGTTATCTGTTTCAACCCGATGGTGCTGGGCGGCCAGCAGGACCAGATCCTGTTCTGTGGTCTCTGGTACGACGACGAATTCGTGCGCACGCCGCAGGGCTGGCGGATGACGCGGCGCGTAGAGACCAAGACCTTTCAGAAGGTGCTGTAGCGAATTACCGCCGGATCGCCACGTTCTGGCACAATAGGCGGCTGTCCGCGGCGCGATCATGATCGCACCCGGTCACAACACGCGAGGCAAAACCGGACCCGGGCGTTCCGCCCCGGTTGCTGAATTGCAGCGTGACACCCACAGGAGTTCAGTTATGGCTGTCAAGATCAAGCTCACCCGGCTTGGCAAAATCCGCAATCCCCAGTACCGCATCGCGATCGCCGACTCGCGCACCCGCCGCGACGGCCGCTCGATCGAGGTCATCGGCCGCTACCACCCCAAGGAAGAGCCGAGCCTGATCGAGATCAACTCCGAGCGTGCCCAGTACTGGTTGTCGGTCGGCGCACAGCCCACCGAGCCCGTCCTCAAGCTGCTCAAGATCACCGGCGACTGGCAGAAATTCAAGGGCCTGCCCGGCGCCGAGGGCCGGTTGAAGGTCAAGCCCGCCAAGCCGAGCAAGCTCGAACTGTTCAATGCCGCCCTGGCCGCAGCCGACGGCGGGCCCACCACCGAGGCCACCAAGCCGAAGAAGAAGTCGGCGCCGAAGAAGGCCGCCAAGGGTGACGAGACCACTGAGACCGCTGCCGAGCCGGCCGCCGAGACGCCGAGCGAAACGGCGGCGGCTGCCGAAGCCGAAAGCTGAGCGGGGCTGTGAGCACTGTCGTGGTCGACGCCGTTGAGCATCTGGTTCGCGGCATCGTCGACAACCCCGACGATGTCCGGGTGGATCTGGTGACCAGCCGCCGCGGCCGCACCGTCGAGGTGCACGTGCACCCCGACGACCTGGGCAAGGTGATCGGCCGCGGGGGACGCACCGCGACCGCGCTGCGCACCCTGGTCGCCGGGATCGGTGGCCGCGGCATCCGCGTCGACGTGGTGGACACCGACCAGTAGCGCTCGAATGGAGCTGATCGTCGGGCGGGTGGCCAAGGCCCACGGCATCACCGGCGAACTCGTCGTCGACGTCCGCACCGACGATCCCGACGTCCGGTTCGCGCCGGGCAGCAGGCTGCGGACCCGTAAACCGCGCGATCCCGGTCCCGAACGCAGCTACGTCGTCGAGGGCGCCCGTCCGCACGGCACCCGGCTGCTGGTCCGGCTGGCGGGGGTCACCGACCGGGATGGCGCCGATGCGCTGCGGGGCAGCCTGTTCCTGATCGACTCCGACGAACTGCCGCCGATCGAGGAACCGGACACCTACTACGACCACCAGCTGGAAGGTCTGCGGGTCACCACGACCGGCGGGCGGCAGGTCGGTGTCGTCACCGAGGTGCTGCACACCGCCGGGGCCGAATTGCTGGCTGTCACGGGCGATTCCGGCGAGGTGCTGGTGCCGTTCGTCAGCGCTATCGTCACCTCGGTCTCGCTGGAAGACGGCACCGTGGAGATCGAACCGCCCGACGGTCTGCTGGACCCGGGCTGACCGTGCGCATCCCATGAAAATAGACGTCGTCACGATCTTTCCGGCCTACCTGGAACCGCTGCGACAGTCGTTGCCGGGCAAGGCGATTGCGTCGGGCCTGGTGGATCTGCAGGTGCACGACCTGCGACGCTGGACCCACGACGTGCACCACTCGGTGGACGACGCGCCCTACGGCGGTGGCCCGGGCATGGTCATGCGGGCACCGGTCTGGGGCGACGCCCTGGACGAAATCTGCACCGAACAGACACTTTTGGCGGTTCCCACGCCGGCGGGTGCACTGTTCACCCAGGCCACCGCGCAACGCTGGAGCGCCGAAACTCACCTGGTGTTCGCCTGCGGCCGGTACGAGGGCATCGATCAGCGTGTCGTCGACGATGCGGCCCGCCGGATGCGTGTGGAAGAAGTGTCGATCGGCGACTACGTGTTGCCCGGCGGCGAGTCGGCGGCGCTGGTGATGATCGAATCCGTGCTGCGGCTGCTCGCCGGGGTGCTGGGCAATCCCGCATCGCACCAACATGATTCGCATTCACCGGCGCTGGACCGACTGCTGGAAGGCCCGAGTTACACGCGACCGCCGAGCTGGCGCGGCCTGGATGTCCCGCCGGTTCTGCTCTCCGGCGACCACGCCCGCATCGCGGCCTGGCGCCGGGAGGTGTCGATGCAGCGCACCCGGGAGCGGCGGCCCGAACTGCTGGACTGACCGCGGGCGCTCAGATGCGGCCGTTGGGGAACATCGTCTTGACGGCCTGGGTGATCGTCTCGCGAGCGGTGGCGTCGTCAGCAGCCTGCAGCGACTCGATCACCATGATGTAGCGCCGGTCGGCGCCGATCACACCGGTCGACAGGTGCATCCAGTCCGCGCCGATGCAGCACATCCAACCCTGTTTGACCGCAACGGGTTCGGCGTACAGGCCGTCAGGTATCCCGAACCGTTGCGGGTACCCGTCGACCCCGGTGGGGGTGGACCGGGCCAGATCGTTGAAGATCAGCCGGGACCGGTCCTGCGGCAGACCGCCCGAGCCGTCCAGCAACCCCTGGTAGTAGCGGATCAGGTCGGCGGCCGAACTGATGGTGTTCCACCACCGCCCGTCACTGGGTGGTGTGGTGGCGGTCAGCCCGTACCGGGCCGCGACCTGGGTGACGATGGCATCTCCGCCGTCCTGTCCCCAGAACCGCTCGGCCGCGTCGTCGTCGGACGACTGCAGCATCACGTCCAGTGCCTGGTGGTCGTCGGCGGACAGCACCGACCTGCCCTCGGATTCCTGCAGCAACAACTGGTCGGCGATGAAGAGTTTGGCCACCGAGGCGGTGGCGATGATCTGGTCGTTGCCGTTGGAGACCAACTGGTGGGTGGCCCGGTCGAGGATGGCCACCGACAGGATCGCCCCGCTGGCCGCGGCCTGCTCGGTGGCTTGCTGGACCCGCGCCTGCACTCCGTCGAGCCCGCCGGGCCGCAGCATGGGCAGCGCCGTCGGGTTGCCACTGGGCGTGATCACCCGCAGCAGCAGTTCGACCAGCTGCGGCTGCGATTGGGTCGGCGACTCCGACACCGGCTGGGCGGGGGAGTCGAATGCTTTGGCGTGCACCGTCGCCTCGCAACCCGCGACAACCACCAGCGCCACCGCGGCTACGGCGGTCAGCAGGGTCAGCGGCCGGGCTCGCATCGCACTCCTTCAGCCGTCCCGTGGGCGTCTCTAGTGGGCGGGGGTCAGCCGCGCCGGATGCTGTCCCGGGCCCGAACTTCCGGGGCTGGTCCAGGTATAGATTCCGCGCGGTTTGAACCCCTGTCATATGTACCATTTGCAGGCGCTTCAGGGCGGACGCGAACCACTACAGTTTCCTGTGATTTTCACTGCATGCGCACCATCTGGCACAATTGGGCGGTTGTCTCCGGCGGTCGTCGGCCGGCCCGTGCCTGCCGCCTGCTGCGAGACGCACTTGAGAAGCCCGAAACCCATCGGCTTGGTGATCGCCGCGCGCCTGCGTGCGGGTAGTTCATCCGGCCGCGACCCCGAGGAAGTGTCTTTCCAATGAACAGGCTGGACTTCGTCGACCAGGCGTCGCTGCGCGACGACATCCCCGCGTTCAACCCGGGCGACACCATCAACGTGCACGTGAAGGTCATCGAGGGCGCCAAGGAGCGTATCCAGGTGTTCAAGGGTGTGGTGATCCGCCGGCAGGGCGGTGGCATCCGCGAGACGTTCACGGTCCGCAAGGAGAGCTACGGCGTGGGCGTCGAACGGACCTTCCCGGTGCATTCGCCGAACATCGATCACATCGAGGTGGTGACCCGGGGCGACGTCCGTCGCGCCAAGCTGTACTACCTGCGCGAGCTGCGTGGCAAGAAGGCCAAGATCAAGGAAAAGCGCTGACCTCGCCCAGCAGCGCTGACCGCGAGAGCTTCGAGCCCTGGCTACGCTGAGCTCGTGACGGAAACGGAAAAGTCCCCTCCGGAGGACTCGTCTTCGGACCCTGACCTCGTGCGGTCGGCGCCGCAGTCGCTCGACCCGAGCGCGTCCGACGAGCCCGTCGCGACCGCTGCAGGGAAGGCCGAGCCGGTCGACACGGCGCCCGAGGCCGAGGATGCGAAGCCGAAACGGTCCACCCTGCGGGAACTGACGTCGCTGCTGGTGATCGCGATCGTCCTGTACTACGTGATGCTGACGTTCGTCGCGCGCCCGTATCTGATCCCGTCGGAATCGATGGAACCGACCCTGCACGGCTGCCCGACCTGCGTCGGCGACCGCATCATGGTCGACAAGCTCACCTACCGCTTCGGCGAACCGAAGCCGGGTGACGTCATCGTCTTCAAGGGCCCGCCGTCGTGGAACCTCGGCTACAAGTCGATCCGCTCGCACAACCCCGCGATGCGCTGGATCCAGAACGCGCTGTCGTTCATCGGATTCGTGCCGCCCGACGAAAACGACCTGGTCAAGCGCGTCATCGCGGTCGGTGGGCAAACAGTCCAGTGCCGGGCGGACACCGGCTTGACGGTCAACGGCAAGACGTTGAAGGAGCCGTACCTCGACCCGAACACGATGATGGCCGACCCGTCGGTGTATCCGTGTCTGGGCAGTGAGTTCGGTCCGGTCACCGTGCCGCCGGGACGGTTGTGGGTGATGGGTGACAACCGGACCCACTCGGCGGACTCCCGGGCGCACTGCCCGATGCTGTGCACGGGTGACCCGACCGCCGGTACGGTTCCGGTCGGCAACGTCATCGGCAAAGCGCGCTTCATCGTGTGGCCGCCGAAACGGTGGGGTGGCGTGGGTTCGGTGAACCCTCAGCAGGCTCAGTGACGATGGCCACGACGTGGCCGCCGCGGACGGTGATCCGCAAGTCGTCAGGGTTGCGCACCCTGGAGTCCGCGCTGTACCGCAACGGACTGGGCCCGGTTGCGGGGGTCGACGAGGTGGGTCGCGGCGCCTGCGCCGGCCCGTTGGTGGTCGCGGCCTGCGTCCTCGGTCCGGGGCGTCTGGAAAGCCTTGCTGCCCTTGATGATTCGAAGAAGCTGACGGAGAAGGTACGGGAGCGGTTGTTTCCGTTGATCCGCCGCTACGCGCTGGCCTATCACGTGGTGTTCATTCCCTCGACCGAGGTCGATCGCCGCGGCGTGCACGTGGCCAACATCGAAGGCATGCGACGCGCGGTGGCCGGCCTGTCGGTGCGGCCCGGCTATGTACTCAGCGACGGATTCCGGGTCCCCGGGTTGGCGGTGCCGTCGCTGCCGGTGATCGGCGGGGATGCCGCGGCGGCCTGTATCGCCGCGGCGAGCGTGCTGGCCAAGGTCAGTCGCGACCGGTTGATGGTCGCGATGGAAGCCGATCATCCCGGCTACGGCTTCGCCGACCACAAGGGCTACAGCACCCCCGCGCACAGTCGGGCGCTGACCCGGCTGGGTCCGTGCCCCGAACATCGCCGTTCGTTCATCAACGTGCGCCGGGTCGCGACCGGGACTGTGCTCACCACCGGTGGTCCGCCCGAGAGCGGCGTTTGTCAGTGAGGAAAGATGGAGCCCAAGATCCGGGAAGAGGACGTCTGAGCAGATGAGTGCAGAAGATCTCGAAAAGTATGAAACCGAGATGGAGCTCTCGCTGTACCGCGAATACAAGGACATCGTCGGTCAGTTCAGCTACGTCGTGGAAACCGAGCGCCGGTTCTATCTGGCCAACAGTGTCGAGATGGTGCCGCGCAACGCCGACGGCGAGGTGTATTTCGAGCTCCGCCTGGCCGACGCGTGGGTGTGGGACATGTACCGTCCGGCCCGGTTCGTCAAACAGGTGCGGGTGGTGACGTTCAAGGACGTCAACATCGAAGAGGTGGAGAAACCCGAACTCCGCTTACCGGAGTAGTCAGCCGGGCGGCAGCTGACCGCGGGCGTCGACGACGTGGCGCGCCACGTCGGCAAGTTTGATGTTCAGGCTCTGCGAGTGCCGGCGCAGCAGATCAAAGGCCTCGTCTTCGCCGATCTGGTGCAGCATCATCAGCATGCCCACGGCTTTGCCGATTTCCCGGTTGCTCAGTAAGCCGCGGCGCAGGCTGGCGGCGTCCTCGCCCTGCGCGATCGCGTTGATGGCCACACCGGCGAACGCCGCCAGCACCGCGGCCCGTCCGGCGGCTTCGGCGTCGAAGAGGTTGGGCGTTTCGCTGAACAGGTTCAACGCAGCGTTCTTGCGCCTGTCCATCAGCAGCCGAAAGCCCATCGCGCCGCGCACCGGCGTTTCGGCGACCAGGCGCTCGGCGAACCTGGGCCATTGATTCGGGACGGTCAGGTCCGGCTCGATCTGCGGGGTCTCCTCCTCGATCGCGTCGATGCACGGACCGTCGCCGGCTCGTCGTTCCAGGTCGTCGACCTGGTAGGCGAGTCGGCTACTGGCACCCACCGTCACGTAGCGGTCGTCGCGCTTGACCAGCAGGCTGGCGTGGTCGCAGCCGGGCACGACCAGAGTGGCGGCCACGCAGATCGCCGCATACATCTGGGTCGGGTCCGTGCCCTGGTAGAGGATCTCGGCCAGGGCGGCGAACACCGTCGCGGGATCGGCCGTCGACCCACCCGGGGTCGGGCCGTCGTCGGCGCTCGGTTCGTTGACCAAGTCGTCACCTCCCTTCGGCGCAGCGGGTGCTGGCCGTAGACTAGCGCGGTCGTCACAGGCGTCACACGCCGACTGCGCGCTCGAGGTCTTTCAGCGACGTCTCCAGATGACTGAGCATCCGCTGCAGGTGCGGCACGCTGCCCCGGGCGCCCACCAAGCCGAAGTCCAGATTGTCACCGTTATTGGTCACGGTGATGTTCATCGCCTGCCCATCCAGCGTGATCGACAGCGGATAGTTGCCGACCAGCTCCGCGCCGCGCCAATACAACTTCTCCTTGGAGCCCGGCACGTTGGAGATCACGATGTTGAACGGCGGCGGCGCGGTGCGGATGAATCCGGGTACCAGACCGAGGAACAGGCCGCCGGTGAGGAACGCCGACAATGCCAGCTGCTGAACCTGGGGGAGCTGGTTGAACAGCTCTTTCTGTTCGGTCATCGACGAGTTGATCCCGCGCAGCCGATCGCCCGCGTCTTCGACATGGGTGTTGAGGTTGCACAGCACGGTTCCCACCGAGTTGCCGCCGCCGTCGCTGTCCTCCTTGCGCAGGCTCACCGGCACCATCGCGATCAGCGGCGCGTCGGGCAGGGCATTCTGTTCGATCAGATACGTGCGCAGTGCGCCCGCCGACATCGCCAACACCACGTCGTTGAAGCTGACGTTCGCGGCCTTCTTCACGCTGAAGATGCGTTCCAGCGGCCACGACTGCGCGGCAATGCGTCGCGCGCCGCCGATCCGCACGTTGAACATGGATTTGGGGGCCCGGAAGGGGAACGTGAGTTGCTGCTCGATCAGGGCGGCGCGCGCCAGCGTCAGGGTCGACGGCGCCAGACCCGCTGCGGAACCGATCGCACCGGTCAGCGCCTGCAGCGGCGACGAGCCGCCGCCCGAGTCCGGCTTGTGGCGCGGTTTCAGCTCCCACGGCACCCGGACCTCGTCGTCGTTCGGATCGTTGGTGAACGCGCGCTGCATCAGCCGCATCGCCGAGACACCATCCATCAGCGAGTGGTGGAATTTTGTGTAGACGGCGTAGCGCCCGTCGTTGAGGCCCTCGATGAGGTGCGCTTCCCACAGCGGGCGGTGCCGGTCGAGCAGGCTGCCGTGCCAGCGTGAACACACCTCGAGCAACTCGCGGACCCGGCCCGGACGGGGCAGGTGCGACCGGCGGAAGTGGTAGTCGAGTTCGATGTCCTTCTGCTCCGACCACGCCAGGTTGGTGACCGGACCCACGAACGCCGGGTGCTTGCGGAACGTCGGTTGGACGTCGGTGCGGCTGAGCATCGACTCGTAGGCCTCGGTCACGAAGTCTTCGTCCTTGCCATCAGGTGGCTGGAACAACTGCAGGCTGCCGACGTGCATCGGGTGCTCGCGGGATTCCCCGAGCAGGAACATCGAGTCGGCCGGCGCGATCAATTTCATGGTCCCTCGTACCCTCCAAGCGGTATTGAACCCGGTAGTAGTAGCCAACTGTGGCATCGCGCACACATTTGGTGACGTACGTCGTCGCTGAGTGTGCCCGACCGAGCAGGATTCGGTGGAGTGCGCCCGAATCGGGGTACGTTGACGCCGTGTGGTTTCAGCGTTCCGGCGGACCCGGTGACATTCCCGCCGACTACGACGAACACGCGGTAACCGTCACGCCGCGCAAGCAGGATGCGGCGGGAGTGCGCGCGGTCATGGTGTCGCTGCAGCGCGACCTGGAGCAGATGGGTGCGGTGCGCACCGCGCGGGCGCTGGCCAAGCTGAATCAGCGCAACGGTTTCGACTGTCCGGGGTGCGCCTGGCCGGAGGAACACGGTGGCCGCAAGCTGGCCGAGTTCTGCGAAAACGGCGCCAAAGCGGTCGGCGAAGAAGCCACCAAGCGGGTGGTGGACCCGGAGTTCTTCGCCCGGCATTCGATCGCCGACCTGGCAGCGAAGCCGGAATACTGGCTTTCCCAGCAGGGTCGGCTCACCCAGCCCATGGTGCTGCGGCCCGGTGACGACCACTACCGGCCGATCGGCTGGGAAGCCGCCTATCGGCTGATCGCCGACCAGCTCAACGCCCTGGACAGCCCGGATGAGGCGGTGTTCTACACCTCGGGGCGGACCAGCAATGAGGCCGCGTTCTGCTACCAGCTGATGGTGCGCAGTTTCGGCACCAACAACCTGCCCGACTGCTCCAACATGTGCCACGAATCCTCGGGTTCGGCGCTGACCGAATCCATCGGCATCGGAAAGGGTTCGGTCACCGTCGACGACGTGGTGCACGCCGACCTGATCGTCATCGCCGGACAGAACCCGGGCACCAACCATCCCCGCATGCTCTCGACTCTGGAGAAGGCGAAAGACAACGGCGCCAGGGTCATCACCGTCAACCCGCTGCCCGAGGCGGGACTGATCCGGTTCAAGGACCCGCAGAAGGTGCACGGGGTGCTCGGGCGGGGCATTCCCATCACCGACGAGTTCGTCCAGGTGCGGCTGGGCGGCGACATGGCGCTGTTCGCGGGTCTGGGCAGGTTGCTGCTCGAGGCCGACGAGCGCGCCCCGGGCACGGTGATCGACCGCGAATTCGTCGACCGGCACTGTGCCGGCTTCGATGAGTACCGCCGGCGCACCCTGGAAATCGACCTCGACGACGTGGCGGCCGCCACCGGTATCGGACGTGCGCAACTCGAGCGCGTCGCCGCGATGCTGATGGCGTCCCAACGCACCGTGGTGTGCTGGGCAATGGGCCTGACGCAGCACACGCACGCGGTTGCCACGATCGGCGAGATCACCAATGTGCTGTTGCTGCGCGGCATGATCGGCAAACCCGGCGCGGGAGTGTGCCCGGTGCGCGGACACTCCAATGTCCAGGGCGACCGCACCATGGGCATCTGGGAGCAGATGCCCGAACCGTTCCTGGCCGCTCAGGACCGTGAGTTCGGGATCACCAGCCCCCGTGCGCACGGGTATGACACGGTGGCCGCGATCCGCGCCATGCGGGACCGCCGGGCCAGCGTGTTCGTCGGCATGGGCGGCAACTTCGCCTCGGCCACGCCGGACACCGCCGTCACCGAGGCCGCGCTCCGCAATTGCGCGCTGACTGTACAGATTTCGACGAAACTTAATCGCAGCCACATCGTGCACGGCAGCACCGCGCTCATCCTGCCCACCCTGGGCCGCACCGACCGCGACATCCGCGGCGGTCGCAAACAGCTTGTATCGGTTGAGGATTCGATGTCGATGGTGCATCTGTCCCGCGGTGGCATGCAGCCGCCCAGCGACCAGTTGCGCAGCGAGGTGGAGATCGTCTGCCGGCTGGCCCGGACCCTGCTGGGCCCGGCGCACCCCGTGCCATGGGAGCGGTTCGCCGACGACTACGACACCATCCGCGACGCCATCGCCGCGGTGGTGCCCGGTTGTGCCGACTACAACCGCAAGGTGCGCCGGCCCGACGGCTTCCAGCTGCCGCATCCGCCCCGCGATTCACGCGAATTCCGTACCAGCACAGGCAAAGCCAACTTCGCCATCAATCCGCTGCAGTGGGTTCAGGTGCCACCCGGGCGGCTGGTGTTGCAGACGCTGCGCAGCCACGACCAGTTCAACACCACGATCTACGGGCTCGACGACCGCTACCGAGGGGTCAAGGGCGGCCGCCGGGTGGTGTTCGTCAACCCCGCCGATATCGAGGCGCTCGGTCTGACCCCCGGCGCCCGGGTGGATCTGGTGTCGGAGTGGACCGACAGTGCAGGCCGGCTCGAGGAGCGCCGGGCGAAAGACTTTCTGGTGGTGCAGTATTCGACGCCGGTCGGCAATGCGGCCGCTTACTACCCCGAGACGAATGCCCTGGTGCCGCTCGACCACACCGCGGCGAAATCGAACACCCCGGTGTCCAAGGCGATCGTGATCCGAGTGGAGCCGGGCGGTTAGTGGGACACGTCACCGCGCGTCGGCGCGTTCGGCATCTCGCCGCCGGCCGGGCGATCACCCGGCCGGAGACGCTGGCCGTCGAGGAGCCGTTGGAGATCCGCGTCAACGGCACCGCGGTCACCGTGACCATGCGCACCCCGGGTGCCGATTTTGAACTGGCACAAGGTTTTCTACTCACCGAAGGAGTGCTTGTCCGGCGCGAGGACGTACGCACGATTCGCTACTGCGCAGGCCAAGATGCCGACGGCGGCAACAATTACAACGTGCTCGACGTGACGCTGGCGCCGGGTGTCGACGTGCCCGATCTGGATGTGACCCGCAACTTCTACACCACGTCGTCGTGCGGGGTCTGCGGTAAGGCGTCACTGGAGGCGGTGCGGCTGATCAGCCGGCACGCGCCCGGGGATGATCCCGCCACCGTTGCCGCGGCCAGCCTGGAGGCGATGCCGGACCAATTGCGGGACGCCCAAAAGGTTTTCGCCTCCACCGGCGGGCTGCACGCCGCGGCGCTGTTCGGGGTGGACGGGACGATGCTGGCCGCACGCGAGGACATCGGCCGGCACAACGCCGTGGACAAAGTGATCGGCTGGGCGCTGGAACACGGGCGGGTGCCGTTGGCGGGCACGGTGCTGCTGGTCAGCGGGCGGGCGTCCTTCGAGTTGACCCAGAAGGCGCTGATGGCCGGGATTCCGGTGCTGGCCGCGGTTTCGGCGCCGTCGTCGTTGGCCGTCTCGTTGGCCGAAGAGTCCGGGATCACGCTGGTGGCGTTCCTGCGCGCGGATTCGATGAACGTCTACACTCGGGTGGACCGGGTCACCGTGGATTGAGACCCGGGCCGCGAGGGTAGCCGGTCCTAGCGCTTCACCGAGCTCACCTCACTCAGTCCAGGAGACGGCCATGCTGCACGAAGTCATTACCGCCGCGCAAAGCAATCCCGAGGCAGCGGGGTTCATCCTGCGCGGGATCAAAGGGATCTTCGTCATGGTCGGCAGCGTGATCGCGGCGATCGTCTGCGCGGTGATCGCGTCGATGAAGGGACGCAGCGCTGTCATCTGGGGACTGTGCGGCCTGTTCTTCAGCATCCTGACGTTGATCGTCGTGATCATCGTGCCCAGCAAGCGCGCCTGACGGCCGCGTCCGCTCGGGCTGTGGATGAATGCCCGGGTGTGGATAGGTAGCGGCGCAACCGGGTGCTGCGCATCCGCCACCACCGGCCGTGTCGGGGCCCGCCTGCAGGGTGAGCC
The DNA here is from genome assembly GCF_059812965.1 of Mycobacterium sp. NGS29. NCBI lineage: Bacteria > Bacillati > Actinomycetota > Actinomycetes > Mycobacteriales > Mycobacteriaceae > Mycobacterium > Mycobacterium sp. NGS29. The sequence continues at coordinate 173,325 of NZ_JCALDR010000004.1, forward strand.
TCATGACGACCCAAGAAACGATGACCCGGGCGCAGCTCGGAGCGTTCGGTGAACAGCTGGCCGTAGCGCACCTTACCGGCCTGGGGTTGCGCATCCTGCACCGGAACTGGCGCTGCCGCTACGGGGAACTCGACGTGATCGCTGCCGATATAGCCACTCGCACAGTGATTTTCGTCGAGGTCAAGACCCGCACGACGGACGGATACGGTGGCGTGGCGCAGGCGGTGACCGACGCCAAGGTGCGCCGGTTGCGCAGGCTCGCGGGCCTGTGGCTGGCCGGTCAGCAGCAGCGCTGGGCGGTGATCCGCATCGACGTGATCGCGGTGCGCATCGGACGCCGGCGCGTCCCGGAGCTCACCCACCTCAAGGCGGTCGGGTGATGGCGCTCGGGCACGCATTCTCGGTCGCCGTGCAAGGCCTGGACGGGCACATCGTGGAAATCGAAGCCGATATCAGCTCGGGACTTCCGGGCGTGCATCTGGTCGGCCTGCCCGACGCGGCGTTGCAGGAGTCCCGGGACCGGGTGCGCGCGGCGGTCAGCAATTGCGGCAACGACTGGCCGCAGGCCCGGCTCACGCTCGCGCTGTCACCGGCCACACTGCCGAAAATGGGATCCGTCTACGACATCGCGCTGGCGTCCGCGGTGCTCTCGGCGCAGCGCAAGCGGTCATGGCACCGGCTGGAGAAGACGGTGCTGCTCGGCGAGCTGGCGCTGGATGGCCGGGTGCGTCCGGTCCGGGGGGTGCTGCCCGCGGTGCTGGCCGCCAAGCACGACGGCTGGCCCGCCGTCGTGGTTCCCAGCGCGAATTTGCCCGAGGCCTGCCTGGTCGACGGTATCGAGGTATGGGGGGTGCGCACCCTCGGACAGCTGAAAGGCTGGCTGAACGGAAGCGGCGGCCTGGACGGCCCGGTGCTGGGGTCGGCGCCCGCCGACGAGCCGGTGGTGGATCTGGCCGACGTCGTCGGTCAGTCCCACGCCCGGTTCGCTGTCGAGGTGGCGGCCGCGGGGGCGCACCACCTGATGATGACCGGCCCACCGGGGGTGGGCAAAACGATGCTGGCACAACGTCTCCCGGGGCTGCTGCCGCCGCTGACCGACAGCGAGGCGCTGGAGGTCACCGCGATCCATTCGGTGGCCGGCCTGCTGGCCGGGGACACACCGCTGATCACCCGGCCGCCGTTCGTGGCGCCGCACCACAGCGCCACCGTGGCCGCCCTCGTCGGCGGCGGCAGCGGGATGGCCCGCCCAGGTGCGGTCAGTCGCGCGCACCGCGGCGTGTTGTTCCTCGACGAGTGCGCCGAGATCGGCGCCAGCGCCATGGACGCATTGCGGACACCGTTGGAGGACGGTGAGATTCGGCTGGCCCGCCGCGACGGCGTCGCGTGCTACCCGGCCCGGTTCCAGCTGGTGATGGCAGCGAACCTGTGTCCGTGCGCGCCGGCCGACCCGCAGGACTGCGTCTGTCCCGCCGCGGTCAGGCGGCGGTACCTGAGCAAGTTGTCCGGTCCGCTGCTCGACCGGGTGGACCTGCGGGTCCAGATGACCGTGGTGCGATCGGGAGCGTTCGCGCCTGCCGACGGTGAATCCACCGCGCAGGTCCGGCACCGGGTGGCGCAGGCCCGGGCGGCCGCAGCCGACCGGTGGCGGCCGCACGGTTGCCGTACCAACGCCGAAGTCTCTGGCGCGCTGCTGCGCCGGAAATTCCGGCTCGGCCACGCCACGATGGAGCCACTGCACACCGCATTGAGGTGCGGGGTGCTGAGCATCCGCGGGGTCGATCGGACGTTGCGGGTCGCCTGGAGTCTGGCCGACCTCGCCGGGCGCACGTCACCTGGCCGCGACGACGTCGCCACCGCGCTCAGCTTCCGGCAGGCGGGGGCGGCACGATGAGCGCCACCGATCCGCAGTCGCGGGCATGGGCCTACCTGTCGCGGGTCGTCGAACCGCCCTGCGCGGAGCTCGCCAGGCTGGTGCGATGCGTCGGGGCGCAGGAGGCGGCCGAGCGGATCAAGCGTGGGGAGGCCGGGCTACCGGGTTGTCCGGATCTGGCCCGACGCACCGAGGCCCGGCGCCACATCGACCAGGCGGCAGCGGATTTGGAGCTGCTCGAGCGGCGCGGCGGCCGGTTGATCACACCCGACGACGCGGAGTGGCCGGTGCTGGCGTTCGCCGCCTTCGACAACGCGGCGGTCACATCGCGCGGCGGGCCGCCGCTGGCGCTGTGGGCGATCGGGCCCGTCGACTTGGCCGAGGTGTCCCACCGGTCGGCCGCCATCGTCGGCACCCGGGCCGCCACCAGCTACGGCGAGCACATGGCGGCCGATCTGGCGGCCGGTCTGGTCGACCGGGAGGTGGCAACCGTTTCCGGCGGTGCCTTCGGCATCGACGGTGTGGTGCACCGGGCAACGCTGGCCGCCGAGGGCAGCACGGTGGCAGTAATGGCCGGCGGGATCGACGTGCCGTATCCGGCCGGGCACTCCGCGCTGCTGCACCGCATCAGCCGGCACGGGCTGCTGGTCACCGAGTACCCGCCCGGTACCCGGCCGGCCCGGCACCGGTTCCTCACCCGCAACCGCCTGGTGGCCGCCGTCGCCGGCGCCGCGGTCGTGGTGGAAGCGGGGCTGCGCAGCGGTGCCGCCAACACCGCAGCGTGGGCGCGCGCGCTGGGGCGGGTAGTGGCCGCGGTACCCGGGCCGGTCACGTCGTCGGCCTCAGCGGGATGTCATGTACTGCTGCGCAACGGCGCGGAGCTGGTCACCCGTGCTGACGATGTCGTCGAAATGGTGGGCCGCATCGGGGAACTGGCGCCCGAGGAGTCACGGCCCGCCACCGTGCTGGACGGTGTGAGCGAGGCCGAGCAACGGGTGCACGACGCGTTGCCGGGCCGTGGCGCGGCCACCGTCGAACAGATCGCGGTCGCGTCCGGCCTGGTTCCCGAACAGGTACTGGGGCCACTGGCGCTGCTCGAGGTTGCCGGCTTGGTCGAGTGCGACGACGGCCGGTGGCGGATCGCACGGCACGGTCGCGGCAAAACCCGACTCGTATAGTCGACTGGGGTCGGGTGTGGGTATCGCGGCGCGGGACGGGACGACCGCGGGACAGGAGGACACGGTGGCAGGTCGGCCGCTGCAGGCATTCGAGGTCGTCAGTACCGAACAGCTCACGCCGCACATGGTCAGGTTGGTGCTGGGCGCCAAGGATTTCGACGCCTTCGTGCCGAGCAAGTTCACCGACTCCTACGTCAAGTTGGTGTTCGTCCCCGACAACGTCGACATCAACGGGCTACCCCAGCCGTTGACGATCGACAGCTTCGCCGAGTTGCCCCCCGCGCACCGGCCCTCGGTGCGCACCATCACCGTGCGCCGCGTGGATGAACAGGCCGGCCAGATCACCGTCGACATCGCGGTGCACGGCGAGCACGGCGTGGCCGGACAGTGGGCGGCCGCGGCCGAACCGGGCCAGCCGATTTATCTGATGGGCCCCGGCGGCGCCTACACTCCCGACCCGGCCGCCGACTGGCATCTGCTGGCCGGAGACGAATCCGCGTTGCCCGCCATCGCCGCAGCGCTGGAGGCACTGCCCGAAACTGCGGTCGGCAAGGCCTTCATCGAGGTCGGCTTTCCCGAGGACGAAATCCCGTTGACCGCACCCGAAGGTGTGGACGTGTTCTGGATTGTGCGCGGCGGCCGCGCCGACCTGGTTCCCGAAGACCGCGCGGGCGATCACGCACCGCTGATCGAGGCGGTCACCACCTCGCCCTGGCTGCCGGGGCAGGTGCACGTCTTCATCCACGGCGAAGCACAAGCCGTCATGCACAACCTGCGGCCCTACATCCGCAAGGAACGCGGCGTCGATGCCCAGTGGGCGTCGATCTCCGGATATTGGCGGCGCGGGCGCACCGAAGAGTCGTTCCGGGAGTGGAAAAAGGAACTCGCCGAGGCGGAGGGCCCGGACCAGTAGCGCGGGCCACTGGCATCCTCTAGCTCATGGCATACGGCGACTATCAGTACGAGATCTACTTCCAAGGACTCTCCGGGATCGCTCCCAAGCTGCCGATGAGTTTCGCGGAACTGGAGCTGCGGGCCGAAATGGCCCTGCCGCCGTCAGTGTGGTCCTACGTCGTCGGGGGAGCGGGCGACGAACGCACCCAGCGGGCCAACCGGGAAGCCTTCGATCAGTGGGGCCTGATGCCGCGCATGTTCATCGGCGCCGCCGAACGCGACCTCTCCGTCGACGTGTTCGGGTTGAAACTGCCCTCGCCGCTGTTCATGGCGCCGATCGGCGTCATCGGACTGTGCGCGCAGGACGGCCACGGCGACCTGGCGACCGCACGCGCGGCGGCCCGCACCGGAGTGCCGATGGTGGTGTCCACGCTGACCGCCGACCCGCTGGAAGACGTCGCGGCCGAATTCGGCGACACCCCGGGCTTCTTCCAGCTGTACACCCCGAAGGACCGGGAACTGGCCGCCAGCCTGGTGCAGCGTGCCGAAGCGGCCGGCTACAAGGCGATCGTCGTCACGCTGGACACCTGGATTCCCGGTTGGCGACCGCGGGACCTCACCACAGCCAACTTTCCCCAGCTGCGCGGGTTGTGCCTGAGCAACTACACCAGCGACCCGGTCTTCCGCGCCAGCCTGCCGCGCCCGCCCGAGGAAGACCCGCAAGGCGCGGTGCTGCAGTGGGCCCAGACCTTCGGGAACCCGCTGACCTGGGACGACCTGCCCTGGCTGCGCTCGCTGACCGACCTGCCGCTGATCCTCAAAGGGATCTGCCATCCCGACGACGCGCGGCGCGCCAAGGACGGCGGCGTCGACGGCATCTACTGCTCGACCCACGGCGGTCGGCAGGCCAACGGTGGGCTGCCCGCCCTGGACTGCCTGCCGGACGTGGTCGAGGCGGCGGACGGGCTGCCGGTGCTGTTCGACTCGGGCATCCGCAGCGGCGCCGACATCATCAAAGCGCTGGCCCTGGGTGCGACCGCGGTCGGCGTCGGCCGGCCCTATTCCTACGGCCTCGCGCTCGGCGGCGTCGACGGCCTGGTGCACGTGCTGCGGATGCTGCTCGCCGAAGCCGACCTGATCATGGCCGTCGACGGCTATCCGACGCTGAAAGATCTCACCCCGGACACACTGCGGCGCGTCCGCTGAATCGCCGTGCCGCGTCTGCGAGCGTGGGGGAGTGCAGGCGATCCTTGACGAGTTCGACGAATATCTCGACCTGCAGTGCGGCCGGTCGGCGCATACCCGTCGGGCCTATCTGGGGGACGTGCGGGCGCTGCTGGACTTTCTCGCCGAGCGTGGATCCAGTCTGCAGACGCTGAGCCTGCCGGTGCTGCGGGCCTGGCTGGCCGCCGCGGCCGGCGCCGGCGCCGCGCGCACCACCCTGGCCCGGCGCACGTCGTCGGTCAAAGCTTTCACCGCGTGGGCGCTGCGGCGCGGCATCATCGCAAACGACCCCGCCGCCCGCCTGCAGGTCCCCAAGGCGCACCGCACCCTGCCCGCGGTGCTGCGCCAGGACCAGGCGCTGGCCGCCATGTCGGCCGCCGAATCCGGTGCGCAGCAGGGCGATCCCCTGGCCCTGCGGGACCGGCTGATCGTGGAGATGTTGTACGCGACCGGGATCCGGGTCAGCGAGCTGTGCGGGCTGGATGTCGACGACGTCGACACCGGGCATCGAGTGGTCCGGGTGCTCGGCAAGGGCAACAAGCAGCGCACCGCGCCGTTCGGGCAGCCGGCCGCCGCGGCGCTGCAGGCGTGGCTGACGCACGGGCGTCCCGAACTGGTCACCGCCGAGTCCGGTCCCGCGCTGCTGCTGGGGGCCCGCGGCCGCCGTCTGGACGTCCGGCAGGCCCGCACGGTGGTGCACCAAACCATCGCCGCCGTGGACGGCGCGCCCGACATGGGACCGCACGGACTGCGGCACAGCGCTGCCACCCACCTGCTCGAAGGTGGGGCCGACCTGCGCGTGGTCCAGGAACTGCTCGGCCATTCCAGCCTGGCCACCACCCAGCTCTACACGCACGTCGCGGTGGCCAGGCTGCGCGCGGTACACGACCAGGCTCATCCGCGCGCCTGACCCGGCAATGGTTTGAGCCGGATCGGCGTGACCGCCAGCAGGCCGAGCGGGTCCACGTAGTCGGCTCGCGACGCCGCCCCCCACATCGCGCCCCAATGCAGGCACGCCGGCGCCGGGCAACCGGCGTGCCCGGCCAGCAGCTCACCGATCGCCGTCGCCGACGTCACCGATTGTCCCGCGCGCACCGCTGACCGGACCGGTTCGTAGCTGGTGCGCAATCCGCCCGGGTGGGCCAGCGACACCACCGGCCGTCCGGCGACCGACCCGGCGAACACCACTGTCGCCTCGCCGGCGGCGTACACCGGCTGACCCGGTCGACCGGCCAGGTCCACACCGCGGTGCCCGGCCAGCCAATCCGGGCGCGGCGCGTCGAATACCCGGACCACCGTCGGCGGCGGGCGCAGCGGCCAGCTGAACCGCCCGTTGTCGGCGTCTGCCGGCGGTGCGTTCAGCAGCACCCAGCACAGGAACAACACCACTACCAGCCATCGCACCTGATCAGTGCAGCCGCACGCGCGGGATCGGACCAGTCGCTGTGGACAGCTCTGCGGCGTGGGAATTCCGGCCGCCGAGTCGGTGTAAACTTCTCGGCGCAGCTCGTGACAAGCGGGCTGACTTCGCGCGTCTGCATCGCGACCCAGTAGTCCAGGGATCCGCATCAGCATGCCGAGCGGTCCCGTGACCAGGTGTACCTGGCAGCGGGTTCGGCATCGCAGCAGGCGCCAGGGCCCGGCTTCACCCGACGCCGGGCGACAACCGAGAAAAGGACGTGGCTTCACCATGGCTGTCGTAACCATGAAGCAGCTGCTTGACAGCGGCGCGCACTTCGGGCATCAGACCCGTCGTTGGAACCCCAAGATGAAGCGGTTCATCTTCACCGACCGCAACGGCATCTACATCATCGATCTGCAGCAGACGCTGACCTTCATCGATAACGCATACGAGTTCGTCAAGGAAACCGTCGCCCACGGTGGGACGGTGCTGTTCGTCGGCACCAAGAAGCAGGCGCAGGACTCGGTCGCCAGGGAGGCGACCCGGGTCGGGATGCCGTACGTCAACCAGCGCTGGCTGGGCGGCATGCTGACCAACTTCTCCACCGTGCACAAGCGGCTGCAGCGCCTCAAGGAGCTCGAGGCGATGGAGCAGACCGGTGGCTTCGAGGGTCGCACCAAGAAGGAAATCCTGATGCTGACCCGGGAGAAGAACAAGCTGGAGCGGTCCCTGGGCGGTATCCGGGACATGGCCAAGGTGCCGTCTGCGGTCTGGGTGGTGGACACCAACAAAGAGCACATCGCCGTCGGCGAGGCCCGCAAGCTGGGCATCCCGGTCATCGCGATCCTGGACACCAACTGCGACCCCGACGAGGTCGACTACCCGATCCCCGGCAACGACGACGCGATCCGCTCGGCCGAGCTGTTGACAACGGTGATCGCCAAGGCGGTCGCCGAGGGTCTGCAGGCGCGTGCCGGCGCGGGCCGCAGCGACGGCAAGCCGGAAGCTGAGGCCGCCGAGCCGCTGCCGGAATGGGAGCAGGAACTGCTGGCCGGCGCTGCCGCCGGCACCGACGCCGCCCCCGGCGCTGACACCGCCGCCGGCGCACCAACCACAGACGCATCCTAGGAAAGGCTGAGCATTGGCGAACTACACCGCTGCCGACGTCAAGCGACTTCGCGAGCTGACCGGCGCCGGCATGCTCGATTGCAAGAACGCGCTGGTGGAGACGGACGGCGACTTCGACAAGGCGGTCGAGGCGCTGCGCATCAAGGGCGCCAAGGACGTCGGCAAGCGCGCTGAGCGGGCCACCGCCGAAGGCCTGGTCGCCACCAAGGGCGGCGCGCTGATCGAGCTGAACAGCGAGACCGACTTCGTCGCCAAGAACGCCGAGTTCCAGGAGCTGGCCGACAAGGTGGTCGAAGCCGCGGTGGCCTCCAAGGCCACCGACGTCGACGCGCTCAAGGCAGCCAGCACCGGCGACCAGACGGTCGAAGAGGCCATCGCCGCGCTGTCGGCCAAAATCGGGGAGAAGCTGGAGCTTCGCCGGGTGGCCAACTTCGACGGCACCGTCGAGGCCTACCTGCACAAGCGTGCCGCCGACCTGCCGCCCGCGGTTGGGGTGCTGGTCGAGTACACCGGTGACGGGGGCGCCGACGCGGCACATGCCGTCGCGCTGCAGATCGCCGCGCTCAAGGCGCGCTATCTGTCGCGCGAGGACGTCCCCGAGGACGTGGTGGCCAGCGAGCGCCGCATCGCCGAGGAGACCGCGAAGGCCGAGGGCAAGCCGGAACAGGCGCTGCCCAAGATCGTCGAGGGCCGGCTCAACGGGTTCTTCAAGGACGCCGTGCTGCTCGAGCAGCCGTCGGTGTCGGACAACAAGAAGACCGTCAAGGCCCTGCTCGACGAGGCCGGCGTCACCGTGACCAGGTTCGTCCGGTTCGAGGTGGGCCAGGCCTAGCGCCGGTTCCCGATGCCGCGCGTACACGCATTCGGCGACGACGCCCTGGGTGACCTGGATGCCGTCGCGCTGGCTGAGGCCCTGCGGTCCGGCCAGCTGAACCGTGCCGAGGTGCTGGAGGCTGCGATTGCGCGTGCGCACGCCGTCAACCCGGCGCTCAACGCGCTGGCCTGCGCAGGCTTCGATCAGGCGCGCGCCGCCGCCGCCGCGCGGCCGAGCACCGGCTTCTTCGCCGGCGTCCCGACCTTCATCAAGGACAACGTGGACGTCGCCGGGCTGCCGTCGCGGCACGGCACGGACGCGTGGGAACCGTATCCGGCGTCCGGCGACAGTGTGGTCACCCGGGTATTGCTGGACACCGGGCTGATCGTGCTGGGCAAAACCCAACTTTCGGAGTTCGGGTTCAGCGCTGCCGCCGAACACCCCCGATTGGGGGCCGTGCGCAACCCCTGGCACCCCGAGCACACCGCGGGCGCCTCGTCGTCGGGGTCGGCGGCATTCGTCGCCGCCGGCGTCACCCCGATCGCCCACGCCAACGATGGCGGCGGGTCGATCCGGATCCCGGCGGCGTGCACCGGGCTGGTCGGGTTGAAACCGTCCCGGGGCCGGTTGCCGCTGGACCCGGAATTGCGCCGGCTACCGGTCGGCATCGTCGCCAACGGCGTGCTCACCCGCTCGGTGCGCGATACCGCCGTTTGGTACCGCGAGGCGGAACGCAGCTTCCGCAATCACACATTGCCACCGATCGGTGACGTGAGCGGGCCGGGCCGGCAGCGGCTCAAGATCGCCGTCACGACCCGGTCCATGCATCGCGAATCCGGACCCGAGGTGCGGGACCTCACGCTGAAGACGGCGGCACTGCTCGAGGAACTCGGGCACCGGGTGGAAACCCTCGACGAGCTGCCGGTGCACGCCGGCTTCCAGGACGACTTCGTGCTGTACTGGGGTTTCCTGTCATTGGCGCAGGTCAGCGCCGGACGGCGGGTGTTCGGCAGCTCGTTCGACCGCTCCCGTCTGGATGCCTTGACGATGGGTCTGTACCGGCACACCCGGCGCCACATCCACCGGCTCCCGCTGGCCATCGCCCGGTTGCGCAGGCTGCGGCGGCGCAGCGCCCGGTTCTTTGCTGACTACGACGCCGTGCTGATGCCGACCCTGGCCGATCCGCCGCCCCCGGTCGGCTTCCTGGCGCCGACCGACTACCAGCAGGTCATCGATCGTCTGGTCGACTGGGTGGCCTTCACACCGCTGCAGAACGTCACCGGCGACCCGGCCATCTCGCTGCCGGTGGGCCAGTCCGCGAACGGCCTGCCCGTGGGCATGATGCTGTCCGCCGACTTGGGCCAGGAGTCGCGGCTGCTGGAGCTGGCCTACGAACTCGAAGCGGCGCGGCCGTGGGCGCGGATTCAGGGTTGAGCGTCAATCCGACCCGAGTTTGTCCAGCAGTCGCTTGAACTCGGCCTGCTCGGCCGCGGTCAGTTTGGCCAGGATGCGGGCGTCGGCGGTACGCACCACCGCCTCCGCACGGTGAAGCAGCTCGCGACCGGCGTCGGTCAGCGACGCCGGCAGGGCACGCCCGGAGGACACCGAGGCCGGACGGTCCACCGCGCCGAGGTCTTCCAGTTTGCGCAGCACCGTGTGCATCGCCTGTGGCGTGACGCTTGCATGACGGGCCAGTTCAGCGCTCGACGATCCCGGCGACTGGGACAGGATGCGCAGGCAGACGAATTCCGGCAGCGTCAGGCCCAGCGGATTCAGCGCCGCGGACGCCTCGGGTCGCAGTACCGATGACACTCGATACAGCAGATAACCAAGCGGGGCGTCCTCGGTGGCATCCATCTCAAGGATATTGACATAGGTATTCCTCCGGCGCGGGTGCATCCCGAGAATTTCACCTCGATCGGTCTGCCAACAATGGTGGGCAAAAAAGTATTCAATGCGCAGCGGCGGTCCGGTGCTAATCCTGGATATTTGACATTCGACGGATAGGTTTTCGGTCCGGCATTGTGAATTACGGTGGTGCCAATGTTGAAGATGTGACGAAATCATTATTGTGGCGCAGGTCAATTTGTGCGCTGTTTACGCAGCTAGCGGCCCCGCGTGTGGTAATTCTGCCAGCCCGGCGCTGTTTGAGTAGGTGTGCGGTGGGTAATGGGATGCAAGTGCGGTTGGCACAGCGAACGTAAGACGCTGACTGCTGAGAACGACACCAAACGAGAGGATTGAGCGTGAAGTTCAGCACTACCACTGCAAAAACGGTCATCGGTGCCGCCGGAATCGCGGCTGTCAGCCTGTTCGGTGCGGCAGCGGCCTCGGCTGCGCCCACCATAGTCGACGGTCTCGGGACCCCCGAAACCCTGGTTGACGGGCCGCTGAGCACCGAGTACACCGTGAGCAACCTGCAGCCCGCCACCATCACCATCCCGGGCTACACCGTCAAGGGCCAGCTCTGGCAGGCCGACGTCCAGGTGCATGCGACCAACGGAGTCGTCACGCCCGTCGTGACCAACTTCAACGCGCGTACCGCCGATGGCACGAACTACCGCGTCATCAGCACCAAGGCGACTCCTGAGGGACTGAGCCCCGCGCCGATCACGCAGGGCGGGATGACCAGCGGGAAGATCTACTTCGACGTGACTGGTGCTGCACCGACCCGCGTCGTCTACAACGACGGCATGCAGGACGCGCTGGTCTGGGAGGGTGGTTCGGCCACCGCTCCCGCGCCCAACGCCCTGCCGAACCAGGCACCCAATGGGATGCCCGGTCAGGCCCCGAACACGGTGCCCGGCCAGGCGCCGAACACGGTGCCCGGCCCGAACCAGGCGCCGAACTCGATGACCGGCCCCAACCCTGCGGCGCCGAACTCGATGACCGGCCCGAACTCGGTACCCGGCCCGAACGCCGCGGAGCCCAACCCGTCGGAACCCGCCTAATAGTCGGTACCCGTAGCTAGACGACCCTCCCCGCGCCACTCAACCGGTGCGGGGAGGTCTCGTTTATCGGAGTTTTCTATGGACATGTGGGGTATGCCACAAGCCATGACCCACACAGATCACCGATCGGAAGACGTTCTCGAGCAGGCACGCCACCACGCCGAAGAAGCCCGTTCGACCATGGCGGAAAAGCGCGACAAGCAGAGCGGCGGCGTCAGCGGCTGGGTTGCTGATCGGGCCGGGGACTGGTCCCTCGACGGCCAGGACGAAGCCACCATGCAACGGCAGAAGTTCTTCTGGAACGTGCTGGTCGACTACTGGTTCCGGATGGAGATCGACGGCTGGGAAAACGTCGGGAAGTCCCCGGTTCTGCTGATCGGCATCCACTCCGGCGCGCCATTCGTCTGGGATGCGTGGACGGTGGGCCTGCAGTGGTGGCGGCGGTTCGGTCCGGACCGCCCGCTGCACGGCACGGCGCACGACGCGTTGATGGCGATTCCCGGCATCGGGCGCTACTTCCGGTCCATGGGCGTGCTGCCGGCGGCGCCGGACGCGATCGCCACGGCGCTGGCCGAGGGGCGCGACGTGGCCCTGTGGCCCGGCGGCGAAGTGGATTCGCTGCGGCCCTGGAGCGAGCGGGACCGCGCCAACCTCGCCGGACGCAAGGGATTCGTGAAGATGGCGATCCGGGCGGGGGTGCCGATCGTGCCGATCGCCACTGTCGGCGGCGCCGACGCGATGCCGGTGCTGATTCGCGGCGACCAACTGTCAAAGACGCTGCGGCTGGACAAACTGCTGCGGCTGAAGGTCTTTCCGCTCGCGGTCTCGCTGCCCTGGGGTATCGCCCCGGCGGCCCTGCCGCAACTGCCGCTGCCGGCCAAGATCAGGACGCGATTCATGCCGCCTGTCGAGATCGACTCGGATCCCGCCCGCGCCGGCGACGATGAGTACATCGACGCGAAGTACCGGGAAGTCGAAGACAGCATTCAAGCAGGGATGGATGCGCTGGCCCGCAAACGGACGCTGCCGCTGTTCGGTTAGCGGGTCACCGCGCGACGGCGTCGGATACCGGACTCAGCACCGGTTCGCCGACAACCCAGCGTGGTTGCGGCGGGGTGGCGGCCATGTAGCCCACCCCGCGGACGGTGTCGACCATCGACTCGTGCGCGGGCCCCAGCTTGGCGCGCAGTCGACGAATGTGAACGTCCACCGTGCGGACCCGCCCGTTGCTCTCATAACCCCACACCTCGTGCATCAACCGGGTCCGGCTGAACGCGCGGCCGGCGTGCTGGACCAGGAAGTTCAACAACTTGAACTCGGTCAACGTCAGCCCGAGGTCCCGGTCCCGCAGCATCGCGGTGTAGCTGGATGGATGCAGCACCAGCTCGCCGAACTGCAGAGTGCCGCCCACGGCATTGCGACGACGGGTGATCGCCAACCGCAACCGTGCCTGCAGCTCGGCCGCCCCGGCGGAGGCCAGCAGCACGTCATCAAAGTTCCAGTCGACGTCGACGGCCACGAAGTCTGTCGGGGTCACCACGGCAATGACCGCCAGTGCCGGCGCGGTGGCGGTCAGCCAGCGGCACGCGGCCCGCGCGGCCACCAAATCGGTGCGGGCGTCGATCACTGCGACGTCGGCGCCGTCGAGCCGCCAGAAATCGCCGTCGTTCAACGGCGCGCTGCGCACCGTGAGGGCGAAAGATCCCAGCTGCAATGAGGATTCAAAATGGTTGTCGTTGGTGAGGAGCAGAACGTCCACTGGTATCTCCAGGCCTCGAGGGTGGTACCGGCGTGCCGCCGGTCCCTGCCGCAGCCCCGTGGATATCCGCCCCCAGCGCAAACTGCCTGCGCCCGCGATTATTCCAACTTTGTTACAGCGCCGGAAACCCTACCCGGAGATGTTCGATGGGCCCGGTCCGTGTACACAGACCGGGCCCATCCTTGTGACAAGTTCTACTGGTTGGCCTTCTGGCGCTCTTCGGCGACTTCGGCCGCACCGCGAGCCGCCTCGGCCTGCGCTTCCTTCTTCGCGGCGTCGCGCTGAGCTTCGGCCTTGTCCTGCTGGGCTTCGCCCTCGTTGATCAGGTCGCCGCGACCGGTCACGGTGCCAACCGCTTCTTTGGCTTTGCCTTTGACGTCCTCGACGACACCCTTGACCGCTTCCGCGGGTCCAGAGTTGCTGTCCGCCATGAATTCCTCCTTGATCGGCCGCATCGGTAGGCGTCTGTCGGGGTGGTGCCGACCGAACCAGCGGTCAACACACTGCCGGGCAACGCGATTCTTTTCTCAAGACCCCCATGTCACCCCGGCGCAAAGCGGGTTCCCACGGTGCCGCGTCGCCAAACCTGTACGACGACTCCGGGACCCCGTCCCCGTCGGTAGCGGAAGATGAGGCAGGATGAGAGGGGTCGTGCCGGGTGGTTTGCTGGGATGACACTTTATTGCGAGGAGACCGATGACAGAGCCTGCGGAGAGCAACGGCGTGTCGGCGACCGCCGCGGTTTCCGGCCCGCCGTCGAAGTTCTCTCGCGTGCTGCTCAAATTGGGCGGCGAGATGTTCGGCGGCGGTCAGGTGGGGCTGGATCCCGACGTTGTCGCGTTGGTGGCTCGGCAGATCGCCGAGGTGGTTCGCTCCGGGGTGCAGGTCGCCGTGGTGATCGGCGGGGGCAATTTCTTCCGCGGCGCGCAGCTGCAACAGCGCGGTATGGAACGCACCCGGTCGGACTACATGGGCATGCTCGGCACAGTGATGAACAGCCTTGCCTTGCAGGACTTCCTGGAGAAGGAAGGCATCGCCACGCGGGTGCAGACCGCGATCACCATGGGCCAGGTGGCCGAGCCGTACCTCCCGTTACGCGCGGTGCGGCACCTGGAAAAAGGGCGTGTGGTGATCTTCGGCGCCGGCATGGGCCTGCCGTACTTCTCCACCGACACCACGGCCGCCCAGCGGGCGTTGGAGATCGGTGCGGACGTGGTGCTGATGGCCAAAGCGGTCGATGGTGTGTTCACCGAGGATCCGCGGGACAACCCGGACGCGGAAATGCTCAGCGCGATCAGCCACCGCGAGGTGATCGACCGCGGCTTGCGCGTGGCCGATGCCACCGCGTTCAGTCTCTGTATGGACAATGGCATGCCGATCCTGGTGTTCAACCTGCTGACCGACGGCAATATCGCCCGGGCGGTCGCTGGTGAGAAGATCGGGACACTGGTCACCACCTGAGATGACGCGGACATGATGCCTGCCGACGGCGACACAACAAGCCATGCGGGGTACCACCCGCGTGCGGGGGAGAGGAGCGGTGCAGATGATTGACGAGGCTCTCTTCGACGCCGAGGAGAAAATGGAAAAGGCCGTTTCGGTGGCCCGCGACGACCTGTCGACCATTCGGACCGGCCGGGCGAACCCGAGCATGTTCTCCCGGATCGTCATCGACTACTACGGCGCAGCCACGCCCATCACCCAGCTGGCCAGCATCAACGTGCCCGAGGCGCGGCTCGTCGTCATCAAGCCCTATGAAGCCAGCCAGGTGAATGCCATCGTCACGGCGATCCGCAACTCTGACCTGGGTGTCAACCCCACCAACGACGGCACGTTGATCCGAGTGGCGATACCGCAGCTCACCGAGGAACGTCGGCGCGATCTGGTCAAGCAGGCCAAGGCCAAGGGAGAGGACGCCCGGGTCTCGATCCGCAACATCCGTCGCAAGGCGATGGAGGAACTGCACCGCATCCGTAAGGACGGCGAGGCCGGCGAGGACGAGGTCGGCCGAGCGGAGAAAGATCTGGAGAAGGCGACCCACCAGTACGTCGCCCAGATCGACGAGCTGGTCAAACACAAAGAAGGCGAGCTGCTGGAGGTCTAGCGGCCTACAGCAGTCCAGACAGTTCACCTCCGTGGCAACCACCGATGCCGAAGCCGGCAGCCCGACCGAGGAGCCGGTCGAGGCGTCCCAGCCAGCCAAGAAGAAGTCCCGCGCGGGCCGCGACCTGCCCGCTGCGATCGCGGTGGGCGTCAGCATCGGCGCGGTCCTGATTGCGACCCTGCTCTTTGTGCCGCATTTCTGGGTGCTGTACTGCGCTCTGGCCACGCTGGTGGCCAGCCACGAGGTGGTCCGGCGGTTGCGCGAGGCCGGTTACCTGATCCCGGTCATTCCGTTGCTGCTCGGCGGACAGGCGACGGTGTGGCTGACCTGGCCTTATCGTGCTGCCGGCGCGGCGGCCGGATTCGGCGGCATGGTGGTCATCTGCCTGATCTGGCGGCTGTTCATGCAGGCCAAGCCGGAGGCCGACGGGACACCGCCGCCGAGTAACTACCTGCGCGATGTGTCGGCCACCGTTTTCCTGGCCGCCTGGGTGCCGCTGTTCGCCTCGTTCGCCGCGATGCTGGTCTACGACCCGCAGCACGGCCCCGGCTGGGTGTTCTGCATGATGATCGCGGTCATCTCCTCCGACACCGGGGGTTATGCCGTCGGGGCGCTGTTCGGCAAGCATCCGATGGTTCCAGCGATCAGCCCGAAGAAATCCTGGGAAGGCTTCGCCGGCTCGTTGATCTGCGGGATCACCGCCACGATCTTGACCGCGACGCTGTTGGCCGGCGAGCGGTGGTGGGTCGGAGTGCTGCTGGGTCTGCTCTTCGTGCTGACCACCACCCTGGGCGACCTGATCGAGTCGCAGGTGAAGCGTGATCTGGGGATCAAGGACATGGGCCGGTTGCTGCCCGGCCACGGCGGGTTGATGGATCGATTGGACGGGGTGCTGCCCTCAGCAGTGGCCGCGTGGACCGTTTTGACGCTGTTGCCCTGATACTGGACTGGTCATGGTCCAAGAGTTGGTATTCGATGCGCCACGCCGCGGTAAGCCACCGCGGCACCTGGCCGACCTCGATGCGGCCGGTCGCGTGGCGGCAGTCGCGGAGCTGGGATTGCCGGCGTTTCGCGCCAAGCAACTGGCGAGCCAGTACTACGGGCGGCTGATCGCCGATCCACACCAGATGACGGATCTGCCGGCCGCGGTTCGCGACCAGGTCGCCTCGAGCATGTTCCCCGCTCTGCTGACCGCGCACCGCGAAGTTACCTGCGATTCCGGTCAGACGCGAAAGACGTTGTGGCGGTGCGCCGATGGCGCCACCGTGGAGTCGGTGCTGATGCGTTATCCGCAGCGGAACACGGTGTGCATCTCTTCGCAGGCGGGCTGCGGGATGGCCTGCCCGTTCTGCGCCACCGGCCAGGGCGGGCTGACCCGCAATCTGTCCACCGCCGAGATCCTGGAGCAGGTGCGCGCCGCAGCGGTCGCGTCGCGCGACGAATTCGGCGAGCGGTTGTCCAATGTGGTGTTCATGGGTATGGGGGAGCCGCTGGCCAACTACGCCAGAGTTGTTGCCGCCGTGCGCCGCATCACCGAGCCGCCGCCGTCCGGCTTCGGGATCTCGGCCCGGTCGGTGACGGTGTCGACGGTGGGTCTGGCTCCGGCGATCCGCAAGCTGGCCGACGAGCGGCTCGGCGTGACGCTGGCGTTGTCGTTGCACGCTCCCGATGACGAACTGCGCGACACCCTGGTTCCGGTCAACAACAGGTGGAAGGTTTCCGAGGCGCTCGAAGCCGCCCGTCACTACGCGGACGTGACGGGCCGGCGGGTGTCGGTGGAGTACGCGCTGATCCGTGCGGTCAACGATCAGCCGTGGCGGGCGGACTTGTTGGGCAAGCTGCTGCACCGGGCGTTGGGTCCGCTGGCGCACGTCAATCTGATCCCGTTGAACCCGACTCCGGGCAGCGACTGGGACGCCAGTCCCAAGCCGGTGGAGCGGGAATTCGTCAAACGTGTTCGCGCGCAAGGTGTTTCATGTACGGTGCGGGACACCCGCGGCCGCGAGATAAGCGCCGCCTGCGGACAGCTGGCCGCCGAAGGCGGGTAGCTGGAGCGCGGGCGATTGGGCTTGGGCCTGCGGACAGCTGGCCGCCGAAGGCGGGTAGCTGGAGCGCGGGCGATTGGGCTGGGGCCTGCGGACAGCTGGCCGCCGAAGGCGGGTAGCTGGAGCGCGGGCGATTGGGCTGGGGCCTGCGGACAGCTGGCCGCCGAAGGCGGGTAGCTGGAGCGGGCCCGAGGCGTGATGAACCGTCCGGCGGGGTAACCGGTGTGCTGGGTAAACCGCCGACCGAATGAGGTGTGCCGTGCTCCGATGCCTGATGTTCCCACTCAAGATCTTTGCCGCCACCGCCGTCGCGGTCGTCCTGATGACGGGCCTGGCTACCGCGCCGCGCGCGGTGGCCGCCGACGACCGGCTGAATTTCACCGGCACCACGCTGAGCGGAGCCCCGTTCGATGGGGCCAGCCTGCAGGGCAAACCGGCGGTCTTGTGGTTCTGGACCCCCTTCTGCCCGTTCTGCAACGCCGAAGCGGCCACCCTCAGCCAGGTGGCAGCAGCCAATCCGAAGGTGACTTTCGTCGGCATCGCCGCGCATTCCGACGTCGGGCAGATGCAGGACTTCGTCGCCAAGTACGGCCTGAACTTCACCAACCTCAACGACGCCGACGGTGCGATCTGGGCCCGCTACAACGTGCCCTGGCAGCCTGCCTGGGTGTTCTACCGTTCCGACGGTTCGTCCACGTTCGTGAACAACACCAGCTCGGCCATGTCCCAGCAGGACTTGTCCGCCCGGGTCGCCGCGCTGTCCTGACCGGGTGAGTCAGCCCCTGCTCGGACTGGCATTCGCCGCCGGCCTGGTGGCTGCGCTCAACCCGTGCGGTTTTGCGTTGCTGCCCGCGTACCTGCTGCTGGTGGTGCGCGGCGAACGATCCCGGCGTCCGATCGTGGCGCTCGGCCGCGCAGTGGGCGCCACGCTGGGAATGGTGCTGGGGTTTGTGGCGGTGTTCGGCGCCTTCGGGCTGCTGACCATCTCGGCCGGTGCGACGGTGCAGCGCTACCTGCCGTATGCGACGGTGCTGATCGGGCTGGTGCTGATCGGCCTCGGCGGTTGGCTGCTGGCCGGGCGGGAGCTGCCGGCACCGAACCCGTTCGGTCCGCGCTGGGCGCCGACCGCGCGGTTGGGTTCGATGTTCGGCTATGGCGTCAGCTACGCGATCGCCTCGTTGTCGTGCACCGTCGGACCTTTTCTGGCGGTCACCGGCGCCGGGCTGCGCAGCGGTTCGGTGCTCGACGGCATCGCGGTCTACGCCGCCTATGTGGCCGGGCTGTCGTTGGTGGTGGGGGTCCTGGCGGTGGGGGCGGCCACGGCGAGCGCCACGCTGGTCGAGCGCGTGCGCCGGGTTTTACCGTGTGTCAGCCGGGCCGGCGGGGTTGTGCTGATCCTGGCCGGCCTGTACGTCGGCTACTACGGCCTCTATGAGGTTCGGCTTTTCACCGCGAACGGCAGTCCCGACGACGCGGTGATCGCCGCTGCCGGACGACTGCAGGGCGCCGTCGCGGGCTGGGTGCATCAGCATGGCGGCTGGCCGTGGTTGCTGGGCTTGGCGCTGGTGGTGATTGCGGCGCTGGGCGCCGGGCGGCGCCGACGCAACCGCGCCGCACCGCACCGGCAGGGTGGTCCTGCCGGGCCCGGTTGAGGCCGGGTTACCGCAACCAGCCGCGGCGTCGTCCCCAGATGTCGCGAACCAGAATGAACAGCACGACCACGGCGAACCCGACACAGAAGATGTCCTCGACGTGTCCCACGTGGTTGCCGCGCAGGAACGCCAGCAGCAGCACGATGCTGGCGATACCGACGCCGTACCAGGTGCGGTAGTTGATCCTGCTCCAGCCCCACCGCGCGGACGGCACCTCAGCTTCGTCGACGCCGGCGTACGGCTCCACCTCAGTACTTGCCACGGCGATCCCTCCGGTTGGACTGGATTCAGACCCTGACATTCTGGCACAGCCGTCCGCCGGCGAGCAGCGAAGCACCTGTTACGACGGCGGCATCAGCACTGTGTCGATCATGTACACCTGAGCGTTGGCCGTCGAGACGCCGCCGCAGACCAGGCCGGCATTGTTGACCCGGATGTTGTTGCCTTGGCCGGTCACCATCAGGTTGGCGCCCTGCAGAGTCGGGTGGGTGCCGGCGACCCTGGCCGGACTGGCCTGACCGTTGACCACGTGGTAGGTCAGGATGCTGGTCAGCATCGGTGCGTCGGTCTTGAGCTGCTCGACGGTGGCCGCCGGCAACTTGGCGAAGGCGGCGTCGGTGGGCGCGAACACCGTGTACTGGCCGCTGTTGAGGGTGTCGACGAGGTTCACCTGCGGGTTGAGCCCGCCGGACAGCGCCGAGGTCAGCATGGTGAGCATCGGGTTGTTCGCGGCTGCCTCGGTCACCGGGACCTGCGACATGCCCTGCACCGAAGCCGGACCGGTGGGGTTCATGGCTGCATAATCCCCGCAACCCGGGCCCACCAGATCGGCCGCCGACGCGGTCGGGGACACAGCTACCGCGCAGGCCACCAGGGCGGCCGCGAAACCGGTTGCTGCGATTGAATTCTGCGTCTTCATCGTCGCTCGTTCCTTTGCTTGTCGCTATGTGCTGAGACCCCCCGACCCCAGTGATTCGGAGTGGACCGACACCTGGATGGGTTCAGCCGTAAGTGAACGAGAAAAACTGCAAGCCCTTGCTGGCGCGCACCTCGACGGTTGCGGTGGCAAGCGCCTCGCCGGCCACCATCCGATGGCTGGTCGGGGGTCCGTTGATGGCTAGCGTCGTGGTCTTGCCGTCCCGCGTCACGCTCAGGGCGCCGGTGCCGCCGACCACCACGTACACGTCCTTCGCGTGGTAGTTGAGTTTGACCGTCGAGTCGTCGCCGCCGGCGGTGGCGCCCTGATAGTCCAGTGACCAGCGGCCGCGCAGTGCGAACTTGTCGGACGCCAGGTTCGGCGGGTAGCTGAACGTCGCCGCGCCTTCGTCGTATGCGCCGCCGCCACCGAAGTTGGCGGCTTTGCCGACACCGAAGTACGTCTCCGGGGTCAGCACAGTGGTGGGTGTCAGATCCGGTGCGTCGACAGGCTCAGGAAGCCGGACACCGGGCTGGGCGTCGGCAAGCAACTGCCTGATCAGCAACTCGGTCTGCTTGTAGTCACCTTCGCCGAACTTGGTGTGCCGCACCACGCCGTCGGCGTCGATGAGGTATTCGGCCGGCCAGTACAGGTTGTGGTAGTTGGTCCACGTGGAGTAGTTGTCGTCCAATGCGACCGGGTAGGTGATGTCCAGATCGGCCGCACCCTGGGCGACGTTGGCGGGCACCTTCTCGAAGGCGTACTCGGGCGTGTGCACGCCGATCACCGCCAACCCACTGTCCCGGTAAGCCCGATACCAGCCGACCACATGCGGGATGGCGCGCTGGCAGTTGATGCACGAGTAGGCCCAGAAGTCGACCAGTACGACCTTGCCGCGCAACGAATCCAGGGCGACCGGTGCGCCGCCGGGGGTGTTCAGCCATCTGGTGATCCCTTTGAAATCCGGTGCCGCACCGCAGTTCTGGAGCTGGGTCGACGCATTGCTGCAATCGGCCAGTTGCCCGCTGGCGACGCCCCGCAACCTTTCCTGGACCTGCCGTGATCCGGCGACCTGCTGCTGCAGCGACGAGGTGTAGTCGGGAATCGCTCGCTGCAACACCGCGGGCAGGTCGAACACCAGGGCGACCGCGAGCAGAATAGTGACGATTCCCGCGCCGATCCGGATCTCGCGTTGCCGCCGTCGAAAGGCGCTGACGCGCTGGGTGATCCGCTGTCCAGCCAGTGCGAAGAACAACAATGGCACCGCAGCGCCGATAGCGAACGCCGCGGTGAGCACCACGGTGCCTACGCCGACCTTCGCGGTGGCCCCGGCTACGACGATGGCGGCCAGCACCGGGCCCGCACACGGGACGTAGAGCACGCCCAGTGCCAGGCCGAGACCGAATCCATCGGGGGCACTGCCGATGTGACGTTGCGGTAGGCGGGCGAACGGCCGTTCCAGCAGTTGTTCGAAGCGCGGGAACACCAGGCCCACACCGATCGCCAGCAATGCGATCAGTGCCGCCCACCGGAGTGCGTTCTGGGGCAGTCGCAGCGCTGACAGCAGCGCCGAGCCCAGCAGGGTGACCACGCTGAAGCTGAGCACCAGACCGCCGATCACCCGATAGGGCCGGGTCCGCTGCGCGCGGGACTGTTCTGGCTTGACCGCCACCGCGCTGTCGGATTGAGCGGTCGGCGTGCGCTGGGCTCCGGAGAAGAAGATGACCGGTAGGACCGGCAGGATGCACGGCGAGATCCCGGTGATCAGGCCACCGACGAAGCCGACTAGGGCGAGGGTCAACATGTCAGTCATTCGGTACGGTGCCCGCCGCGGACTGATTTTGGACGGTGCCTCGCGGCTCGATGATCGTCTGACGGTGCCTGGCGGCACAATGGACGGGTGACTATCGGCGATGACGGGCCGGCCGAACGCCGGTTGCGGGTGCTGGTGCTGGGCAGCACCGGCTCGATCGGTACCCAGGCGCTCGAGGTCATCGCCGCCAACCCGGACCGCTTCGAGGTGGTCGGGCTGGCCGCCGGTGGTCACAATATGGACACGCTGCTGCGGCAGCGTGCCGAGACCGGGGTGACCAACATCGCGGTGGCCGACGCGGCCGCCGCGGAGCGGGCCGGCGACATTCCCTACCGCGGCCCCGATGCCGCCACCCGGTTGGTCCAGGACACCGACGCCGACGTCGTGCTCAACGCCCTGGTCGGCGCCCTCGGGTTGGGGCCGACGCTGGCCGCACTGGAATCCGGTGCCCGCCTCGCCCTGGCCAACAAGGAATCTCTGATCGCCGGCGGACCTCTGGTGCTGGCAGCGGCGCGCCCGGGCCAGCTCGTGCCGGTGGACTCCGAACACTCCGCGCTGGCCCAGTGCCTGCGCGGGGGCACCGCCGACGAGGTCGCCAAGCTGGTGCTGACGGCCTCGGGCGGGCCGTTCCGGGGCTGGTCGGCCGACGACCTGCACGGGGTGAGCCCCGAGCAAGCCGGCGCGCATCCGACCTGGTCAATGGGGCCGATGAACACGCTCAACTCGGCCACGCTGGTCAACAAGGGGCTCGAGCTCATCGAAACCCACCTGCTTTTCGGCATCCCCTACGACCGCATCGATGTCGTCGTGCACCCGCAGTCGATCGTGCACTCGATGGTCACCTTCATCGACGGCTCGACGATCGCCCAGGCCAGTCCGCCGGACATGAAGCTGCCGATCTCGCTGGCGCTGGGCTGGCCGCACCGGGTCAGCGGTGCCGCCGCCGCGTGTGATTTCAGCACGGCGTCGACCTGGGAATTCGAGCCGCTGGACAGCGACGTCTTTCCGGCCGTGGAACTGGCCCGCGCGGCCGGCGAAACAGGCGGCTGCATGACCGCCATCTACAACGCGGCCAACGAAGAGGCGGCTGCGGCCTTCCTCGACGGCCGGATCGGATTCCCCGCGATCGTGCACACCGTCGCTGATGTGTTGCACGCCGCCGACCGGTGGGCCCCGCAATTCGGCCAGGTACCCGCTACCGTGGATGAGGTACTCGAGGCGCAGCGCTGGGCCCGCGAGCGGGCACAGCGCGCGATCGCGAAAACAAGCTCGGCGTCGGTCGGAGTCGCTGGCGTGAGAAAGGTCGTATCAGGCTGATGATGTTCGTCGTCGGCATTGTGCTGTTCGCACTTGCCATCCTCATCTCGGTCGCCCTGCACGAGTGCGGACACATGTGGGCCGCGCGCGCCACCGGCATGAAGGTGCGCCGCTACTTCGTCGGCTTCGGTCCCACGCTGTGGTCCACCCGGCGCGGCGAGACCCAGTACGGCTTCAAGGCCATTCCGGCGGGCGGCTTCTGCGATATCGCCGGGATGACGCCGGTCGAGGAACTCGCGCCTGACGAGGAGGACCGCGCGATGTACAAGCAGGCCACCTGGAAGCGGGTGGCGGTGCTGTTCGCCGGGCCGGGCATGAACTTCGTCATCTGCCTGGTGCTGATGTACGCGATCGCGCTGATCTGGGGACTGCCCAACCTGCACCCGTCCACCAAAGCCGTCGTCGGCGAAGTCAGCTGCGTGGCACCGGAAAGCAGCAAAGGCAAGCTGGACAAGTGCAACGGTCCGGGCCCCGCGGCCCAGGCCGGGATCCGGGTCGGTGACGTGGTGGTCAAGGTGGGGGACACCCCGGTGTCCTCGTTCGAGGAAATGGCCACCGCGGTGCGCAAGCTGCACGGCACCGTCCCGGTCGTCGTCGAGCGGGACGGCAGGACCATCACCACGAACGTGACCGTCGAATCCACCCAGCGCTACGTCCCCAACGCGCAGGGCAAGCAACTCGAACCCGCCACGGTCGGCGCCATCGGGGTGGGCGCCACCCGTAACGAACCCACCCATTACAACGTGCTCACCGCGGTGCCGGGAACGTTCGTCTTTGCCGGGCAGTTGACCGTCGAGGTCGGCAAATCGCTGGCCGCCATCCCGACCAAGGTCGGTGCCCTGGTCAATGCCATCGGCGGCGGAGAGCGGGACCCGCAGACCCCGATGAGCGTCGTCGGCGCCAGCATCATCGGCGGCGACACCGTCGACCACGGCCTGTGGGTGGCGTTCTGGTTCTTCCTGGCCCAGCTGAACCTCATCCTGGGCGCGATCAATCTGTTGCCGTTGTTGCCGTTCGACGGCGGCCACATCGCGGTCGCGGTGTACGAGAAGATCCGCAACACGATCCGGTCGGCGCGCGGCAAGGTGGCCGCCGCCCCGGTGAACTATCTGAAATTGATGCCGGCGACCTACGTCGTGCTGATTTTCGTGGTCGGGTACATGCTGTTGACCGTCACCGCCGACCTGGTCAACCCGATCCGCCTGTTCCAGTAAATAGAGAGAAGGCAGAACAGTGACCGTTGGCCTGGGCCTGCCGCAGCCCCCGGCGCCCACGCTGGCTCCCCGCCGTAAAACGCGTCAGCTGATGGTGCGCGACGTCGGGGTGGGCAGCGACCATCCGATAGCGGTGCAGTCGATGTGCACCACCAAAACCCATGACGTCAACACCACGTTGCAGCAGATCGCCGAGTTGACCGCGGCCGGCTGCGACATCGTCCGGGTGGCATGCCCGCGCCAAGAGGACGCCGACGCACTGGCCGAGATCGCCAAGCACAGCCAGATCCCGGTCATCGCCGACATCCACTTCCAACCGAAGTACATCTTCGCCGCCATCGACGCCGGGTGCGCGGCCGTCCGCGTCAATCCCGGCAACATCAAGGAGTTCGACGGCCGGGTCGGCGAGGTGGCCAAAGCCGCCGGCGCCGCCGGCATCCCGATCCGTATCGGCGTCAACGCGGGTTCGCTGGACAAGCGCTTCATGCAGAAGTACGGCAAGGCCACCCCGGAGGCGCTGGTCGAGTCGGCGCTGTGGGAGGCCTCGCTGTTCGAGGAGCACGGTTTCGGCAACATCAAGATCAGCGTCAAGCACAACGACCCGGTGATCATGGTCGCGGCCTACCAGCAGCTGGCCGAGCAGTGCGACTATCCGCTGCATCTCGGTGTCACCGAGGCGGGACCGGCGTTCCAGGGCACCATCAAGTCCGCCGTCGCCTTCGGTGCGCTGCTGTCCAGGGGCATCGGCGACACCATCCGGGTCTCGCTCTCCGCGCCCCCGGTCGAGGAAGTGAAAGTCGGCACCCAGATCCTGGAGTCGCTCAATCTGCGCCCGCGCGGTCTGGAGATCGTGTCCTGCCCGTCCTGCGGTCGCGCTCAGGTCGACGTCTACACCTTGGCCAACGAGGTGACCGCCGGACTGGACGGACTCGACGTGCCGCTGCGCGTCGCGGTGATGGGGTGCGTGGTCAACGGCCCCGGCGAGGCCCGCGAGGCGGACCTGGGCGTGGCTTCCGGCAACGGCAAAGGCCAGATCTTCGTCAAGGGCGAAGTGATCAAGACGGTGCCCGAATCGCAGATCGTCGAGACGCTGATCGAAGAGGCCATGCGGCTGGCCGAGCAGATGGGCTCGGAGGCCGACGCGACCGAGAATCCCGGGACGGCAGCGAGCGGTTCGCCTATTGTGACCGTAAGCTGATAGAGGCCTGACTCACCGGCCCTCGACACGCACGACAGAGAGTTTTGAGATGTCGGCTCCGCCCATCTTGCGCCTGGTTGGCGAGAGACGGGTGTCGGTGGTGCGTGATGCCGCCGCCGTATGGCGCGTCCTCAGCGAGAACCCGGTCGAATCGTGCATGGTGGCCGCGCGCGTCGCCGATTACGGCGTGGAGCCCAATTCGATCGGCGGGGAACTGTGGACGCGCGGCGGTGTGGACGAGTCGCTGTGCTTCGCCGGCGCCAACCTGATTCCGTTGCGGGGCAACCTGATCGATCTGAATGCGTTCGCCGACGAGGCCAAGAGCACGGCGCGGCGGTGTTCGTCGCTGGTCGGGCGGGCCGATCTGGTGCTGCCGATGTGGCAGCGTCTGGAACCGGCCTGGGGTCCGGCGCGTGACGTGCGCGCCGACCAGCCGCTGATGGCGCTGAACTCCCATCCCCAGTGCACGCTGGACACCGAAGTGCGCCAGGTGCGCCCGGAGGAACTCGATGCCTATCTGGTGGCCGCCGTGGACATGTTCATCGGCGAAGTCGGCGTCGATCCGCGGCTCGGCGACGGCGGCCGCGGCTATCGCCGCCGGGTGGCCAGCCTGATCGCGGCCGGACGGGCGTGGGCGCGCTTCGAAAACGGCCAGGTCGTGTTCAAGGCCGAAGTCGGATCACAGTCGCCATCGGTCGGACAGATCCAGGGTGTGTGGGTCCATCCCGAGCTGCGCGGCCGCGGAATGGGCACGGCCGGGACCGCGACGCTGGCCGCCGTGATCGTCGGCAGCGGGCGGATCGCCAGCCTGTACGTGAACGACTTCAACACGGTGGCGCGGGCCGCTTACGCCCGGATCGGGTTCAAAGAAGTCGGCACCTTCGCCACCATCTTGCTGGACTGACCGCGCCGGGCCCGACCGGGTCCAAGCCATAACGGTTCGGTCTCGGTGTGTCGGCCGCCGTCGCGCGGTCACAGCTTTAACATCAGCATCGATGGTCACAAAAACAACATTGGCAACAGCGGTGGTCGGTCTGCTGATCGTGCTGACGATCCTGCCCGGGTGCACCCCGAAACCCGAGGGCCCCGGACCGGCCGCCGAGAAGTTCCTGGCCGCGCTGTCGGTCGGCGACACCGCAACCGCCGCGCAACTCAGCGACGCGCCCAACGAGGCCCGCGAAGCACTCAACGCCGCATGGGCCGGCCTGCAGGCCACCCATCTCGACGCCCAGGTGCTGAGCTCGAAGTACGCCGAGGACACCGGCATGGTGGTGTATCGCTTCACCTGGCATCTACCCAAGAACCGGACCTGGAGCTATGACGGCCAGCTGAAAATGGCCCGCGACGAGGGACGGTGGCAGGTGCGCTGGACCCCGACCGGGCTGCACCCCAAGCTGGGCGAACACCAGACGTTCGCACTGCGCGCCGACCAGCCCCGGCGCGCCTCGGTCAACGAATTCGGCGGCACCGATGTGCTGGCCCCGGGTTATCTGTACAACTATTCGCTGGACGCCACCCAGGCCGGGCCGGAACTGAGCGCGACATCGCATGCGGTGATCGACGCGTTGCGTCCCTTCAACGACCAGCTCAACGACCCGCAATTGCTTGCCGAGACCGCCAGCTCGGCGACCCGGCCCGTCGACCTGGTCACCCTGCTGCCCGACGACAGCAACCGGGTCTTTCCGGCGATCGGCCAGCTTCCCGGCGTCGTCATCACACCACGACCCGAACTGTTGGCCACCGATCCCCACTTCGCGCCGGCAGTGATGAGCGAAGTGCGCAAGGCCGTGATCGACCAGCTCGACGGCCAGGCCGGTTGGCGCATCGTCAGCACCAACCAGAACGGTGTGGACGTCGCGGTGTTGCACGAAGTCGAGGGTTCGCCGGCGCCGTCGGTGTCGATCACCCTGGACCGAGCCGTGCAGAACGCCGCGCAGCACGCGGTGGACACCCGCGGCGGCAAGGCGATGCTGGTGGTGATCAAGCCGTCGACCGGGGAGATCCTGGCCATCGCACAGAACGCCGGGGCCAGCGCCGAGGGCCTGCCGGCCACCACCGGCCTGTATCCACCGGGTTCGACCTTCAAGATGGTCACCGCCGGCGCGGCCGTCGACCGCGACATGGCGACCCCCAACACCATGCTGGGTTGCCCCGGCCACCTGGACATCGGCCATCGCACCATCCCGAACTACGGCGGCTTCGACCTCGGCGTGGTGCCGCTGTCGCGTGCCTTCGCCAGTTCCTGCAACACCACCTTCGCCGAACTGAGCAGCAAACTCCCACCGCGCGGGCTGACCCAGGCGGCCACCCGCTACGGGATCGGACTGGACTACCAGGTCGAGGGCATCACCACGGTGACCGGCTCAGTACCGCCGACAGTGGATCTGACCGAGCGCACCGAGGACGGCTTCGGGCAGGGTCGGGTGCTGGCCAGCCCGTTCGGCATGGCCCTGGTGGCGGCCACCGTCGCCGCCGGCAAAACCCCGGTGCCGCAGCTGATCGCCGGCCGGCCGACCACGGTCAACGGCGACAACACCCCGATCAGCCCGAAGATGGTGGAGGCACTGCGGCCGATGATGCGGCTCGTCGTGACCAACGGGACCGCCAAGGAGATCGCCGGGTGCGGGGAGGTCTACGGCAAGACCGGTGAGGCCGAATTCGCGGGTGGCTCGCATTCCTGGTTCGCCGGATACCGCGGCGACCTGGCTTTCGCGGCGCTGATCGTCGGGGGCGGCAGCTCGGAATACGCGGTCCGGATGACCAAAGTGATGTTCGACTCGCTGCCGCCGGGCTACCTGGCCTGATAGCCATCGAACCCGCCGGCGGCGGTAAGTTGCGAGGGTGTGCGCGAAAGACCGGAGTAGGCCGTGACGGACGGGGACATGGCGTTGCGGGTCTCCGACGCCGACCGCAACGGCACCATGCGCCGCCTGCACAATGCCCTGGCGCTCGGGCTGATCGACATCGACGAGTTCGAGCAACGGTCCACCCAGGTGGCCTATGCGCGGACCCGCAACGAGCTCGACAGCCTGGTCGGTGACCTGCCCGGACCAGGTGCGATCGTCAGCTCCGCCACCGACCGGGTGGAACTGCGCGGCTGGGCCGGTTCGCTCAAGCGGCATGGGGAGTGGACGGTGCCGACCCGGCTCACGCTGGTGCGCAGGTTCGGCAACATCGACCTCGATCTCACCAAGGCGCGCTTCGCGGGGCCCGTGGTCGTCATTGAGATCGACATGAAGTTCGGCAACCTCGACCTGCGTCTGCCGGAGGGCGCCAGCGCCTCCATCGACAATGTCGAGGCCTACGTGGGCAGCGCGAGCGATCGTCGCAAAGACCCACCGGCGGAAGGCAATCCGCACGTCGTGCTGACCGGTCAGCTGGTGTTCGGCTCGGTGATCATTCGTGGTCCGCGCCGGGCGCTGCTGCGCCGCCCGCACCTGTTCGACGGCCGCTCGTAGCGGCAGCGCCGGGTGCGCCTCGCTAAGCTGTCTGCCATGCCCGCTCGTACCGCGCTTTCCCCCGGCGTGCTGTCCCCGACGCTGCCGGTACCCACGTGGATCGCGCGCCCGGAATACGTCGGCAAATCCACGGCCAAGGAAGGCACCGAGCCGTGGGTGCAGGAGCCCGAGGTCATCGAGAAGATGCGCGTCGCCGGCCAGATCGCGGCCCGGGCGCTGCAGGAAGCCGGCAAGGCCGTCGCCCCGGGCGTCACCACCGACCAACTCGACCGCATCGCCCACGAATACATGGTCGACAACGGGGCGTACCCGTCGACGCTGGGCTACAAGCACTTCCCGAAATCGTGCTGCACCTCGCTCAACGAGGTGATCTGCCACGGCATCCCCGACTCGACGGTGATCGAGGACGGCGACATCGTCAACATCGACGTCACCGCCTACATCAACGGCGTACACGGCGACACCAACGCGACGTTTTTGGCCGGCGACGTCTCTGAGGAGCACCGCCTGCTGGTCGAGCGCACCCACGAGGCGACGATGCGGGCGATCAAGGCCGTCAAGCCCGGCCGGGCGCTGTCGGTGATCGGACGCGTCATCGAAGCCTACGCAAATCGGTTCGGCTACAACGTGGTTCGTGACTTCACCGGGCACGGGATCGGCACCACGTTCCACAACGGGTTGGTCGTGCTGCACTACGACCAGCCCGCCGTCGACACGGTAATTCAGCCGGGGATGACGTTCACCATCGAGCCGATGATCAACCTGGGTGGGCTGGACTACGAGATCTGGGACGACGGTTGGACAGTGGTCACCCGTGATCGCAAGTGGACCGCGCAGTTCGAGCACACGCTGCTGGTCACCGAAACCGGGGCCGAAATCCTCACGCTGCCCTGAGCTGCCGTCCAGTGTCGGGGCCGGCCCACACAGCGATGCCGTCCGCTGCCCGGGGCGGCGATTTCCGGTAATTTGCGGTGGTGCCCCCGACGATGATGACCACGCACGACGGCTTCCCGGTCCTGGTGGGCGTGTCCGGCCCGGAGAAGGGCACTGTCGTGGTGGTGCTGGCCGCCGAGCAACGCGCCCCCGCCGCCTACGACCCCCTCTGCGAGCGACTGCACAACGCCTCGCTGCGCACCGTCGTGATCGGCGCCGACCCGCGCCTGACCCCGAAGTCGGTGATCGGCATCCTCGATTCGCTCGGGATCGGCTGGGCGGTGGTGGTCGGCGATCGCAGCGGCGCGGAGTTGGCGTGGGTGCTGGCCGCCACCAAGTTGGGTCGCTTCGCCGGACTGGTCGCGATCGACCGGCCACATCCGCGGATCAACGGCGGCGAGGGGCCCGAGGACACGTGCCCGCCGGTGGAAATCGCCACCACCGTGTTGGTGAGCGTGCCGACCGTGCGCGACGCCGCCCGGGACAGCCAGCGCTTCGTCTTCGGTGACTACCGGGTGGTGGAGATGCTCGGGCGGCGCAGCGCGCACGAGACGACCGCGCAGCTGGCCACCGAGATCATCCTGCGTACCAGCGGTTGGTGAGGTTTCCAGGTGGTTGACTGACGAGCATGACTGGGTTCTCCGAGGCTGACCTGGAACGGCTGGTCGCTGCCGGTGACATCGACACCGTCATCGTGGCGTTCACCGACATGCAGGGCCGGCTGGTCGGCAAGCGGGTGGCGGGCCGGTTCTTCGTCGACGAGGTGGCCGGGCACGGCGCCGAGTGTTGCAGCTATCTGCTGGCCGTCGACGTCGACATGAACACCGTTGCCGGGTATGCGATGTCGAGCTGGGAGACCGGCTACGGCGACATGACGATGACACCGGACCTGAGCACGCTGCGCCGTGTGCCGTGGCTGCCGGGCACAGCGTTGGTCCTGGCCGACCTGTCCTGGGCCGACGGCAGTCCGGTCGCGGTGTCGCCGCGGGCGGTGCTGCGCCGCCAACTCGATCGGCTGGGCGAGCGTGGGCTGGTCGCCGACGTCGCCACCGAGCTGGAATTCATCGTCTTCGACCAGTCCTACCGGCAGGCCTGGGCCGGCGGTTACCGTGACCTGACCCCGGCCAGCGACTACAACATCGACTACGCGATCGCGGCGTCCACGCGGATGGAGCCGCTGCTGCGCGATATCCGGCTGGGCATGCAGGGCGCGGGGCTGCGGGTGGAGGCCAGCAAAGGCGAATGCAATGCCGGCCAGCAGGAGATCGGCTTCCGCTACGACCAGGCGCTGGTCACCTGTGACAACCACGCGGTGTACAGGAACGGTGCCAAAGAGATCGCCGACCGGCACGGCAAGAGCCTGACGTTCATGGCGAAATACGATGCGCGCGAAGGCAACAGCTGCCATATCCATGTCTCGCTGCGCGACACCGAGGGCTCGGTTTTCTCCGATCCCGATGCGCCACAGGGTATGTCGGCCACCTTCCGGAGCTTCATCGCCGGGCTGCTGGCCACCGTGCGGGAGTTCACGCTGTTTTATGCGCCGAACATCAACTCTTACAAGCGTTTTGCCGACGGCAGCTTCGCGCCCACCGCGGTGGCCTGGGGCCTGGACAACCGCACCTGCGCGCTGCGGGTGGTCGGGCACGGACCGAGTATCCGCGTCGAGTGCCGGGTTCCCGGCGGCGACGTCAACCAGTACCTCGCCGTGGCGGCGCTCGTCGCGGGCGGGTTGTACGGTATCGAGCAGGGTCTCGAGCTCGGCGAGCCGTACCTCGGGAATGCCTACGAGGCCCAGGATGTGGAGCGACTGCCCGGCACGCTCACCGAGGCGGCCGCGGCATTCGGGGCCTCGTCACGTGCCCGTGCGGCGTTCGGCGACGAGGTGGTCGCCCACTACCTCAACAACGCGCACGTGGAACAGGCGGCGTTCAACGCGGCGGTCACCGACTGGGAGAGGATTCGTGGCTTTGAACGGCTCTAGGGACAGCGCGCGAGCTCCGGTCGTCGGGCTCACCATGTATCGGGAGCAGGTCCGCACCGGGGTCTGGGACATCCCGGCCGCCTACCTGCCCGCCGACTACTTCGAGGGCGTGGCGCTCGCCGGTGGCGTCCCGGTCCTGCTGCCGCCGCAGCCGGTGGCGCCCGACACCGTCGATGCGCTGCTCGACCGCCTGGATGCGCTGGTAATCACCGGGGGGTACGACCTGGACCCTGCCTGCTACGGCCAACAGCCGCACCCCACCACCGATGCGCCGCGCACCGACCGGGACGCCTGGGAGTTCGCGTTGCTGCGGGCCGCGCTGGACCGGCGGCTGCCGGTGCTGGGTATCTGCCGGGGCGCGCAGATCCTCAACGTCGCCTTCGGCGGCACCCTGCACCAGCATCTGCCCGAGGTGCTGGGCCACTCCGGGCACCGGGCCGGCGACGGGGTGTTCAGCAGGCTGCCGGTGCGCACGGTGGCGGGCACCCGGGTGGCGGCGTTGCTGGGTGAGTCCACCGACGTGCCGTGCTATCACCACCAGGCCATCGACAAGGTGGGCGACGGACTCGTGGTCGGTGCCTGGGACGCCGACGGGGTGGTCGAGTCCGTGGAGCTGCCCGGTGACACGTTCTGCCTTGCGGTGCAATGGCACCCGGAGAAGTCGCTGGACGACCTGCGGCTGTTCACTGCGTTGGTCGACGCGGCAAGGACGCGCCGGTGACTGCGGTACAGCTGCTCAACCCCGCCACCGCAGCAGTGCTGCGCTCGGTGGAGCACGCCGACGCGGCGGCCGTCGACGACGCGGTGGGCCGCGCCCGGGCGGCCCAGAAACGGTGGGCCAGGCTCGCGCCGGCCGACCGCGCCGCCGGCCTGCGGGCGTTCGCCGCCGCCGTCAACGCCCACCTCGACGAACTGGCCGCGCTGGAAGTGGCCAACTCCGGACACCCGATCACCTCGGCCGAATGGGAGGCCAGCAACGTCCGCGATGTGCTGCAGTATTACGCCGGCAGCCCGGAACGACTGTGCGGCAAGCAGATTCCGGTGGCGGGCGGCATCGACGTCACCTTCCACGAACCGATGGGCGTGGTCGGGGTGATCACCCCGTGGAACTTCCCGATGGTGATCGCGACCTGGGCCATCGCGCCCGCTCTGGCGGCGGGCAATGCGGTACTGGTCAAGCCTGCCGAATGGACGCCGCTGAGCACCATGCGAATCGGTGAGCTGGCCGCCGCGGCCGGATTGGACCCGGACCTGCTGCAGGTGTTGCCCGGCCAGGGTGCGGTGGTGGGGGAGCGGTTCGTCACCCACCCCGACATCCGCAAAGTGGTGTTCACCGGGTCCACCGACGTCGGCAAGAAGGTGATGGCCGGCGCGGCAGCGGCGGTCAAACGGGTGACGCTGGAACTGGGCGGCAAGAGCGCCAACATCGTCTTCGACGACTGCGATCTGGAGCGTGCGGCCGCGACCGCACCGGCCGGGGTGTTCGACAACGCTGGACAGGATTGCTGCGCCCGCAGCCGAATCCTGGTGCAGCGCAACGTCTATGAGCGGTTCATGGAACTGCTGGAGCCGGCCGTCAAAGCCGTGGTGGTCGGCGATCCCGCCCAGCGCGACACCGAGATGGGCCCGCTGGTATCGGCGGCGCACCGCGCCAGGGTGGCCTCCTACGTGCCCGACGGTGCCCCGGTCGCGTTTCAGGGCGTCGCCCCGGCCGGCCCCGGATTCTGGTTCCCACCAACGGTTCTCACCCCGCAACGCGGTGACCGCAGCGTCACCGACGAGATCTTCGGACCGGTGGTCACGGTGCTGGCCTTCGACGACGAGGCGGACGCCGTCGAGCTGGCCAACGACACCGAATACGGTCTGTCCGGGTCGATCTGGACCGACGATCTGTCCCGGGCGCTGCGGGTGTCCCGCGCGGTCGAGTCCGGCAACCTGTCGGTGAATTCGCATTCCTCGGTCCGTTACAGCACCCCGTTCGGCGGATTCAAGCAGTCGGGGCTGGGCCGCGAGCTCGGACCCGATGCGCCGCTGCACTTCACCGAGACCAAGAACGTCTTCATCGCGATCAAGGAGAGTCCGTGATCAACCTGACGCAACGGCTGGCCGGGCGGGTGGCCGTCATCACCGGCGGCGGCAGCGGCATCGGTTTGGCCACCGCCCGCCGCATGCACGCCGAGGGTGCCACCATCGTCATCGCCGACATCGACGGCGAGGCCGGCGGCGCGGCCGCCGAGCAACTATCCGGTCTGTATGTGCACGTCGACGTTTCCGACGAGGAGTCGGTGAACAAGCTGTTCGACGCCGCCGCCCACACCTGCGGTGGGGTCGACATCGCGTTCAACAACGCCGGTATCTCACCGCCGGAGGACGATCTGATCGAGCACACCGAACTGGCGGCCTGGCAGCACGTGCAGGACGTCAACTTGAAGTCGGTGTACCTGTGCTGCCGGGCGGCGTTGCGGCACATGGTGCCGGCCGGCAGGGGTGCGATCATCAACACGGCATCCTTTGTCGCAGTGCTGGGTTCGGCGACGTCACAGATCTCCTACACCGCCTCCAAGGGGGGCGTGCTGGCCATGTCACGCGAACTCGGTGTGCAGTTCGCCCGGCAGGGCATCCGCGTCAACGCGCTGTGCCCGGGTCCGGTGAATACACCGCTGCTGCAGGAACTTTTCGCCAAAGACCCGGAGCGGGCGGCGCGCCGGCTGGTGCACGTGCCGCTGGGCCGGTTCGCCGATCCGGACGAGATCGCCGCCGCGGTGGCGTTTTTGGCCAGTGACGACGCGTCGTTCATCACCGCGTCGACGTTCCTGGTCGACGGTGGCATCAGCTCGGCCTACGTGACCCCGCTCTGAGTCAGGAGCAGATCAGCCGCGCGCAGACGGCCCGCCCGCCGATCATCCGCATCCGGCGGGCAGAGGCGCGGAAGTCCACGCTGACCGGGCTGGGCGGTTCGATGTCGCTCCAGGCCGGCGGCACCGACAATCGACCTATCCGCGCCCCACCGCCCCAGCGTGCCGTCACCGGAGCCGCCGCCCGCCGGGGTCCGCGGCCCAGGAAATTCAGCAGCTGCATCGGGAATTTCACCGGCGCGGCCAACGAACCCAGCCGCACCAGCGAGGAGGACATCGACATCAGCGCGGCATCGAAGGCGGCCGACGGCGACGACGCGAGCGCCTGTAGTGCCTGCGGAAGGCTGGAGATCAGTTGCGATCCGGCCGCGATCATGTCGGGGTCGCTGACCTCGCCCGACCTGGCGAGCACCGGCAGGTCGACGGCCAGCGGCGCCGAGGTGAACGGCGTCACCCGGGAGGCCGCGGCAGCCGCGTCGGCGTAGCTGTACATGGCTTCGACGTCCCGGGCCCACATCTGTTCGTAGTCGGCGTCGACGGTGGCGATCGACTCGCTGTCCTGGCCCAGCGAATTGGTGCTGGCCATCGAGGTGCGCCGGGACCGGTTGGCGGCGACGACGGCAGGAGGCACCACCGCCGCATGCGCTTCTTCGTAAGCACTCGCGGCTGCCGCGGCATGTGCGGCCGTCTGCCGGCCTTTGGCGGCGGCGGCGCCCAGCCAGCCCAGGTAGGGCGCGGCGGCCTGGGTCATCGCGATGGCGGCGTGACCCTGCCACCCGCCGTTGAGCCGGGTGGTCACGCTCCGGAAGTCGGCTGCCGCTTCATCCAGCCCGTCGGCCAACTGGTTCCAGGCTGTCGCGGCCGCCAGCAACGATCCCGCGCCGGGACCGGCATACATTCGCGCCGAGTTGATCTCCGGTGCCAGGCAGCCGTAATCCATCGCTACATCTCCTCAGCCGTGGCCCGCGACCAGCAGATCCACGCTCTCAACCTATCCCGAGCCCGTGGTGTCAGCCACCTGACTCAACATTTGAGTTCGCTCCGAATTTCGATCAGCGGAATTGCCCGTTCCGCGGCGGTCGCCGCGCCGTGAAAGCCGACGAGACGGGCCGACTCCGGCGGTTCGTGGCCGGTCGCCAGGATTGCCGCCTCGCCGGTGCAGGTGACCACGACATCGCCGATCCGGGGCAGGTAATCGGGGCGGACCGGCCCGAAGACGCCCGATGCGACGGCCTGGGCCCGGGTGCGGACCTGCGCGCGGCCGGCGAGCAGCTCGGTCCAGGTGGCCACCACGTCGTCGGTGGCGCCGGGTTCGGTGTGCAGGTAGCGCACCCGCGGTTCGCCCGCCACCACCCGCACACCCGCCGTGAGCCGCGGGTCGGCGTCCATGTCGATGCGGGCGTCCGTGGGCACGTTGAGACCGCCGTGGTCGGCGGTGACCAGCAGCACGGCGTTCGCCGGCAGCGCCTCGGCCACGCTGCGCAGCAGGGCGTCGACCCCGCTCGCCGCTTCGTGCCAGGCTGGTGAGCCGATGCCGAACACGTGGGCGGCGGTGTCCAGGTCGGCGGTGTAGCCGTAGATCAGGCCGGGCGCCGCGCGTACCTCCGCTGCCAGCGTGGCTGCGTAGTCCGCACCGGAACGCGCCGGGACGAACGTGGCACCGCGATACGCCGCCTCGGTCAGTCCGCTGCCGCGGAACCACTCCGGCAGCACCGCGCGCGTGCCGACCCCGGCGCGGGACAGCCGCTGGAACCACGTTGGCAACGGCTGCCACTGGGCGTGCGGTGGGTCGTCGCGCCAGCGGATGTGATTGAGCACCTGCTCGGTGCCGGGCACGTTGACCGTGAAGCCCAGCACCCCGTGCTGGCCGGGCGGGGCTCCGGTGCCCAGTGACACCAGGCTGGCCGGGGTGGTGGACGGAAAGGTGCAGTCCAGGCGGCGCAGCCGTCCGGTGCCGCCGGCGAGCACCGAGGCCAGCAGCGGCGCGTCCGCGGCCAGGTCGGCCAGCAACTCCCAGCCCATCCCGTCGACCAGCACGATGCAGACGCGGTCGGTGCCGCCGACCGAATCCGCCAGCCCGAGTACGTCGACCCCGTCCGGCACCCCGAACAGTGCCGCCACGCTGGGCAGCACATCGCAGATCGAGCCGGGCACGCGGTCAGTGTGGCACGGCTGCGAGCGGGCCAGGCTGATTCACGCCAGGCCCAGCAGCGCGTTCTCGACCACTTCGGGCAACGCCGGGTGGATCCAGTACTGGCCGCGGGCCATCTGGGCAGCGGTGAGACCGAAGCTCATGCCCTGGATCAACGGCTGGATCAGTGCCGAGGCCTGGTAGCCCATGAAGTGCGCGCCCAGCAACTTGCCGGTGCCGCGTTCGGCGATCAGCTTGACGATGCTGGTGGTGTCTTCCATCGCCCAGCCGTAGGCGACGTCGCCGTACTCCTGAATCTTGACGGAAATGTCGTATCCCTCTGCCAGTGCCTGGTTTTCGGTCAGTCCGACGCTGGCCAACTGCGGGTCGGTGAAGACGGCGGACGGAACGAATCGGTGGTCGGTGACGGCCATCGACTCGGTGTCGTCCCAGTCGGTGAGCAGATTGTGCGCCACCACCCGGGCCTCGTGGTTGGCGACGTGTTTGAGCTGATGGGGCGATGAGACGTCACCGAGGGCGTAAACCCCACGCGCAGAGGTTCTTTGGTAACAGTCCACCACGATTCTGCCCAGTTCGACATCGACACCCACCTGTTCGGCGTCCAGTAGATCGGCGTTGGAGATCCGGCCGGTGGCCACCAGCAGTGTGTCGGCCTCGATGCTGGACCCGTCGTCGAGTTTGACGGTGATGCCCGAGTCCCGGTTCTCGGCGTCGACGACGTTGCGCCGCGCCCGCAGCTCCCATTTGGCGGACGCGATCCGGGTGAACTGTTCGCAGATCGCGTCGTCACAGTGCTTGAGCATGGTGCCGCCGCGCATCACGATGGTGACCCGGCTACCCAGGCTGGCGAAAATGTGCGCGAATTCCGCTGCCACGTAACCACTTCCGACGATCACCAGGTGCTGTGGCAGGGTGGGGATGCGCATCACGGTGTCACTGGTGTGGTAGGTCACACCGCTGTTCTGGATCGCGGGCGGGACCACTGGTCGCGAACCCGCCGCGATCACCACCTGCTCGGCGGTGAACTCGTCGCCGGCCTCGGTGCGCAGCAGGTAGCGGCCGTCGTCCTGGGCCGGCCCGAAACGGGTGTGGTGGCCGTACACCTCGACGTTGGGCAGCGAACGCCGATAGTCTTCGCCGCTGTTCGCGATCGGATCGATGCGGCCGAACACACGGGAGACGATGTCATCCCAGCGCACCCCGTCCAGGTGCGCGTCGATGCCGAACTTCGCCGCCCCGCGTACCGCCTCGGCGACCTCGGCGGCGTAGACGAACATCT
This sequence comes from Mycobacterium sp. NGS29, assembly GCF_059812965.1. NCBI lineage: Bacteria > Bacillati > Actinomycetota > Actinomycetes > Mycobacteriales > Mycobacteriaceae > Mycobacterium > Mycobacterium sp. NGS29. The sequence continues at coordinate 211,465 of NZ_JCALDR010000004.1, forward strand.
TGGTCGGAATGCAACCCACGTTCAGACAGGTGCCGCCGAAGGTGCCCTGCTCACAGATCGCCACCCGCTTGTCGGCGTAACGCTCGTCGAGAATGGAGTTGCCCGAACCGGTTCCGATGATTGCGAGATCGTAGGTTTCCATTCAGCGGTCAGCCTTTCCGTGTGCAGAGATAATCGTCCAGCCACCGGTCGAGATGGCGGTAGGCCAACCGGCGTGGTTGCTCCAGCGACAAGAAGACGTCGTGTTTGGCGTCGGGAACCGGAACGATGCTGCTGCGGTTGCCGATACAGCCGGCCCAGCGGGCGATCTGGCGGACGTCGAGCACCGCGTCACCGCACTGCAGCGCCTGCGGGCCGGCGTCTTCGGGCACGGTGTGATCCGAGCGCAGGATCAGGTTGGGCACCCCGACGTCGAGTCCCCGGTGCAGGCGGGCCTGGCCGCTGCGCACGGCATGCAGCCAGCCGAAGGTGATGGGGAAGCCGCCCAAGGGCTTCCACCGCAGGTCGTAGTCGAACTCGCCGTGGTAGTCGCGGTGCAGGCTGGAGCCGTAGCCGCCGGCACCGCCGGCCCGCGCGATCGCCTTGCCCCGCACCCGCGACAGCGCCGCAATGGTCGCCGACGTGACGCCGAGTCGGAGGTAGGCCGGCCCGTGCAGATCGAGGAAGGGGCTGTTGAGCACCAGGCCCCCGATGCCGGCGGACCCGGTCGCGTTCCGGCGCCGCAGGCGGTCCAGCCACAGGGACACGATGAGCCCGCCCGCGGAATGCCCGTACATCACCACGGTGGGATTGCCGGACTCAGCGCGAATCAGGGTCACCGCGCGGCGAAGCTCGGTGTCGTAGCGGGCCAGGCTGGTGGTGAAGTGCGGGGTCTGCCCGGGCTGCCGCGACCGGCCGCACTTGCGCAGGTCCAGCGCGTAGAACCCGAAGCCGCGCTCGGCGAAATGGTCGGCCAGGGCGGTCTGGAAGAAGTAGTCGGTGTAGCCGTGGACGGCCAGCACCGCGTGCTCGGTAGCCGCCGGCGGCCCGCGTCGGACCAGGGTCGCGACGATGTCGCCCTCGCCGTCGGGATCGGCCCCCAGCGGGATCGAGTGCTGCCAGTAGCCGGGTAACACATCGGGCACCCAGCCAGTCACGATGGCCAGCTTAAAGAAGGTGTCCCGGTGGTGCTCACAAAGGTGCCGGGCCGTCGGGCGCTTGGGTCGTTGGGCCCGGACCCATCGGGATAACCTGGGACCGGCATACCCAGGGAAGGATCATCAGCCGGTGTCACAGCGAACCAGAACCGACGTCGTGCTGGTGGGCGCCGGGATCATGAGCGCGACGCTGGGGGCGCTGCTGCGCCGGCTGGAGCCGGACTGGTCGATCACGGTGATCGAGCGACTCGACGGCGTCGGCGCCGAAAGCAGCAGTCCCTGGAACAACGCCGGCACCGGCCACGCCGGGTTGTGTGAGATGAACTACACCCCGCAGCGGCCCGACGGCACGATCGACATCAGCAAAGCGGTGCTGGTCAACGAGCAGTTTCAGGTCACCCGCCAGTTCTGGGCGTACGCCGTGGAAAACGGCATGCTGACCGACGTCCGCGACTTCCTTAACGCCGTCCCGCACGTGAGTTACGTCCGCGGCGCCGACGGTGTCGAGTATCTGCGGCGCCGCCGTGACGCGCTGGCGTCCAACCCACTGTTCGCCGCCACCGAATTGATTCTCGACCCGGACGAATTCGCGCGCCGGCTGCCGTTGATGTCCGCCCGACGCGACTTCACCGAGCCCGTGGCGCTCAACTGGTCCGCCGACGGCACCGACGTGGACTTCGGCGAGTTGTCCCGCCAGCTCGTCGGTTACTGCGTGCGCGGCGGCGCCACGGCGTGGTTCGGTCATCAGGTGCTCAACCTGTCCCGCCGGTCCGACGGCGGCTGGACCATCACGGTCGCGAACCGCCGCACCGGCAAAAAGCGCCAGCTCACCGCCAAGTTCGTGTTCGTCGGCGCCGGTGGCGACGCGCTGCCGTTGTTGCAGAAATCGGGCATCAGGCAGATCCGGGGCCTCGCCGGGTTCCCGATCGGCGGCCGCTTCCTGCGCTGTACCAACCCGGCGCTGACCGCCGGGCACCGCGCCAAGGTGTACGGCGTGCCGTCGCCGGGCGCCCCGCCGCTCGGCGCGCTGCACCTGGATCTGCGTTTCGTGCACGGCAAGCCGTGGCTGGTGTTCGGGCCGTACGCCGGTTGGTCGCCGAAGTTCCTGAAACACGGGCACTTCAGTGACCTGGCCCGGTCGATCCGGCTGGGGAATCTGGTGCCGATGCTCGGTGTCGGCGCCACGCAGACGACCATGCTCGCCTATCTGCTCGGCCAGTTGCGGCTGTCCGAACCCGAGCGGGTCCGCGTGTTACGCCAATTCGTACCCGCCGCAACGGATTCCGACTGGGAAATGACGGTGGCGGGACAGCGGGTCCAGGTGATCCGGCGGGGCCGTCGCGGGCGCGGGGTGCTGGAGTTCGGCACCTCGCTGGTCGGTGACGCCGACGGCAGCATCATCGGCCTGCTCGGCGGCTCGCCGGGTGCCTCGACCGCGGTGCCGATCATGCTGGAAGTTCTGCAAACCTGTTTCGCCGGCCGGTATCAGTCGTGGTTGCCCCAGCTCAAAGAGATGGTGCCGTCGCTGGGGGCCACGTTGTCCGACGAACCGGTGTTGTACGAGGAGTTGCGGTCCTGGACCTCCCGGGCTCTGCAGTTGGACGCCGCGTGAGCCGCCGATGAGTGAAGCATTGCGCCGGATGTGGTCCAAAGATCTTGACGCGCAGACTCTTTACGAGCTGCTCAAACTGCGAGTGGAGGTTTTCGTGGTCGAGCAGGCGTGGCCCTACCCGGAACTCGACGGGCGCGACCTGCTCGCCGAGACCCGGCACTTCTGGCTGGAATCCCCGCAGGGAGAGGTGATCTGCACGTTGCGGCTGATGGAGGAACACCCCGGCGGAGAGAAGGCCTTCCGGCTCGGCCGGTTGTGCACCAAGCGCAGCGCCCGTGGTCAGGGCCACACCACCCGGTTGCTGCGCGCCGCGCTGGCTGAGGTGGGTGACTTTCCGTGCCGGATCGACGCGCAGACCTACCTGGTCGACATGTGGGCCCAACACGGGTTCGTCCGGGACGGCGATGATTTCATCGACGGCGGCATTCCGCACGTGCCGATGCTCAGGCCCGGTTCAGGACCCGGCGCGGGAGCTCAGCGATGAAGGCCTACCCGTTCAGCGCCATCGTCGGACACGACCAGCTGCGGCTCGCGCTGCTGTTGTGTGCGGTACGCCCGGAGATCGGCGGTGCCCTGATCCGGGGTGAGAAGGGCACCGCGAAGTCGACGGCGGTGCGCGGACTGGCCGCGCTGCTGTCGGCGGCGACGGGTGCCGAAGGTGCCGGTCTGGTCGAAATGCCTTTGGGCGCAACCGAAGACCGGGTGGTGGGCTCGCTGGACCTGCAACGGGTGTTGCGCGACGGCGAGCACGCGTTCTCGCCGGGACTGCTGGCCCGCGCCGATGGCGGGGTGCTCTACGTCGACGAGGTGAACCTGCTGCACGACCATCTTGTCGACATCCTGCTCGACGCCGCGGCGATGGGACGGGTGCACATCGAACGCGACGGCATCTCCCACTCCCACGACGCCCGCTTCGTGCTGATCGGGACGATGAATCCCGAAGAGGGCGAGCTGCGTCCGCAGTTGCTGGACCGGTTCGGACTCACCGTGGATGTCCAGGCGTCCCGCGACGTCGACGTACGGGTGGAGGTGATCCGCCAACGAATGGCCTACGAGGCCGACCCGGAGGGCTTCGCGCAGCGTTACGCGCCCGCCGATGCCGAGCTGGCCGCGCGCATCTCCGCGGCCCGCGCGTTGGTCGACGATGTGGTGTTGCCGGACAACGAGTTGCGGCGCATCGCGGCGCTGTGCGCGGCGTTCGACGTCGACGGCATGCGCGCGGATCTGGTGGTGGCCCGGACCGCCGTCGCGCACGCGGCCTGGCGCGGGGCTCACACCGTGGAGGAAGAGGACATCCGGGTGGCGGCGCAGCTGGCCCTGCCGCATCGGCGCCGGCGTGACCCGTTCGACGAGCACGGCATCGACGAAGACCAACTGGACGAAGCGCTGGCCCAGGCCGCGCAATCCCAGGACGGCGAACCGGACCCGGATCCCGATCCATCGGGCGGCGGCGTCACACCCAAGAGCGATACACCACAACCGAATTCGAACCCGGCACCGCCACGGCCCAGCGCCCCGCCGGCGAAGGTCTTCCGCGCCCGGGCACTGACCGTGCCCGGCGTCGGTGCCGGGGCCCCCGGCCGACGGTCCCGCGCGCGCAACGCCGCCGGCAGCGTGGTGGCCGCCGCACCACCGGCCGACCCCGACGCCCACGGTCTGCACCTGTTCGCCAGCCTGCTGTCGGCGGCCGAGCAGGCATCGGCCGGCGGGCGGTTGCGGTTGCGGCCCGACGACATCCGCCGCGCCGTCCGCGAGGGCCGGGAAGGCAACTTGGTGATCTTCGTCGTCGACGCGTCCGGGTCGATGGCCGCGCGCGACCGGATGGCGGCGGTCAGTGGCGCCACCCTCTCGCTCCTGCGCGATGCCTATCAGCGTCGCGACAAGGTCGCCGTCATCACGTTCCGGCAGCAGGCCGCTACCGTGTTGCTGCCGCCGACCTCGTCGGCGCACATCGCCGGCCGTCGACTGGCCCGCTTCGACACCGGTGGCAGGACGCCGCTGGCCGAGGGTCTGCTGGCCGCGCGTGAGCTGGTGCTGCGCGAGCGGGTGCGCGACCGGGGCCGGCGGCCGCTGCTGGTGGTGCTGACCGACGGACGCGCGACCTCCGGCCTAGACCCGTTGGGCCGCAGTAAAATTGCCGCAGCCCGCCTGGTTGCCGAGGATGTCGCCGCGGTGGTGGTGGACTGCGAGACGTCCTATGTGCGGCTGGGTCTGGCCGGTCAGCTCGCCACCCAGTTGGGCGCGCCGGTGCTGCGGCTCGAACAGCTGCACGCCGATCACCTCACCCACGCCGTTCGTAGCGTGGCCTGATATGCCGCAGGGCATTCCGACCGAAGTTCCCGACGACGGCCTGACCACCCGGGCGCGCCGCAACACCCCGGTACTGGCCGTGCACACCGGCGACGGCAAGGGTAAGTCGACGGCCGCGTTCGGAATGGCGTTGCGGGCCTGGAATGTCGGGCTCGGCATCGGGGTGTTCCAGTTCGTCAAAAGCGCGAAATGGAAAGTGGGCGAGGAGTCGGTGTTCCGGCGACTCGGCGAGCTGCACGACGATCACGGCGTCGGTGGCGCGGTCGAGTGGCACAAGATGGGCTCGGGCTGGTCCTGGACCCGCAAATCGGGCAGCGACGTCGACCATGCGGCGGCGGCCGCGGACGGTTGGACCGAGATCAAGCAGCGCCTGGCCACCCAGCGGCACGACTTCTACGTCCTCGACGAGTTCACCTACCCCTTGAAATGGGGTTGGCTCGACCTCGATGACGTGCTGGAGGCGCTCACTGCTCGACCCGGCCACCAGCACGTGGTAATCACCGGCCGCGACGCCCCGCCGCGGCTGATCGAGGCCGCCGACCTGGTGACCGAGATGACCAAGGTCAAGCACCCGATGGACGCCGGGCGCAAGGGTCAGAAGGGAATCGAGTGGTAGCCCCCGCGTCCGCCGTCATCATCGCCGCGCCCGCCTCCGGCAGCGGAAAGACAACGGTCGCAACGGGTTTGATCGGTGCCCTGGTTCGGGCCGGGCACCGGGTGGCGCCGTTCAAGGTGGGCCCGGACTTCATCGACCCCGGCTATCACGCGCTGGCCGCGGGCCGTCCCGGCCGCAACCTGGACCCGGTGCTGGTGGGGGAGTCGTTGATCGGCCCGCTGTTTCGGCACGGCACCGCGGGCGCCGACATCGCGGTGATCGAAGGAGTGATGGGTCTGTTCGACGGGCGGATCGGGGCGACCGTGACCGGCCCGGCGGTGGGGTCCACCGCGCACGTCGGCGCCCTGCTGGGCGCGCCGGTGATCCTGGTGGTCGATGCACGAGGCCAGAGCCACAGCATCGCCGCGCTGCTGCACGGTTTTTCCACGTTCGACCCCCAGACCCGGGTCCGCGGCGTCATCCTCAACCGCGTCGGTTCGGCCCGGCACGAACAGGTGCTGCGGCAGGCGTGCGAGCAGGCCGGCGTGCCGGTGCTGGGTGTGATTCCCCGCGTCGCCGAATTGGAGCTGCCGACCAGGTATCTGGGTTTGGTGACTGCCGTTGAATACGGTCGGCACGCCCGGTCGGCGGTGGCGGCGATGACGGATCTGGTGGCCCGTCATGTCGATCTGGCCGCCGTGGTGGCGGCCGCCGGGGGACGGGTCGACGACGCGGCGTGGGATCCGGCGGTCGCCGTCGGGCCGGTCGCAGGCGCCCGCGACGCGGTGATCGCCGTGGCTGCGGGAAAGGCGTTCAGCTTCGGCTACGCCGAACACGCCGAACTGCTGCAGGGCACCGGTGCGCAGGTCGCCGAGTTCGACCCGCTCAGTGAAACCCTGCCCGCGGGGACGACCGCCTTGTTGCTGCCGGGCGGGTTCCCCGAGCAGTTCGCCGCCGAGTTGTCCGCGAACGACGAGGTGCGCCGGCAGATCCGCGAACTGGCCGCTTCCGGTGCTCCGGTGCATGCCGAATGCGCGGGACTGATCTATCTGGTCTCCGACGTCGACGGACACCCGATGTGCGGGGTACTGGCCGGCTCGGCGCGCTTCACCCAGCACCTCACCCTGGCCTACCGCGACGCCGTCGCGCTGGCCGATTCGTCGGTGTACGCGACCGGGGAGCGGGTGTCCGGACACGAATTCCACCGGACCACAATCGCTTTCAACGACGACTACCAGCCCGCCTGGGCCTACCCGGGGGCCGGCGGGACGCGCGAAGGCGCAGTGCACGGCGGTGTGCACGCCTCGTATCTGCACACCCACGCCGCCGCGACGCCCCGGGCGGTGGCGCGCTTCGTCGCGCACGCCACGGCCTGCACCGCCGCCACACCCGCCACTAGGCTTGCCCGGTGACCGAGAGCCCCTACCTGGTGGGACTGCGACTGACCGGCAGGAAGGTCGTCGTGGTCGGCGGGGGCAGCGTGGCGCAACGACGGCTACCACTGCTCATCGCCAGCGGCGCCGACGTGCACGTCGTCTCCCGCAGCGCCACCCAGTCCGTCGAGGCGATGGACGGGATCACGCTGACGTTGCGGGAATACCGCGACGGTGACCTGCACGACGCCTGGTATGCCATCGCGGCCACCGACGATCCGCAGGTGAACGCGGCCGTCGTCGCCGAAGCGGAACGTCGCCGCATCTTCTGTGTCCGCGCGGACATCGCCGTCGAGGGCACCGCGGTCACCCCGGCGTCGTTCGAATACGCGGGCCTGTCGGTAGGCGTGCTGGCCGGTGGCGAGCACCGCCGTTCGGCGGCAATCCGGTCGGCGATCCGCGAGGCGCTGCAGCAGGGCGTCATCCTCGCCGACAGCGAGGACGCGGTGCGCGGAAGTGTGGCACTGGTCGGCGGCGGACCCGGCGATCCCGAGCTGATCACGGTGCGCGGCCGCCGCCTGCTGGCCCAGGCCGACGTCGTGGTGACCGATCGGCTCGCGCCGCCGGAGTTGCTCGCCGAGCTGGCGCCGCACGTGGAGGTGATCGACGCGGCCAAGATCCCGTACGGGCGCGCCATGGCCCAGGACGCGATCAACGCCGTGCTGATCGAACGGGCTCGGGCCGGCAAGTTCGTGGTCCGGCTCAAGGGCGGTGATCCGTTCGTGTTCGCACGGGGTTACGAGGAAGTGCTGGCGTGCGCCGAAGCGGGGATTCCGGTGACTGTGGTGCCGGGTGTGACCAGTGCCATAGCTGTACCCGCCATGGCGGGCGTTCCGGTCACCCATCGGGCCACAAATCACGAGTTTGTGGTGGTCAGCGGCCATCTGGCGCCCGACCATCCCGAATCGTTAGTGAATTGGGATGCATTGGCAGCAATGACGGGCACGATTGTTTTGCTGATGGCGGTCGAACGCATCGAACTCTTCGCGGCCGCGCTGCTGGAAGGCGGCCGACCTGCGGATACTCCCGTGTTGGTGGTCCAGCACGGCACGACGGCGGCGCAACAGACGTTGCGGGCCACCCTCGCGGAGACCCCGGAGAAGGTCCGTGCGGAGGGGATCCGACCACCCGCAATCATCGTGATCGGACCCGTCGCGGGCCTCGGGGCTTTAGACGATTCTTAAGATTACTGTAAGGTAACCTGCTATGACGGCTCTCAACGACTCAGAGCGGGTTGTCCATACTTGGACAGATGGACGCTCGCAAAGTTCGGCACAGGAGCGTCCCACGGATTCGGTGGAGACCACCTTGCAGCGCCTGAGCAGGTATTACCCGACCTGGCTGCCTTCCTACCGGTTCATCGCCGCGGTCATCGCGATCGGTGGGATGCAGCTGTTGGCCACCATGGACAGCACCGTTGCCATCGTCGCGCTTCCTAAGATTCAGGACGAGCTCAGCCTGTCCGATGCGGGCCGCAGCTGGGTGATCACCGCCTACGTGCTGACCTTCGGCGGACTGATGCTGCTCGGTGGGCGCCTCGGCGACACCATCGGGCGCAAGCGCACGTTCATCGTCGGTGTCGCGCTGTTCACCATCTCCTCGGTGCTGTGCGCGGTCGCGTGGGATGAAGTGACCCTGGTCATTGCGCGGCTCTCGCAGGGCATTGGTTCGGCGATCGCATCGCCGACCGGTTTGGCGCTGGTGGCGACGACCTTCCCGAAGGGGCCGGCGCGTAACGCCGCGACCGCCGTGTTCGCCGCGATGACCGCAATCGGTTCGGTGATGGGTCTGGTGGTCGGCGGGTTCCTGACCGAGTACTCCTGGCGGCTGGCGTTCCTGGTGAACGTGCCGATCGGGCTGGTGATGATCTACCTGGCCCGCACCGCGCTGCGGGAAACCAACCGCGAGCGGATGAAGTTGGATGCCGCAGGTGCGATGTTGGCCACCCTGGCCTGCACCGCGGCCGTCTTCGCCTTCTCGATCGGGCCGGAAAAGGGCTGGATCTCGGTGACCACCATCGGTTCGGGCGTGGTGGCACTGGCCGCCGCGATCGCCTTCGTCATCGTGGAGCGCACCGCGGAGAACCCGGTGATTCCGTTCGAGCTGTTCCGCGACCGCAACCGGCTGGTCACCTTCGGCGCGATCTTCCTGGCCGGTGGCGTCATGTTCAGCCTGACCGTGTCGATCGGCCTGTACGTGCAGGACATCCTGGGCTACAGCGCGCTACGCGCCGGCATCGGGTTCATCCCGTTCGTCATTGCGATGGGGATCGGCCTGGGCATCTCCTCACAGCTGGTGTCCCGGTTCTCGCCGCGGGTGCTGACCATCGGCGGTGGCTGGCTGTTGCTGGGCGCCATGATCTACGGCTCCCTGTGCATGCACCGCGGCGCTCCCTACTTCCCCAACCTGGTGTTGCCCATCGTCGTCGGCGGCATCGGGATCGGGATGGTCGTCGTTCCGCTGACGCTCTCGGCGATCGCCGGCGTCGGGTTCGACCAGATCGGTCCGGTCTCGGCGATGACGCTGATGCTGCAGAGCCTGGGCGGGCCGTTGGTGCTGGCGGTCATCCAGGCCGTGATCACCTCGCGCACGCTCTACAACGGCGGCACCACCGGGCCGGTGAAGTTCATGAACGAACTGCAGCTGCATGCCCTCGACAAGGGCTACACCTACGGGTTGCTGTGGGTGGCCGGCACGGCCGTCATCGTGGGGTGTGCGGCGCTGTTCATCGGTTACACGCCGGAGCAGGTCGCGCACGCGCAGGAGGTCAAGGAAGCGCTGGACGCGGGCGAGCTGTAGCCCGCCGCGCCCTTCGCGTCGCCGCGCCCTTCGCGTCGCCGAGCTCCACGCGTCGCTGAGCCCGCATTCGCCGCTACCCCCACGTGTCGCCGAGCCCGCATTCGCCGCTACCCCCACGCGTCGCCGAGCGTCACGCCAGCGTGGCAATGGCAGGTGAGCGTCGCGCTGGCGTGACGTTCGACGCGTCGAGGCCCCGCCTTCGCCGAGCCGCGGGCCTCGCTAAGTCCCCACGCGTCGCCAAGCCCCACGCTCGCCCAGCCGCGCATGTCGCCGAGCGTCACGCCAGAGTGGCGATAGCAGGTGAGCGTTGCGCTGGCGTGACGTTCGACGCGCCGAGACCCCACCTTCGCCGAGCCGCGGGCCTCGCTAAGTCCCCACGCGTCGCCAAGCCCCCACGCTCGCCCAGCCGCGCTTTTCGCCGAGCGTCACGCCAGCGTGGCGATGGCAGGTGAGCGTCGCGCTGGCGTGACGTTCGACGCGCCGAGATCCCACCTTCGCCGAGCCGCGGGCCTCGCTAAGTCCCCACGCGTCGCCAAGCCCCCACGCTCGCCCAGCCGCGCATGTCGCCGAGCGTCACGCCAGAGTGGCGATGGCAGGTGAGCGTCGCGCTGGCGTGACGTTTGATGCGCCGAGACCCCACCTTCGCCGAGCCACAGGCGTCGCCAAGCCCCACGCTCGCCCAGCCGCGCATTTCGCCGAGCGTCACGCCAGAGTGGCGATGGCAGGTGAGCGTCACGCTGGCGTGACGTTCGACGCGCCGAGACCCCACCTTCGCCGAGCCGCGGGCCTCGCTAAGCCTCCACACGTCGCCAAGTCCCACGCTCGCCCAGCCGCGCATTTCGCCGAGCGTCACGCCAGAGGGGCGATGGCAGGTGAGCGTCGCGCTGGCGTGACGTTCGACGCGCCGAGGCGCCGCGGTCGCGCTGGCGTGACGCTCGACGCACCGAGGACCCGCCGTCACGCTGGCGTGACGCTCGACGCACCGCGGACCCGCCGTCGCGCTGGCGTGACGCTCGACGCACCAATACCCCGCTCGCCCAGCGTGACGCCCGACGCACCGGGCCGCAGGCTAGGCTGCCGCCTGTGATCACCCGGATGTCCGAGCTGTTCCTGCGCACCCTGCGCGACGACCCCGCCGACGCCGAAGTGCCGAGCCATAAGCTGCTGATCCGCGCCGGCTACGTGCGGCCCATCGCGCCCGGGCTGTACAGCTGGCTCCCACTGGGCCTGCGGGTGCTGCGCAACGTCGAACGCGTCGTGCGCGAGGAGATGAACGCCATCGGTGGACAGGAGATCCTGTTCCCCGCGCTGCTGCCGCGCGCGCCCTACGAGACCACCAACCGCTGGACCGAGTACGGCGACAGCGTCTTCCGGCTCAAAGACCGCCGCGACAACGACTACCTGCTGGGGCCGACGCACGAGGAACTGTTCACCCTCACCGTGAAAGGGGAGTACAGCTCCTATAAGGACTTCCCGCTGACGCTGTATCAAATTCAGACGAAGTTCCGCGACGAGGCGCGACCCCGCGCCGGGATCCTGCGTGGCCGCGAATTCGTGATGAAGGACTCCTATTCCTTCGATGTCGACGCGGCCGGGCTCAAGACCTCCTATCACGCCCATCGCGAGGCCTACCAGCGCATGTTCGCGCGCCTGCAGGTGCGATACGTGATCGTGTCGGCGGTTTCCGGCGCGATGGGGGGCAGTGCCTCTGAAGAGTTTCTGGCCGAGAGCCCGATCGGTGAGGACACCTTCGTGCGTTGCCTGGAATCGGGCTACGCGGCCAACGTGGAAGCCGTCGTCACCGCGCGCCCCGAATCGAAACCCACCAGCGACCTGCCTCCCGCGCAGGTCTACGACACCGGCGACACCCCGACCATCGCCACCCTGGTCGACTGGGCGAACGCCGCCCTGGACCGCCCCGTCACCGCCGCCGACACCCTCAAGAACGTCCTGATCAAGGTCCGCCAGCCCGGTGGCGACTGGGAGTTGCTGGCCGTGGGCGTGCCCGGGGATCGCGAAGTGGACGACAAGCGGCTGGCCGCAGTCCTGGACCCCGCCGAGTACGCGTTGCTCGGCGACGCCGACTTCGCCCGGCACCCCTTCCTGGTGAAGGGGTATATCGGGCCGAAAGCCTTGCAGGACAACGGTGTTCGATATCTGGTGGACCCGCGGGTGGTGGACGGCACCAGCTGGATCACCGGGGCCGACGAGCCCGGACGCCACGTGGTCGGCCTGGTGGCCGGCCGCGACTTCACCGCCGACGGCACCATCGAGGCCGCGGAGGTACGCGAAGGCGATCCCTCCCCGGACGGGGCGGGCCCGCTGGTGATGGCGCGCGGCATCGAGATCGGGCACATCTTCCAGCTGGGCCGCAAATACACCGACGCGTTCACCGCCGACGTGCTCGGCGAGGACGGCAAGCCGGTGCGGCTGACCATGGGTTCCTACGGCGTCGGGGTGTCTCGCCTGGTCGCCGTCGTCGCCGAACAACACCACGACGAGTTCGGGCTGCGCTGGCCGGCGTCGATAGCGCCGTTCGGCGTGCACCTGGTGATCGCCAACAAGGACCCCGAGGCCCGGCTGGGAGCCACCAAACTGGCCGCCGATCTGGACAAGGTGGGCGTCGAGGTGCTGCTCGACGATCGCCAGGCCTCGCCCGGGGTGAAATTCAAGGACGCCGAATTGCTCGGCGTGCCCTGGATCGTCGTGGTGGGCCGGGGCTGGGCCGACGGGCGGGTGGAACTGCGTGATCGGTTCACCGGAGAGAAATCGGAGTTGGCCGTCGGCGACAGCCTCGCCACCGACCTGGTAGCTGCCATCACACGTCATTGACTCTGCGCTGCGGGCGCCGATCACCCGCACGACTGCGCCGTGGCCGCAGCGTGAGTTACTCGTTTCCGCCTGGGAACGACGTGGTGATCGGCCAGCCGCCCAGCACCTTGTTCCAGCGGGCGGCCATCACCGCACTCTGGGTCAGGGCGGTGGCGGCGAACGCGCGGTCCTCCGCGGTATCGGCGTGCTCGACGACCGCGCGCCAGGCCGTCGCACCGTCGTTCTCCATCCGCGCCGCCAGCCGGGCCGCTTCGGACGGGCTGCCCACCGGGGACGGCAGCTGATAGCCGGCCGCGGCCACCGGTGCGGTGGCCTTGCGCGCGGTCAGCATCGCGATCACGTCGTCGCGGCGTTGCCGGTGCTGATTGAGCGCCTCCACCACCAGGTCGTTGACGCTGGGCGGTGACATCGCGGACACGATGCCGTACCCGTAGATCGTGGCGTGCTCGACGGCCAGAGCTTCGCCGAACGCGGTGATATCGGCATCTTTGCCGGCCGGGGCACGTTTCGGGCCGGTCATATCGATGGTCCTCCGGGGACCAGCGCGACGGTGGCCGACGCGGTGCAGGATGCGGCGATCGAGGCGAGCAGCCCCGACCGGTAGCCCGAGGACGTCGCCAGCAACCGGCTGGCGTCCTCGGCCGACTTGCGCAACGAGTCGATCACGTCGGACACCGGCGGCGGTGGTGGCGGCTCCTGCTCGGTCGGGCTGGCGCTTGCGCTGCTGCTGCTCGTCTCACTGGTCGACGAGACCAGCTTGCCCGCGGCGCGGGCGATCTCGGTGGACAGCGCCCGGGCGTGCGCGGCGCGCTGGGTGGCGACCACGGTCAGCGCGGCCGCGATCTGCGGGGGGCTGCCGACGGCTCCGGCCGCCGCGGCCGCCAGCGCACTGTCGCGGCGGGCCTGGTCTAACGGAGCCAGCAACTCCTCGACGGCGGGGGGCTTGGGCGCCGGCTCGCTGCAGGCGGTCGATACCACCCCTAGAGCGGCAAGAGCGGCCCCACCGGCGAGTACGCCCCGCCTGCTGATGACGGGTACTGCTCTGGGCACGTCCCTCATCCTGCCATCACAGGACACCGCAGCGACGCCAGGCACGTTGCCGTCATACCCGGACGACGCGATCAGGGCGTCATTGCCGGTTCCTGGCGTATCGTGGATAGCTGGCTTGGACAACTCAAGATGAGGAGCTCGCCGTGACCACCGAGCTACCTTCGCAGACGCAGGTGATCGAGCTACTCAGTGACGAGTTCGCGCGCGCCGGCTACGAGATCGATGACGTGCTCATCGACAGCCGCACCCGCCCGCCGCGAATCACCGTGGTCGCCGACGGCGACACCGCCCTGGATCTGGACACGATCGAACAGCTGTCCCGCGTGGCGTCGACGCTGCTGGACGGCGCCGACGGTGGTCAGGGCGCGCCCTACGTCCTGGAGGTCAGTTCTCCGGGGGTGGACCGTCCGTTGACCAGCGACAAGCATTTCCGGCGCGCACGCGGACGCAAAGTGGAGCTGGCGCTGGCCGACGGCTCGCAGTTGACCGGCCGCGTGGGCCAGACCAGCGGCGACACGGTCGCGCTGGTGGTCCGAACCGGCCGCGACTTGGCCGTGCGCGAGATCCCGCTCAGCGAGATCACCAAAGCTGTTGTGCAGGTTGAGTTTTCGCCGCCGGCACCGGCAGAGTTGGAGTTGGCCCACGGGACGGAGGCCGGAGCATGAACATCGACATGGCCGCGCTGCACGCGATCGAGGTGGACCGGGGCATCTCGGTCAACGAACTGCTCGACACGATCAAGTCCGCGCTGCTCACCGCCTACCGGCACACCCAGGGGCACCAGAATGACGCCCACATCGAGATCGACCGCAAGACCGGTGTGGTCAAGGTGATGGCCCACGAGACCGACGACGAGGGCAACCTGATCGGCGAGTGGGACGACACCCCGGAGGGTTTCGGGCGCATCGCCGCCACCACGGCGCGTCAGGTGATGCTGCAGCGTTTCCGCGACGCCGAGAACGAGCGCACGTTCGGTGAGTTCTCCACCCGCGAAGGCGAGATCGTCGCCGGGGTGATTCAGCGCGACAGCCGGGCCAACGCCCGCGGGCTGATCGTGGTGCGCATGGGCACCGAAACCAAAGCCTCCGAGGGCGTGATCCCCGCCGCCGAACAGGTGCCCGGCGAGACCTACGAACACGGCAACCGGGTGCGCTGTTACGTCGTCGGGGTCAGTCGCGGTGCCCGCGAACCGGTGATCACCCTGTCGCGCACCCATCCCAACCTGGTGCGCAAGCTCTTCTCGCTGGAAGTGCCCGAGATCGCCGACGGGTCGGTGGAGATCGTGGCGGTAGCCCGGGAGGCCGGCCACCGCTCCAAGATCGCGGTCAAGTCCAACGTGGCGGGGCTGAACGCCAAGGGCGCGTGCATCGGCCCGATGGGCCAGCGGGTCCGCAACGTGATGAGCGAGCTGTCCGGGGAGAAGATCGACATCATCGACTACGACGAGGACCCGGCCCGGTTCGTGGCCAACGCGCTGTCGCCGGCGAAGGTGGTCTCCGTTTCGGTGATCGACGCGACCGCCCGCGCAGCCCGCGTGGTGGTGCCCGACTTCCAGTTGTCGTTGGCCATCGGCAAGGAGGGCCAGAACGCACGGCTGGCGGCCAGGCTCACCGGTTGGCGCATCGACATCCGGGGCGACGCGCCGGCCCAGCCCGGCAACCAACCCGAGCAGGGCGCCGCCCACGGAGTGCCGCAGGACCATTAGCCCGCCGCAGTACACCGGGCCCGCCGGGTGGTTCAGGGCACCGGTCCGGTGACGCTAAACTAAACCGTGATCCAGCGCGAGCCTTCGGTCTCGGCGCACGGAAGCCCGGATAACCCCAGCGGACCGGTGCGGACATGTGTCGGGTGCCGGAAGCGAGAGTTGGCCGGCGAACTGCTTCGAGTGGTGGCTCGGTCGGATGGGAACGGCGGCTACGCCGTGATCGTTGATCCGGCCGGACGCCTGCCGGGGCGGGGTGCGTGGCTGCATCCCGTTCCGCAGTGCCTACACCAAGCGATTCGGCGGCGGGCTTTCACCAGAGCGTTGCGCATCACCGGTTCGCCGGAAACATCCGCGGTGGTCGAGCACGTGAGTCCACCCGTAACAGAACAGGTAGCGAAGAACATGAGCACACCGTGAAGTCCCGATGACCATGTGTCATAGCTAATACCCGAGGCGCGGCCCAGCACTGTCGCCTCTT
Organism: Mycobacterium sp. NGS29; assembly: GCF_059812965.1. NCBI lineage: Bacteria > Bacillati > Actinomycetota > Actinomycetes > Mycobacteriales > Mycobacteriaceae > Mycobacterium > Mycobacterium sp. NGS29. The sequence goes on from NZ_JCALDR010000004.1 coordinate 227,415, forward strand.
AGACAGGAGATGTAGTGGCAGGTAAGGCGCGCGTACACGAGTTAGCCAAGGAACTCGGTGTCACCAGCAAGGAAGTCCTCGCCCGACTGAACGAACAGGGCGAATTCGTCAAATCCGCATCCTCGACCGTGGAAGCGCCGGTAGCCCGGCGGTTGCGCGAGTCCTTCGGCGGCAGCAAACCCGCCGGCCAGAAGGCCCCGGCAAGCTCGCCCAGCGCCCCCGAGAAGGTGGCAGCCAAGGCGCCCGATGCGGCCCTTGATCAAGCACTCGACAAGGCGGTCGGCAACGGTGCCGCGGTCCCCGCGCCTGCCAAACCCGCAGCGCCTGGGCGCCCGGCGCCACCCGCAGCTCCGCCCACCCCGGCCGCACCGGCCGCCAGCACGCCCACTCCTGCTGCGCCGGCACGGCCGACGCCCGGGCCTCCGGCACCCACACCCGCCCCGGGCCAGCCCGGCCCGCAGGCACCCCAGCCGGGTGCAACGCCCGGACCGCGTCCGGGCCCGGCGCCCAAGCCCGGGGTCCGCACCCCGCGCGTCGGCAACAACCCATTCTCGTCGGCGCAGCCCGTCGACCGGCCCATCCCGCGGCCGCACCCGCAGGCTCCGCGGCCCGGCGCACCCCGGCCGGGTGCACCACGCCCCGGCGGCGCTTCGCCGAGCAGCATGCCGCCGCGTCCCGGCGGTGCCGCGGGCGGTCCCCGTCCGCCGCGCACCGGCGCGCCCCGGCCCGGCGGTGCCCGGCCCGGCGGTGCCGGTGGCGGACGCGACGGCGGCGGCGGTAACTACCGCGGCGGTGGCGGCGTCGGTGCCGCACCCGGCGGCGGCGGTCCCGGCGGTTTCCGCGGCCGGCCCGGCGGTGGCGGTCCCGGTGGCGGCGGTGGCCGGCCCGGCCAGCGCGGCGGTGCTGCAGGTGCGTTCGGCCGGCCCGGCGGCGCGCCGCGGCGGGGCCGCAAGTCCAAGCGGGCCAAACGCGCCGAGTACGAGAACATGCAGGCGCCGGTCGTCGGCGGCGTGCGGTTGCCGCACGGCAACGGCGAGACCATCCGGCTGGCCCGCGGGGCGTCGCTGAGCGACTTCGCCGACAAGATCAACGCCAACCCGGCCGCGCTGGTGCAGGCGCTGTTCAACCTCGGCGAGATGGTGACGGCCACCCAGTCGGTGGGCGACGAGACCCTTGAGCTGCTGGGCAGCGAGATGAACTACGTGGTCCAGGTGGTCAGCCCCGAGGACGAGGACCGTGAACTGCTGGAGTCCTTCGACCTGACCTACGGCGAGGACCAAGGCGACGAGGACGACCTGCAGACCCGGCCGCCGGTGGTGACCGTCATGGGTCACGTCGACCACGGTAAGACCCGACTGCTGGACACCATCCGTAACGCCAGCGTCCGCGAGGGCGAGGCCGGTGGCATCACCCAGCACATCGGTGCCTACCAGGTTGCCGTCGAATTCGAGGGCAGCGAGCGGCTGATCACCTTTATCGACACCCCGGGTCACGAGGCGTTCACCGCCATGCGTGCCCGCGGCGCCAAGGCCACCGACATCGCCATCCTGGTGGTCGCGGCCGACGACGGTGTGATGCCGCAGACCGTGGAGGCGATCAACCACGCCCAGGCCGCCGACGTGCCGATCGTGGTGGCGGTCAACAAGATCGACAAGGAGGGCGCCGATCCGACCAGGATCCGGTCGCAGCTCACTGAGTACGGTCTGGTGGCAGAAGACTTCGGTGGCGACACCATGTTCGTCGACATCTCCGCCAAGCAGGGCACCAACATCGCGGCACTCGAAGAGGCGGTGCTGCTTACCGCCGATGCCGCGTTGGACCTGCGGGCCAACCCCGACATGGAAGCCCAGGGTGTGGCCATCGAGGCGCACCTGGACCGCGGTCGCGGTCCGGTGGCCACCGTGCTGATTCAGCGCGGCACCCTGCGGGTCGGCGACTCGATCGTCGCCGGCGACGCCTACGGCCGCGTCCGACGCATGGTCGACGAACACGGCGAGGATGTGCACGAGGCGTTGCCGTCGCGTCCGGTGCAGGTGATCGGTTTCACGTCGGTGCCCGGCGCCGGCGACAACCTGTTGGTGGTCGACGAGGACCGCATCGCCCGGCAGATCGCCGACCGGCGCAGCGCTCGCAAGCGCAACGCGCTGGCAGCGCGCAGTCGCAAGCGGATCAGCCTGGAGGACCTGGATTCGGCGCTGAAGGAAACCAGCCAGCTGAACCTGATCCTCAAGGGCGACAACGCCGGTACCGTCGAGGCGCTGGAAGAGGCCCTGATGGGTATCGAGGTGGACGACGAGGTGGCGCTGCGCGTCATCGACCGCGGCGTCGGTGGCATCACCGAGACCAACGTCAACCTGGCGTCGGCCTCGGATGCGATCATCATCGGCTTCAACGTGCGGGCCGAGGGCAAAGCGACCGAGCTGGCCAACCGCGAGGGCGTGGAGATCCGCTACTACTCGGTGATCTACCAGGCGATCGACGAGATCGAGAAGGCCCTGCGCGGCATGCTCAAGCCGATCTACGAGGAAAACCAGCTGGGTCAGGCCGAGATCCGGGCGATCTTCCGGTCCTCCAAGGTCGGCATCATCGCCGGCTGCATGATCACCTCGGGTGTGGTGCGCCGCAACGCCAAGGCGCGGTTGCTGCGGGACAACATCGTGGTCACCGAGAACCTTTCGATCAATTCGCTGCGCCGGGAGAAGGACGACGTGACCGAGGTCCGCGAGGGCTTCGAGTGCGGTCTGACACTGGGCTATTCGGACATCAAGGAAGGCGACATCATCGAGTCCTTCGAGCTGGTCCAGAAGGAACGCGCCTGACCACGACAAGGCAGTGCGAAGCGATGAGAAGAAGGCGGTGAATTGATATGGCCGACCCGGCCCGGGCGCGCCGATTGGCCAAGCGGATCAACACGATCGTCGCCTCGGCGATCGAATACGAGATCAAAGATCCGGGGCTGGCCGGCATCACCATCGTTGACACGAAGGTGACCGCCGACCTGCACGATGCGACGGTCTACTACACCGTGATGGGCCCCACCCTCGATGACGAGCCGGACTACCCCGGCGCGGCGGCGGCGCTGGACCGGGCCCGGGGTGTGTTGCGGACCAAGGTGGGCGCCGGCACCGGGGTGCGGTTCACCCCCACCCTGACGTTCCAGCGCGACACCACCTCCGACGCCGTCAAGCGGATGGAGGAGTTGCTGGCCCGCGCCCGCGCGGCGGATGCGGATCTGGCGCGGGTCAGGGTGGGCGCGAAACCCGCCGGCGAGGCCGACCCGTACCGTGAGAGTGGGTCGACGGCCGAACCGGCGGCCTCAGGGGGACTCGGAGCTTTGGGGGTACCGCCCGTTCGCGGGGGAGACGCCGATGACGACAACCGACCGCACGATCGATCCGAAGACTGAGCTGACCGGTATGCCGCGCCTTCCCGGGGCGCGCGTCGACGCAGTCGGCGCCGCCGAACTGCTGTCGGCGGCCGACTCGGTCGCGGTGATCTGCCATGTTCACCCCGACGCCGACACCATCGGCGCCGGACTCGCGCTCGCCGCGGTGCTCGACCAAAGCGGTAAGAAGGTGCAGGTCAGCTTCGCCACGCCGGCGCAACTGCCGGAGTCGCTGCGGTCGCTGCCCGGCTGTCACCTGCTGGTCACGCCGGAAGAGTTGCGCCGCGACGTCGATCTGGTGGTGACCGTCGACGTGCCCAGCATGCACCGGCTCGGCGCGTTGCGGGATCTGGCTGCCCCCGGCCGGCAACTGCTGGTTATCGACCACCACGCGTCCAACGGTCTGTTCGGCACCGCGAATTTCGTCGACGAGTCGGCCGATTCGACGACGATGATGATCGCCGAGGTCCTCGACGCGTGGGGCAAACCGATCGACCAAGGTGTGGCGCACTGCATCTACGCCGGGTTGACCACCGACACCGGGTCGTTTCGCTGGGCCAGTGCCCGCGCCCTGCGGCTGGCCGCGCGGCTGGTCGAGATCGGTGTGGACAACGCCGCGGTCAGCCGGGCACTGATGGACACACATCCGTTCGCGTGGTTGCCGATGCTGTCGCGGGTGCTAGGGTCGGCCCAGCTGGTGCCGGAGGCGGCGGGCGGTCGCGGACTGGTCTATGCCGTCGTCGATCACCGGGATTGGTCGGGATCCCGTCCCGAGGAGGTCGAGAGCGTGGTCGACATCGTGCGCACCACGCAGCAGGCCGAGGTGGCGGCGGTGTTCAAGGAGGTCGTCCCGCAGCAGTGGTCGGTGTCGATGCGCGCCAAGACCGAGGTGGACCTGGCTACGGTCGCATCCGGTTTCGGCGGTGGCGGTCACCGGCTGGCGGCCGGCTATTCGACGGCCGGCGCCATTGAGGACGTCGTGGCGTCGTTGTGCGCGGCGCTTGGCTGAGTTTCGCCAGATCACCCGGCTGGCTCTGCCCGCGTTGGGCGTGCTGGCCGCCGAACCGCTGTATCTGTTGTTCGACACCGCGGTGGTCGGTCGGCTGGGGGCGGTGCCGCTGGCCGGACTGGCGATCGGCAGTCTGGTGTTGGGTCTGGTCAGCACTCAGCTGACGTTTCTGTCCTACGGCACCACGGCCCGCGCGGCCCGCTACTTCGGCGCCGCCGATCGTGGCGCCGCGGTCCGCGAAGGGGTGCAGGCGACCCGGCTCGGCCTGGGTTTGGGCGCGGCGATCGTCGTCGTGGTGCAGGCCGCGGCGGTGCCGGTGGTGTCGGCGATCGCCGCGGGTGGCGAGATCGCCGCTGCGGCGTTGCCCTGGTTGCGGATCGCGATCCTGGGGGTGCCGGCGATCCTGGTCTCGCTGGCCGGCAACGGCTGGCTGCGCGGCGTGCAGGACACCGGACGTCCGCTGCGTTTTGTGGTCGCCGGATTCTCGGTGTCGGCGCTGCTGTGCCCGCTGCTGGTCTACGGCTGGTTGGGTCTGCCCCGGTTGGGGTTGACCGGGTCGGCGGTGGCGAACGTGACCGGGCAGTGGCTGGCGGCGTTGCTGTTCGGCCGTGCGCTGCTCGCCGAGCGGGTGCCGCTGCAGGTCGATGGTGCCGCGCTGCGCGCCCAGGTGGTGCTCGGACGTGACCTGATCCTGCGCAGCCTGGCGTTCCAGGTGTGTTTCGTCTCGGCGGCCGCGGTGGCCGCCCGGTTCGGCGCCGCCGCGCTGGGGGCCCACCAGATCGTGTTGCAGCTCTGGACCTTTCTGGCTCTGGTGCTTGATTCGCTTGCGATCGCCGCGCAGGCCCTGGTCGGCGCCGCGCTGGGAGCCGGTGATGCGGCGCACGCGCGGTGGGTCGCGTGGCGGGTGACGTTGTTCTCGCTGCTCGCCTCCGCACTGTTGGCCGGTTTCTTCGCGGCGGGATCCGCGATGCTGCCGGACCTGTTCACCGACGACAGCTCGGTGCTGGCGGCGATCGGAGTGCCGTGGTGGTTTCTGGTGGCCCAATTACCGGTCGCCGGAATCGTTTTCGCACTGGACGGAGTGTTGCTGGGCGCCGGGGACGCCGCGTTCATGCGCACCGCGACGGTGCTCAGTGCGCTGCTGGGATTCCTGCCGCTGATCTGGTTGTCGCTGGCCTACGGCTGGGGGTTGACCGGTATCTGGTCAGGGTTGAGCACCTTCATGGTGCTGCGGCTGGTGTTCGGCGGCTGGCGCACGCTGTCGGGACGCTGGGTAGTGACCGGCACGGCCTGACGGCTCCGCCGGCATCGTGACCGGCGTATCCGGGGGGTGCGGGTGACGCGATCAGCGCACCTGCGAACGTCCGCGCTGCAGCACCGCTTCCCGGTTGGCGGCGATGTCGTCGCCGCTGGGCCGGAACTGCCGAGCCGCGGCCGCTTCCAGCCACAGCCCGCCGCCGAGCTGCGCGTCGTCGATGTGGTGGTAGGACGCCAGCAGGGCGCGCACCGCGTCCTGGTTGTTGCCGACGATGGACGCCGCGACGCCGCGCGCGGTCGCCAGCAACTTGTCGTGCGGCACCACTTCGGTGACCAGCCCGGCGCGCAGCGCGTCGGCCGCCGACAGGTAATCCCCGGTCATGCTCATCCGTCGGGCCAGGCCCACCCCCACTTTCTGCGGCAGTCGCACGCTCAAACCCCAGGTGGGCAGCAGACCCACCCGGGCGTGCGTGTCGGCGAACCGCGCCTGCTCGGAGGCGATCAGGATGTCGCAGTACAGCGCCAGCTCGAGTCCGCCGGTGACCGCGGCGCCGTTGATGGCGCCGATGACGGGTTTGGTCAGCGCCGGCCAGCGCGGCGAGATGTCGGGCAACGCGGTCTGCCCGCCCAGCTCCTTGAGGTCCAGTCCGGCGCAGAACACCGGGTCGGTGCCGGTGACGATCACGACGTCGACGCCGTCGTCGGACTCGGAATCGGCCAGGGCGCCGAAGAATTGGTCGCGCAGCGCCGCGGACAGCGCGTTGCGGGACTGCGGCCGGTTCAGGGTCAGGGTGCGTACCCGCTCGTCGGTGTCGATCAGCAGGATGTCGTCGGTCATACGGTTCACCGTAGTCACCCACGGGGTGGCGATCGGCACCCGCGGCCGATCGCGGTCTGGTAGCGCCGCACCTATCGTGGACACCATGTGTCGGAATATCACCGAGCTGCGTGGGCTGGAACCACCGGCTACCGCCGAAGAGATCGCGGCCGCGTCACGTCAGTACGTGCGCAAGGTCAGCGGCATCACGCACCCGTCCGCTGTCAACGAAGACGCCTTCGAGGCCGCCGTCGCCGAGGTCACCGCCACCACCACCCGGTTGCTCGAAGCGCTGGCACCTCGACGGCAGCCGCCCAAGACGGTGCCGCCCCTGCGCCGCCCCGAGGTTCTGGCCCGGCTCGCCAGATCGCAGTAGCGGAGAACGCTGAAAGATGTACGCGCTCAAGGAGTGGAGCGCGGCGGTGCACGCGCTGCTCGACGGGCGCCAGACCATCCTGCTGCGCAAAGGCGGCATAAGGGAGAAACGGTTCGAGGTCGCCGCCCGGGAGTTTCTGCTGTTCCCGACGGTCGCGCACAGCCACGCCGAACGTGTCCGGGCTGAACATCAAAGCCTGCTCGCACTGGCGGCCGCCGACAGCACCGAGCAGCAGGTCACGGTGCGGGCCGCCGCGAAAGTGGTTGCCGCGCTGCCGGTCAACCGCCCGGAGGGGCTCGCCGAGATCGAGGATCTGCACATCTGGACCGCCGAGTCGGTGCAAGCGGACCGGCTGGACTTCCGGCCCAAACACAAGCTGGCGGTGCTGGTCGTCCAGGCGATGCCGCTGGTCGAGCCGGTCCAGCTGACCCGTACCCCCGACTATGCGGGATGCACCAGTTGGGTGCCGCTGCCGGTCGAGCCTGCGCTGGCGGCGCCGGTGCACGACGACGGGACGCTAGCCGGGATCGGGGCCCGGGTCCGGCGCGCGGTCGGTTGAGTCTGCCTGCACCGGTAACAACAGCCGGGATTCCCCGAAGTGCACCGAGTGCGTCGCCGGGCGGATCTGACGCCCGGTCAGCACCGGCTCGTCAGTACCGAGGTTGCGCGCGTAACGCGGAAACCAGCTGCCGGTGATCAGCACCCGGATCCGGGAACCGGCCTCGAAGCGGTGCGCGATCGCGTCGAGTTCGATGGTGACCCGCCGGGTGCCGGGCTCGTCGGTGGCCAGGCGCCGGTAGCCGTCGCTGACATTCTGGGACCTGCCCTTGGCGTTGACCGTGCTGACCCGCACGAACAGGTCGACGTTGGGGTTGTCGGCGCTGTGCTCCAGTTCGATGACGGGTTGGCCGTAGACGTGCAGGTCGTGGGGGAGCGCGGCGCCGGTGAAGCTCAGCACGTCGTCGCGCGTCGCCAGATGGGTGTCGTCGCGGTAGCCGCCCTTCGGTGACAGCAGTGGACCACCGGTGGTGGGGGTCGGGTCGGCCGGGTCGTAGTGAAAATTCGCCGGTCGCGTCTTGGTGGTCGGCGGAGTGTCGCCCAGGTGTCCATAGGGCTGCAGGTACAGCGCGTGTTCGCTGGTGGCCGGTGGCCAGTCGGGCAGGTGACGCCACCCCACGCCGGCCTCGTAGATGTGCACCGGGCTGGGACGGTCCAGGGCCGGCGCGCCGCCCAGATAGGTGTCCAGCCAGTCCAGGGTTTCGCGCGCGCAGGTCGGCAGCCCCTGGACCAGCATCTGGGTGTGGGTCCACGGCCCGACGGTCAGCGCGACGTTCACCCCGCGGTCGCGCAGGTGCCGGTACTGCTGCAGGGTCTGGCGCAGGAAGATGTCCTGCCACCCGCTCAGCAGCAGCACCGGTACCTCGACGCGGTCCAGTGCGTCGGGGAAGCGCAGCCGGTCCCAGAACGGGTCGTGCGCGTCGGTGTGTTCGACCCAGGATTCGAACCACGGCGCGCCGGCGCCGAGCAGGGTCCGCGCGGCCGGCCCCAGCGGCACCTCGCGGACCGTGCGGGCCACTTTGCGCGGTGCCCGCAGCTGGCGAAGGCCGGTCCGGAGGCGTCCCGGATCCTCCTGGCGGGCGACCAGATCACTCCAGCCCAAAAAGTCGTTGACGGCGAATGTGCCGGTGCCCCACACCGAGTCGCGGAAGTCGTGCGGCCCCACCGTGATCACCGCCGCGGCCAGCTCCGGCGGCGGGTCCTGCAACAGCGCCCACTGGGTGAAGCCGAGGTAGGACAGGCCCACGGTGGCGAAGCGGCCGGTGAACCACGGCTGTTGACGCAGCCATTGCACGGTGTCCTGGCCGTCGGCGGCTTCGTGGACCATCGGCTCGAAGTCACCGGTGGAGCCGAAGGTTCCCCGCACGCTCTGCAACACGACGTGGTAGCCGCGGGCAGCGTACAACCGGGCGAAGGCCAGGGAGAACGGGAACTTACGTCCGTACGGGCCGCGGGCCAGCAGGGTGCCGGCCGGCTTGGCCGTTGCGGGCGCGTAGTGGTCGCCCACCAGTTCGACGCCGTCGCGCATCGGGATGCTCACCCGGGTGACGGTGTAGCGGGTCCTTGCCCGGGGCAGCCGCAGAGCCAGGCCGAGTGCGCCCAGAGCCGCTCGGCCGCCGGCTCCGGTGGCGCGGGTGCGGAGCTTCGGCTCGTCGTGCGGGATCGATGTGGTGCTCACGTGCCAAGCCTAGGGAAGGCCGGGCGCGCACCGCGCAACCCGGGACTAGAACTTGTACATCGGCGCGAGTTCGTTGGCGCGCTGCAGGTTGGTCGACGGGCAGTCGACGTCGGGCTCGGAGTAGACCGTGGAGTAGAACAGCGACTGCTGGATCACCCCGTAGCTGGTCTTGAACGTCACCATGCACGAGATGTACCAAAAGCTGTTGTGGTAGGTGGGTTTGAGCACCCAGTACTGCGCGGCGCGGTGACCCTGGATCGTGGTTTCGATGGCGTCCGGCGGCAGGGTCTGGGCGTAGGTGCGCCAGACGATCGGCTCCACGGCCAGCTGGTAGTTGCCCGCGTCGAACTGGCAGCGCAACCCTTCCTGCGGTTCGGGCGGGGTGAACGCCAAGCCCAGCCGCTGCACCGCCTCCAGCGGGATGTCGGTGCACGGGTCGAACGGGCTCGGATCGGTGGTGGCCACGATCGGGCTCTTCATCGTGGTTTCCATCGGCGCGGCGGTGGACCGCAGTTCGACTTTGCCACGATGGGTCGGCGGGGGACCGTCCTGCCAGCCGGCCACCCCCACCGTGACCGCTGTGACCAGCGCACCGAACGCTGCAGCCAGACGCATTTTGGCGAACACGACACCCCCTGCTCTCGGCAGCACCCTTGCCGGGAGTGTACAAGTAGCCTCTGCGCGGTCACAGGGGAACGAGCACACCGACCGCGGGTCGCTAGGCTGGTTAATCGTGGCAGGACACGAATCGACCGGACAGCCGACGCTGTGGGCTGTCTCGGACCTGCACACCGGGCATCTGGGCAACAAGCCGGTCACCGAGTCGCTGCATCCGTCGTCGCCGGATGACTGGCTGATCGTCTGTGGCGACGTCGCCGAACGCACCGACGAAATCCGCTGGGCGCTGGACTTGCTGCGCCGCCGCTTCGCGAAGGTCATCTGGGTGCCCGGCAACCACGAGTTGTGGACCACCAACCGCGATCCGATGCAGATCTTCGGGCGCGACCGCTACGACTACCTGGTCAATATGTGCGACGAGATGGGTGTCGTCACCCCCGAGCACCCCTTCCCGGTCTGGACCGAGCGGGGCGGCCCGGCCACCATCGTGCCGATGTTCCTGCTCTACGACTACAGCTTCCTGCCGGCCGGAGCCGCCACCAAAGCCGAGGGCATGGCCATCGCCAAAGAGCGCAACGTGGTGTGCACCGACGAATTCCTGCTGTCGTCCGAGCCGTACGCCACCCGCGACGCGTGGTGTCGCGACCGGGTCGCCAAGACCCGGGCCCGCCTCGAACAGCTGGACTGGATGCAGCCGACCGTGCTGGTGAACCATTTCCCGCTGGTGCGCAACCCCTGCGACGCGCTGTTCTACCCGGAGTTCTCGCTGTGGTGCGGCACCACCAAGACTGCGGACTGGCACACCCGCTACAACGCGGTGTGTTCGGTGTACGGGCACCTGCACATTCCGCGGACGACCTGGTATGACGATGTGCGCTTCGAAGAGGTGTCGGTCGGCTACCCGCGGGAGTGGCGGCGCCGCAAGCCCTACAGCTGGCTGCGTCAGGTGCTGCCGGACCCGCAGTACGCGCCGGGGTACCTGAACGACTTCGGCGGCCACTTCGTCATCACTCCGGAAATGAAGGCGCAGGCCACCCAGTTCCGGGAAAAGTTGCGGCAACGGCAGAACCGGTGACGGCGCGCACACTGGTGTCGACGTTGTTGCCCGGCACCCTGGTCGACGACATGGGTTACGCCGAGTTGTATTCCGACCCGCCCGGGCTGGTGCCGTTGCCCGAGGAGGAGCCGCTGATCGCCAAGTCGGTGGCCAAGCGGCGCAACGAATTCATCACCGTGCGGCACTGCGCGCGGATCGCGCTCGACGAACTCGGGGTAGCGCCGGTGCCAATCCTCAAGGGCGACAAGGGCGAACCCTGCTGGCCCGACGGTGTGGTCGGCAGCCTGACACACTGCACCGGGTACCGCGGCGCCGTCGTCGGCCGCAGCGAGGCGGTGCGTTCGGTGGGCATCGACGCCGAACCCCACGACGTGCTGCCCAATGGTGTGCTGGACGCGATCAGCCTGCCCGCCGAACGCACCGAGCTGCCGCTGGCGCTGCCGTCCGCGCTGCACTGGGATCGAATCCTGTTCTGCGCCAAGGAGGCAACGTACAAGGCGTGGTTCCCGCTGACCAAGCGGTGGCTGGGGTTCGAAGACGCGCACATCACCTTCTCGGCGGACACCGAGTCCAGCGGGCGGTTCGTCTCCCGCATTTTGATCGACCCGGCCGCGCTGTCGGGCCCACCGCTGACGACGCTGGCCGGACGCTGGTCGGTGGCAAATGGCTTGGTGCTGACCGCGATCGTGTTATGAGCGAGGCCGGTCTGGCGATCGTCGACAAACCGGAAGGCATGACGAGCCACGACGTGGTGGGCCGGTGCCGGCGGATCTTCGGCACCCGCCGGGTGGGTCATGCCGGCACGCTGGATCCGATGGCCACCGGCGTGCTGGTGCTCGGAATCGAGCGGGCCACCAAAATTCTGGGCCTGTTGACCATGACCTCCAAGTCGTATGCCGCGACCATCCGGCTCGGGCAGACCACCTCCACTGAGGACGCCGAAGGTGAACTGCTGCAATCGGTTCCGGCTTCGCACCTCACCGATGAGACGATCGAGGCAGCGCTGGCCCCGTTGCGCGGTGACATCGAGCAGATACCGTCGGCGGTCAGCGCGATCAAGATCGGTGGCCGGCGGGCGTACCAATTGGCCCGCGCGGGGGAGGCGGTGCACCTGCAGGCCCGACCGGTGCGCATCGACCGCTTCGAGGTGCTGGCCATCCGACGCGGAGTGGACCTGCTGGATCTCGACGTTGAGGTGGACTGCTCGTCGGGCACCTACATCCGCGCGCTGGCCCGCGACCTGGGTGAGGCGCTGGGCGTCGGTGGTCATCTGACGTCGTTGCGGCGCACTCGCGTCGGCCGCTTCGACCTGAGCCAGGCCGTGTCGCTCGAGGAACTGGCCGAGCGGCCGCGGCTGAGTCTCAGCCTGGACCAGGCCTGCCTGCTGATGTTCCCGCGCCGCGACCTCACCGCCGATGAGGCTGTGGCTACCAGCCACGGCCGCGCCCTGGCGCCGGCCGGCATCGACGGTGTCTACGCGGCCACCGACGCCGACGGGCGGGTAATTGCGCTGCTGCGCGACGAGGGTTCGCGGACCCGGTCCGCAGTGGTGCTCCGCCCGGCGACCCTGTGAGGCAGCCGGCCGTGCGCAGATGAGGAAGTACGGCGCCGAAAGCGCCGGTCAGCGGCTAAGCCACCACCCAGATCGCGCACGCGGCCGGACTGCCCAGATCCACCGTCGTCGCACCGTCCTCCGATTCGACCGCCACCGAGACCATCCCGGCGAACTCCCGGCGGGTCAGCACCCGCAGCCGTGAGTCCAGGTTGATCCCCACGCTGTCGAAATATCGCAGCATCTCCGGGTCGGCGTCGGAAATCCGGGCCACTGTGCCGGTGTCGCCGTCGCCGCACGCCCACAGTTGCCGGGCCGGCGGTGTCGGGACCTGCCCGTCGGTGGCCGGGATCGGATCGCCGTGCGGATCGCGCTGCGGGAAGCCCAGTTTGGCGTCGATGCGGGCCATCAACCGGTCCGACACCGCGTGCTCGAGTACCTCGGCCTCGTCGTGTACCTCGTCCCAGCCGTAGCCGAGCTCGTTGACCAGGAAGGTCTCCAGTAGCCGGTGCCGGCGCACCATGGCCAGCGCCGCGCGGCGGCCGGACTCGGTCAGCGTCACCGCGCCGTACTTCGCGTGGTCGACCAGGCCCTGCTCAGCGAGCTTTCGAATGGACTCCGAAGCCGTGCTGGCCGACACCCCGAGCTTCTCGGCGAGCAACTTGGTGCTCACCTTTTCCCGAGACCACTCTTGAGTTGTCCAGATGACTTTCAAATAGTCCTGGGCAACCGCGGTGAGTCCACCAGGCTCTTCGTCGGCCCTCACAAACACGAATCTTAGGCAATGCACGCCTAAACGGTTGTCCCGAGATTGCCGGGACGCTAAGCGGGACGATTAGGCTTGCGCTCGTGCAGCGGTGGCGTGGCCAGGACGAGATCCCTACAGACTGGGGCCGATGCGTGCTGACCATCGGAGTTTTCGACGGCGTGCATCGGGGACATGCGGAGTTGATTGCGCACGCGGTCAAGGCTTCCCGGGCGCGCGGGGTGCCCTCGGTGCTGATGACGTTCGACCCGCATCCGATGGAAGTCGTGCACCCCGGCAGTCACCCCGCCCAGCTGACCACGCTGACCCGCCGCGCCGAACTCGTCGAGGAACTGGGCATCGACGTCTTCCTGGTGATGCCGTTCACCACCGACTTCATGAAGCTCACCCCCGAGCGTTACGTGCACGAGTTGCTGGTGGAGAACCTGCACGTGGTGGAGGTCGTGGTCGGGGAGAACTTCACCTTCGGCAAGAAGGCGGCCGGCAACGTGGAGACGCTGCGCCGGGCCGGCGAGCGGTTCGGCTTCGCGGTGGAGTCGATGTCGCTGCTGTCCGAGCACCACAGCAACGAGACCGTGACGTTCTCGTCGACCTACATCCGCTCCTGCGTGGACGCCGGGGACATGGCGGCGGCCACCGAAGCGCTGGGGCGTCCGCACCGCGTCGAGGGCGTGGTGGTGCGCGGATACGGGCGCGGGGTCGAGTTGGGATATCCCACCGCCAATGTGGCGCCGCCGATGCACTCGGCGATCCCGGCCGACGGCGTATATGCGGCGTGGTTCACCGTGCTCGGGCACGGACCGGCCACCGGCACCGTCGTCCCCGGTGAGCGCTACCAGGCAGCAGTGTCGGTCGGCACCAATCCGACCTTCTCCGGGCGTACCCGCACCGTCGAGGCATTCGTCCTGGACGCCAAGGCTGACCTGTACGGGCAGCATGTGGCGTTGGATTTCGTCACCCGCATCCGCGGTCAGCAGAAATTCGATTCGGCCGAAGATCTGGTCGCCGAGATCGGCAATGACACCGACCGCACCCGCAAACTGCTGAGCTAGTGGACTGGCGGCCCGCCGCGCCGCGCTTGCGACCGCAGGATTGCATGGTGGCGGCCCGCCGCTGTTAAACTGCCCGACGGCATGCGCTGCGGTTCGCGGTGGCCGTGCCCGTTGACTCTGATCGCGGACCTATTGATGGAGATGTTTTCGTGGCGCTTACCGCCGAGCAGAAAAAAGAAATTCTGAATTCCTACGGTCTGCATGAGACCGACACCGGGTCGCCGGAGGCGCAGATCGCGCTGCTGACCAAGCGGATCGCGGATCTGACCGAACACCTGAAGGTGCACAAGCACGACCACCACTCGCGGCGCGGGTTGCTGCTGCTGGTGGGTCGGCGCAAGCGGCTGGTCAAGTACCTGACCCAGGTCGACGTGGAGCGTTACCGTTCGCTGATCGAACGGCTGGGTCTGCGCCGCTGATCCGTGGCGCCGTGCGCGCCGCGAGCACCGGGCTGGTCCTGGTCTCGATGGTGACGGCATCAGCGGGGTGTTCGGGGCAGGCCAGCGGGCCCGATCTCGGCGACATCAAAGTGGGGGACTGTCTCAAGCTCGGCGGCACGGCCGACCGACCGCACGCGGCCAGAGCGACGTGCGGCAGCCCCGAGTCCAACTTCAAAGTCGCCGCGCTGGCCACCGCAGGGGCGAAGTGCCCCGCCGACGTCGACTCGTCCTACACGACGCACAACTCGATCAGCGGCACCGACAACACTCTGTGTCTAGACATCGACTGGGTGATCGGCGGATGCATGAGTGTGGACCCGCACCACGTCGCGGACCCGTTCCGGGTCGACTGCAACGACCGCGCTGCACCGCACCGTCAGCGAGCTACGCAGATCCTCACCGATCTCGACCCTCCGGTCAGCGTGGACCAATGCGCCAGCGGCCTGGGTTACACCTATGCGCAGCGGCGCTTCGCTGTGTGCGTGGAAAATGTCACCGCCGGAGTGCCGAAATAGAAGTTGCGCCCTCGGGTCTGCACCGATCCGGGGAGTTAGCCAGTGTAGAGTGAGGGCGTTCTGGGCCGGTTCGGCCCGAGCAACCTGGTGCGGCTCACGCATATCCGCGGGCGCCGTTCCAGCGAGTCACTGCAAGTTCGAGGGACCCGGCCTGAATCGGGCGGTCTTCGGTAGTGGCTGCCGGGCTCCCCGGATCTGGGACAGGTCGGCCGCTTCGATCGATGGCCGTAGCCGCATCCGGGCTCGTGACCGCCCTCTGGATTCCGCGTGACGACGCGAAACAGCTGAATAACCAGAGAGGCCGCACTGACGTATGTCTGCGACTGAAATTGAAGAAGGCGTGTTCGAATCCACCGCCACCATCGACAACGGGAGCTTCGGCACCCGCACCGTGCGTTTCGAGACCGGTAGGTTGGCCCTGCAGGCCGCCGGCGCCGTCGTCGCCTACCTCGACGACGAGAACATGCTGCTGTCGGCGACCACCGCCAGCAAGAACCCCAAAGAGCACTTTGACTTCTTCCCGTTGACGGTCGACGTCGAAGAGCGCATGTACGCCGCGGGCCGCATTCCCGGCTCGTTCTTCCGGCGTGAGGGCCGGCCGTCCACCGACGCGATCCTGACCTGCCGGCTCATCGACCGGCCGCTGCGCCCGTCGTTCATCGACGGGCTGCGCAACGAGATCCAGGTGGTGGTGACCATCCTGAGCCTGGACCCCAACGACCTGTACGACGTGGTGGCGATCAACGCCGCGTCAGCCTCCACCCAGCTCAGCGGGCTGCCGTTCTCCGGCCCCATCGGCGGCGTGCGGGTGGCGCTCATCGACGGCCAGTGGGTGGCCTTCCCGACCGTCGAGCAACTCGAGCGGGCGGTGTTCGACATGGTGGTCGCCGGTCGCATAGTCGGCGAAGCTGACGACAAAGACGTGGCGATCATGATGGTGGAAGCTGAGGCTACCGAGAAGGTCATCGAGCTCGTCGAAGGCGGCGCGCAGGCGCCGACCGAGACGATCGTGGCCGAAGGTCTGGAAGCGGCCAAGCCGTTCATCGCCGCGCTGTGCACCGCGCAGCAGGAACTCGCCGACGCGGCCGCGAAGCCGACCAGCGAGTACCCGACGTTCCCCGCCTACGAGGAGGACGTGTACTACTCGGTGTCCTCGGTGGCCACCGACGAGCTGGCCAAGGCGCTGACCATCGGCGGCAAGGCCGAGCGCGACGCCCGCACCGACGAGCTCAAGGCCGAGGTCCTCGAGCGGCTGGCCGGCACCTACGAAGGCCGGGAAAAAGAGGTCAGCGCCGCGTTCCGGTCGCTGACCAAGAAGCTGGTCCGCCAGCGCATCCTGACCGACCACTTCCGCATCGACGGCCGCGGCGTCACCGACATCCGCGCGCTGTCCGCCGAGGTCGCAGTGGTGCCGCGGGCACACGGCAGTGCGCTGTTCGAGCGGGGCGAGACCCAGATCCTCGGCGTGACCACCCTGGACATGGTCAAGATGGCCCAGCAGATCGACTCGCTGGGACCCGAGACATCCAAGCGGTACATGCACCACTACAACTTCCCGCCGTTCTCCACCGGCGAGACCGGCCGGGTCGGGTCGCCCAAGCGGCGCGAGATCGGGCACGGCGCGCTGGCTGAGCGGGCGCTGATCCCGGTGCTGCCCAGTGTCGAAGAGTTCCCGTACGCGATCCGTCAGGTGTCCGAAGCGCTCGGCTCCAACGGCTCGACCTCGATGGGGTCGGTGTGCGCGTCGACGCTGGCGCTGCTCAACGCCGGTGTGCCGCTGAAGGCGCCGGTGGCCGGCATCGCGATGGGCCTGGTCTCCGACGACGTCGACGGCGAACGTCGCTTCGTGACGCTGACCGACATCCTGGGCGCCGAGGACGCATTCGGCGACATGGACTTCAAGTGCGCCGGCACCAAGGACTTCGTCACCGCACTGCAGCTGGACACCAAGCTGGACGGGATCCCGTCCCAGGTGCTCGCCGGCGCCCTGGCCCAGGCCAAAGACGCCCGCGTGACGATCCTCGAGGTCATGGCCGAAGCCATCGACCGGCCCGACGAGATGAGCCCGTACGCCCCCCGGGTCACCACCATCAAGGTGCCGGTGGACAAGATCGGCGAGGTCATCGGGCCCAAAGGCAAGGTCATCAACGCGATCACCGAGGAGACCGGCGCGCAGATCTCCATCGAGGACGACGGCACCGTGTTCGTCGGCGCCACCGACGGCCCGTCGGCGCAGGCCGCGATCGACCGGATCAACGCGATCGCCAACCCGCAGCTGCCGACCGTGGGCGAGCGGTTCCTCGGAACCGTGGTCAAGACCACCGATTTCGGTGCGTTCGTGTCGTTGCTGCCCGGTCGTGACGGCCTGGTGCACATCTCCAAGCTGGGCCGGGGCAAGCGCATCGCGAAAGTCGAGGACGTGGTCAACGTCGGAGACAAGCTGCGGGTGGAGATCGCCGACATCGACAAGCGGGGCAAGATCTCGCTGGTCCTGGTCGCTGAGGACGGCGCGGCCGCGGCACCCGCTGACGCTGCGCCGGCGGATGCCGCGCCGGTCAGCAGCTGACGTTGCGGGTGGCACGAAACGCTGAACGGTCGCCGGGGGTGCGTCGTAGCACCTTGCCGGGCGGGCTGCGGGTGGTCACCGAGTATCTACCCGCGGTCCGGTCCGCCTCCGTCGGCGTCTGGGTCGGGGTCGGCTCGCGCGACGAGGGCGCCACGGTGGCCGGGGCCGCGCACTTCCTGGAGCATCTACTGTTCAAGTCCACCCCGACCCGCACCGCGGTGGACATCGCGCAGGCGATGGATGCCGTCGGCGGTGAGCTCAACGCCTTCACCTCCAAAGAGCACACCTGCTATTACGCCCATGTGCTGGACACCGACCTGACGCTGGCGGTCGACCTGGTCGCCGACGTGGTACTCAACGGCCGGTGCGCCGCCGACGACGTCGAACTGGAACGCGACGTCGTGCTCGAGGAGATCGCGATGCGCGACGACGACCCCGAGGACGCGCTGGCCGACATGTTCATGACGGCATTGTTCGGTGACCATCCGGTGGGCCGTCCGGTGATCGGCAGCGCGCAATCGGTGTCGGCGATGACCCGGTCGCAGTTGCACTCGTTCCATCTGCGGCGTTACACCCCGGAGCGGATGGTGATTGCGGTGGCCGGCAACGTCGACCACGCCGAGGTAGTCGGCTTGGCGCGCCGGCACTTCGGGCCACGGCTGGTGCGCGGCCGGGGGCCGGTGGCGCCGCGCCGGGGTGCCGGCCGGGTGAGCGGCCGGCCCGGCCTGGTGCTGGGCAGCCGCGACGCCGAACAGACCCACGTCTCGCTGGGTGTACGCACGCCGGGCCGGGGGTGGGAGCACCGCTGGGCGCTGTCGGTGTTGCACACCGCGCTGGGCGGCGGGCTGAGCTCGCGGTTGTTCCAGGAGGTGCGCGAGGCCCGCGGGCTGGCCTACTCGGTCTATTCCGCGCTGGACCTGTTCGCCGACAGCGGGGCGCTGTCGGTGTATGCGGCCTGCCTGCCGGAACGGTTCGCCGATGTCATGAAGGTCACTACCGCGGTGCTGGAATCTGTTGCGCGGGATGGGATCACCGAGGCGGAGTGCCGGATCGCCAAGGGTTCCATGCGCGGTGGACTGGTCCTGGGGCTGGAGGATTCGGGCTCGCGGATGAGTCGCATCGGCCGCAGCGAACTGAATTACGGCGCGCACCGCAATATCGCGCACACGCTGCGGCAAATCGACAAAGTCACCGTTGACGAAGTCAACGAGGTGGCGCGGCGGCTGCTGAACAAACCGTTCGGAGCGGCTGTGCTCGGCCCGCATAAGTCGAAACGATCGCTGCCGCAACAACTTCGAGCGGTGGTAGGTTAGCCCGATGGTACTGGGTTTCTGGGACATCGCAGCGCCCATCGTGGGTGCGCCGATGGCGGGTGGCCCGGGAACGCCGGCGCTGGCGGCGGCGGTGTCCAATGCGGGCGGCCTCGGCATGGTCGCCGGTGGCTACCTCAGTGCGGACCAGTTCGCCGCGGACATCTCCGCAGCGCGCGCCGCGACCACCGGTCCGATCGGGGCCAACCTGTTCGTGCCCCAACCGAGCGTCGCCGACTGGGCGGCGCTGGAGTACTACGCCGAAGATCTCGAAGAAGTTGCCGACCACTACCGCGTGGACGTGGGTCGGCCCGTGCACGGCGACGACGACGACTGGGACCGCAAGCTCGAAGTGATCGCCGACGTGCGCCCGGAGCTGGTGTCGTTCACCTTCGGCGCTCCGCCACCGGACGTGATCCGCCGGTTCAGTGCGCTGGGACTGCTGGTGTCGGTCACGGTGACCTCGGTGTACGAAGCGGGGGTAGCCGTTGCCGCCGGCGCGGACAACCTGGTGGTCCAGGGGCCCGCCGCGGGCGGGCACCGCGGCACGTTCGCGCCGGACATGGAACCCGGTTCCGAGTCGCTGCACCAGCTGTTGGAGCAGATCGGCGCCGCGCACGAGGTGCCGTTGATCGCCGCGGGTGGGTTGGGCACCGTGGAAGACATCGCCGCGGCGTTGCGCCGGGGCGCGGTGGCCGCGCAGGTCGGCACCGCGCTGCTGCTGGCCGACGAAGCCGGCACCCACCCCGCTTACCGTGTCGCACTGAAGAATCCGTTGTTCGACGCCACCGTCGTCACCCGCGCGTTCTCCGGTCGCTACGCCCGGGGGTTGGCCAACAACTTCACCCGGTTGCTCGATCACGTGGCGCCGCTGGGCTATCCCGAGGTCAATCAGATGACCAAGCCGATCCGCGCGGCGGCGATCCAGGAAGAGGATCCGCACGGCACCAACCTGTGGGCGGGGGAGGCCTACCGGGAAGTGCAGCCCGGCCCGGCCGGCGACATCGTCACCGCGCTGGCGCCCTACGTGCGCTGATCGTCGCGGGCCAGCAAACCGGAGGGGTCGGTGTAGGGCAGGTCCAGGTCGTCGGCCACATGGTCGGCCAGCAGGGCGCCCGCGTGCGTCGAAAGCCCTTTGGCGAGCGCCGGATCCGAGCGGCACGCCGCATGCCAGCCCAGGTCGGCAATCTTGAGCACGTAGGGCATCGTCGCGTTCGTCAACGCATAGGTCGACGTCTTGGGCACCGCGCTGGGCATGTTGGCCACGCAGTAGAACAGCGTCTCGTGCACGGCGAATGTCGGCTCGTCGTGGGTCGTGGGCCGCGAATCCTCGAAGCAACCACCCTGGTCGATCGAGATGTCGACCAGCACCGCTCCCGGCTTCATCTGCGCCACAAGCGAATTGGGGATCAAGCTGGGCGCCTTCGCGCCGGGCACCAGCACCGCGCCGATCACCAGGTCGGCACGTTTGACCGCCCCCACCAACTCGTAGGTCGATGAGTAGCGGGTGCCGATGCGGCCGGCGAACTCCGCATCAAGCAGCCGAAGCTTGCCCAGACTGACGTCCAGGACCATGACCGACGCGCCCATACCGCAGGCGACCCGGGCGGCGTTGTACCCAGCGGTGCCGCCGCCGATCACCACGATGTCTGCCGGCTTCACCCCCGGCACCCCGCCCATCAACGCGCCGCGGCCGCCCTGCGTCCGCATCAGGTGGTAGGCGCCGACCTGCGCCGAAAGCCGGCCCGCGACCTCACTCATCGGGGCCAGCAACGGCAGGGCGCCGTCGGCCGTCTGCACGGTCTCGTAGGCGATCGACGTCGTGCCGGCCTTCAACAACGCGTCGGTGCACGAGCGCGATGCGGCCAGGTGCAGGTAGGTGAAAAGGGTCTGATCCGCGCGCAGGTGACCGTACTCGGCCGGCAACGGTTCCTTGACCTTGAGCACCAGGTCCGCTTCGGCCCACACCTGCGCGGCGGTGTCGGCGAGTTGTGCACCCGCCGCCGTGAATTTCTCGTCGGAGATCGCCGAACCTTCCCCGGCGCCGGTCTGGACCAGGACCTCGTGGCCGCGCTGGGTCAACGCCGCGACCCCGGCCGGGGTGATAGACACCCGGAATTCGTTGTTCTTGGTCTCGGTCGGAACTCCGACTCGCATGATCGCCTCCTGCCGAGCCTGGTGCGGGTACTTCATTGTTCCCGACAACGCCGGCGGACGCCGACCGGGCGCTGGTTAAGATCAGCGGATGACTGCCCCCTCCGCGACCGCCACCGTGCAGATCAACGCCACCCCGGACGAGGTGTACGGCCTGCTCACCGACCTGTCGACGCTGGCCGCGCTGGCCGAGGAAACGGTCGAGATGGAGTTGCGCAAGGGCGACGGGATCAGCAAGGGCGCGGTGTTCGTCGGGCACAACGAGAACAGCGGCAAGCGCTGGGCCACCAAGTGCACCGTCACCGACGCCGAGCCCGGACACCTGTTCGCCTTCGACGTGCGGCACACGGTCATTCCCATCGCCCGCTGGCAGTACGAGCTTGTCCCGACCGGCGGCGGGTGCCGTGTGACGGAAAGTACCTGGGACCGGCGGCCGGGCTGGTTCCGCAAGATCGCCGGCCTCGCCACCGGGGTATCCGACCGGGCCGCGGAGAACACCAAAAACATCGAGTTGACGCTGCAGCGGCTCAAGCAGCGGGCCGAAAAAAGGTAGTACCGCGGGTATCGCATACTGTGCTCTCGTGGCTAGACTGATCCGGGAAAAGCCGAGGCGAGGGGGCCTTGATGAGCACAGTCGACGACAGGGCAGTGGGTCCGCACTCGACGGATTCGACCGCCGCCGACCACGAACGACTGGTCCTCGAAGCACGCAACGTCGAGTTCGACTGGACGGAGCTGCCGTTTCACTACGTGCCCAATGAGCCGATGGCCACCCATGTGCTCAATGTCCTGCACCTGCTGCTGCCGGCCGGGGAAGAGTTCTTCGTCGAGGTCTTCAAGAAGACCTTGCCGCTGATCCGCGACGACCAACTGCGGCTGGACATCCAGGGATTCATCGGCCAGGAGGCCATGCACTCCCAGGCGCACTCCGGCGTGCTCGCCCATTTCGACGCCCAGGGCATCGACCTCACACCGTTCACCAACCAAATCCGCTGGCTGTTCCAGCGGCTGCTCGGCGAACGGTCCTACCGGAGCGAACGGCGGCGGCATTCCTGGCTGCTCGAGCAGGTGGCGATGATCGCCGCGGTGGAGCACTACACCGCCGTCCTGGGCGAGTGGGTGCTCGATTCGCCTGCACTCGACGCCGCCGGCGCCGATCCGGTGATGTTGGACATGCTGCGCTGGCACGGTGCCGAGGAAGTCGAGCACAAAGCCGTGGCTTTCGACACCATGAAGCACCTGCGGTCCGGGTACTGGCGGCAGGTACGCGCCCAGCTGGTGGTCGCGCCGGTGTTGCTGCTGTTGTGGATCCGCGGCGTGCGGTTCATGTTCTCAGTCGACCCGTGCGTGCCACCGGGCACCCGGGCGCGCTGGCGGGACTACCTGAAGGCCGCGCGTCGCGGACTGGTGCCGGGACCGCTACCGCTGATCCGGGCGGTCGGCTCGTACTACCGTCCGGGCTTCCATCCGTCGGAACTGGGCGGGCTGGAGCGTGCCGTCGAATATCTTGCGGTGTCGCCGGCGGCCCGCGCCTCGCACTGACCGATGAGCATTGTCGCCGCGTCCGACGGGGTCCCCCTGGCGGTTCACCGGTACAACGAATTCGACCCGGGACGCCCGTCCGTGCTGGCCGTGCACGGTTATCCCGACAACCACCGGATCTGGGACGGCGTGGCCGAAAAGCTGGTGCCGCGGTACAACGTCGCTGCCTACGATGTGCGTGGTGCCGGCGAATCAGGTTGTCCGGCAAGCAGATCCGGGTACGCGCTGGAACAGTTGGTGACCGACCTGGACTCGGTGATCGACAGCCTTGGTGTCGGGCAGGTGCACCTGCTCGCGCACGACTGGGGATCGGTTCAGGGTTGGGCCGCGGTCAGCGACCGGCGTCTGGCACGCAAGATCGCCTCGTTCACCTCGATATCGGGGCCGCACCTACCGGCTGCCGGCCGGTTTCTCAGATCGGTGCGCACACCGCGGTCCGCCGCCGAGGTTGCCGGGCAGGTGATGTCCTCGGGGTACCTGGGACTGCTGCTGTGCCCGCGGGTACCGGAGTTGGCGTTCCGTTCCGGGCTCGGCGTGAAAGTCGTTGAGGCTGCGGAGCGTATCGGCCAGACGAGCACCCTGAGCCGGCGCGTCCGCCCGCCGCGTGCGATCGGCGACTACGTCAACGGGCTGAGTCTCTACCGGGAGAACCTGCCCGGGCCGCTGGTGTCGCCGGGCGACGGACTGCCGGAAATCGAGGTCGCCGTCCAGGTGCTCGTACCGGGAAAGGACGTTTTTATCAAGCCGCCCCTGCAGCGGTACATCGGTGCGATTCCGCAGGGCGGCAGGGTGATTCCGATTCAAGGCGGCCACTGGGTGGTCACCTCGCGGCCCGATGTCGTGGCCCGACTGACGGGCGAGTGGATCGACCAGGTGGTGGAGGGTGACTCGCCCCGCGGCGCCTCAGTGGTCCGCGGCGGCCCGCGGGAGGTGCGCGGCAAACTGGCATTGGTCACCGGGGCGGGCGCGGGCCTCGGCCGGGCCGCTGCGGTGGAGTTGGCGCGCCACGGTGCCCGCGCGGTGGTGATCGTCGATCCAGACCTGGCCGCTGCCAATGAGACTGCAGACGCCGTCCGCGCGGCGTGTGCTGCGGTTGCGGTACATCGGGTCGACAGCACCGACGACGACGCGATCAACGACCTCGCCGCACGAGTGCGCGACGAGCACGGGGTGATCGACATCCTGGTGAATAACGCCGGAATCGGCAGGGCGGGCTGGTGGGGAACCAGCCGGGCGTTCGGTGCCCAGATGGTTGAACGTGGCGAGGGCGGCACGATCATCAATGTCGCCGCGGACGCGGCATACCTGCCCTCGACATCCATCAGCCCCAGCACCACCACGGCTGCGGTGCTGGACGACAGCAAATCCCTGCGCGCCGAATTCGCTGAGGAGGGCATCACCGTCACAGTCGTCCGCCTGGGTACCGCCAGCGCCGACATTGCCAAGAGCGCCAAGGCAATTGTCAAGGCCGTCCGGACCGGTGCGCCGGTGGTGCCCGTCGCCGCCGAGTCCAGACTCGGTCACGCGATGCGCCGCATCAGCGTCAGAACGCAGAAATAGGACTATGACAATGCCGGGGAGTATTTGGACGAGCAGACCCGCCGACCTGTACGGTCGCCGGGACCGGGACCGCTTCCTGACGGTGTTGTGGGGACTGCGCACCGTGATGGGCGGGTTGTCGGCGACCTCGCGGTGGACGCCGTCGCGGGTGTTGCCGGTGCGCCGGACGCACCGTGCGACGGTGACTGGACGCGAACTCGTGGCGCCGGACGTGGTGACCCTGACGCTGGCTGACCCGGACGGGGGACTGTTGCCGTCCTGGACGCCGGGTGGACATGTCGACGTTCAGCTGCCCTCGGGGCGGCGTCGGCAATATTCGCTGTGCGGTCCGCCCGGGCGGCGTACGGACTACCGCATCGCGGTGCGCCGCATCGAGGACGGTGGCGGCGGTTCGATCGAGATGCACGACGCCTTCGATGTCGGTGACACGCTGGTGTTCGAAGGACCTCGCAACGCGTTCTATCTCGGTGCGTCCGAGCGCGATGTGCTGTTCGTGATCGGCGGCATCGGCGTCACGCCTATCCTGCCGATGATGCGGGTCGCGCAGCAACGCGGAATCGATTGGCGCGCAATCTATACCGGCCGCAGTCGGGAATACATGCCGTTGCTGGACGAGGTGGTGGCGGTGGCGCCGGAACGCGTGACGGTGTGGGCCGACGACGAGCGCGGCGGTTTCGCGCCGGTCGACGATCTGCTGGCCGGTGCCGGTCGGAGAACCGCGGTGTACGTCTGCGGACCGGCCGCCATGCTCGAGGCGGTCCGGGTGGCCCGCAACGAATATGCCGATGCACCACTGCATTACGAGCGGTTCAGTCCGCCGCCGATCGTCGATGGTGCTCCGTTCGAGCTCGAACTCGCCCGATCCGGGGACGTACTGAACATTCCGGCGAACCGTTCGGCGCTCGATGTCCTGCTCGACCACGATCCCACCACTGCCTATTCCTGTCAGCAGGGCTTCTGCGGCACCTGCAAAGTCAAAGTGCTTGCCGGAAAGGTAGATCGGCGCGGCCGCACCGCGGAAGGTGACGGCGAGATGCTCGTATGCGTGTCGCGGTCGCGGGGAGACCGGGTCGTCGTCGACGTCTAGAAGACCGACGTCTGCTCGAGGGTGTCGGCGAACTGCGTCAGATCGGCGGCGAACAGTGCGGGTTGTTCGAACGCTGCGAAGTGACCACCCCGGTCTTGGACCGCATAGTGCACCAGGTTGTAACGGGCAGCCGCCCAGGCCCGTGGTGTCTGCAGCAGTTCGCCGGGGTAGACGGCGTATCCGGTGGGCACGTCGACCCGGCCGGTCCACTCGTCCAGCGCGCCGGTGCCGGCCCGTCGCGACTCGCAGTAGAGGCGCGCCGCCGACGTCGCAGTGCCGGTCAGCCAGTACATCATCAGGTTGTCGATCAGCCGGTCGGTGCTGATCGGCATGCCGGCTGTGATGTCACACCACGCGTGGAACTTCTCGAGTATCCAACCCGCCAGGCCCACCGGTGAATCGTCCAACCCGAACCCCAGCGAATGTGGCCGCGTGGACTGCAATTCCAGGTAGGCGGTGCCATCCTTGGTGCGCTCCATACTGGCCGCAATCGCGGCGAGTTCGGATTCGGAGATGTCGGCCAACAGTTTCGGATCGTTCTGATCCGGCGGCGCGAACAACATGTTGGTATGGATCGCTGCGACATGCGGCGGGTAGTGCTCACCGAGATAGCGGGTGACCAGCGCGCCCCAGTCCCCACCCTGGGCGACATAGCGTTCGTACCCGAGTTGGGCCATCACCTCGGCAACGGCGGCGGCGACGCGGGCGACGTCGACTCCCCGTTGCCGCGTCGGCCCGGAGAACCCGTACCCCGGCATCGACACGACAATGACGTGAAAACGCCGCCGCAGCAACGGCAGAGCGTCCAGAAACTCGACGATCGATCCCGGCCAGCCGTGCGTCACCACCAGCGGGATCGCATGCGGGTGTTCGGACTTCGCGTGCAGGAAGTGCACGCGCTGACCGGCCGCCTCGGTGATGAACGATCCCACCGCGTTGATCTCGGCTTCGGTGCGCCGCCAGTCGTAACGGTGCAGCCAATGCTCGATCACGTCCGTGAGAAACGTCTGGTCAGTGCCGTAATCCCAATGAGCATCGGCGATTTCGGCCGGCCAGCGGGTGCGGGCCAGCCGTTGGCGCAGGTCGTCCAATTCGGAGTCGGGCACGTCGATGACATACGGCTGTATCGGGTTGCTTGTTCGGGGCGTAATCAGGGACGCGATCGCTGACGGGCTGGCGCTGGGCACAGACGTTTCGGCGCTGGTTTCGGGCGGTGCCGAGCGGTACAAGCGGTAGCCGACGTGTGGGACGGTCACGCCGGGCAGCAGCATCATCCCGTAGGTGCGGCCGTCGAGCTGGAAACCCTTCTTCTCGTAGAAGTCGCGGGCCAACCGGTTCTGGTCAGCACACCACAGAATCACGTCGTTGTCCGGGAAGGTCTGCGTCAGCTTGTCCAACACAAGCCCACCGACACCGTGCCGTTGGTGCTGTTCGGCGACATAAAGCGCGTCGAGCTGAATGTGCTCGGGACTGCTCAGGTCCGGGCCGAACAGCGCCATCCCGATCAGCTGGCCCCGCAGCTCCACGACCCACATCCGCCAGCCGCCACGCCGCAGAGTCACCGGATAAGTGATGTCCACCCAGATCTTGGGCGTGCTGAGCATGTCCAGTACGTGCGTCGCCACGATCCCGCGCCAGGACTGCCGCCACACCGGGTATTGCATGGCAGCGACCCTGGCGAATTCTTTCGGCCTTGCTTCGCGGATCCGGATGTCGCTGGATCTCACGCGCGCACCTCCGCCGTCGGATTTGGACATCGATTCCTCAGCTTAGAGATGCGCTACGGGTGCCTGATCCCGTCGCCTCGGCCCCGGGTGTAGACATCGGGTATCCCGTCGTGGTCGGCGTCCAGCTCTTCCTCCGCGCACAGTGTCCGATAGTGGCGGTTGCGCAACCTCAGCACTACCCCCGCGACGGTAGCTGCGATCAACGACCCGCTCAGGACACCGATCTTGACGAGTTCGTCGCGCTTGGAGCCGGCGCCGTAGGCGAGTTCTCCCATCAGTAACGACACCGTGAATCCGATCCCGGCCAGCAGCGCGAGGCCGAATACGTCGACCCACCGCAGCCCGGCATCGAGGGTGGCCCGGGTAGCTGCTGCTACCAGGCGAGCGGTGCCGAAGACGCCGACGGTCTTGCCGATCACCAGCCCGGCGACGATGCCGATGGTGAGCGGGTCGGCGAGCGCGTCGAGAAATCCGTCGACCCCGCCGACCGTCACACCCGCGGCGAAGAACGCGAAGACAGGCACCGCGAAACCCGCAGACAACGGACGCAAGCGGTGCTCGAAATGTTCGGCCAGCCCCGGCCCGGCTTCGGGCCCGCCGGCATCGGTGCTGCGAACCACCGGGACGGTCAGACCCAGGAGGACGCCGGCGACGGTGGCGTGTACGCCGGATTCGTGGACGAGCGCCCAGGTCGCCAGCGCGAGTGGGATAAGCACCCACCAGGCACGCACCCGCCGCTGCACGCAGACGGCGAACAGCGCCAACGGCACCGCAGCGGTGACCAGGGCCCAGAAGCGGATCTGGTCGGTGTAAAAGACCGCGATCACGGTGATCGCCAACAAATCGTCCACGACGGCCAAGGTCAGCAGGAAGCTGCGCAGAGCCGACGGCAGGTGCGTTCCGATAACCGCCAGCACCGCGACAGCGAAAGCGATGTCGGTGGCTATCGGGATGGCCCACCCCCTCGTCACACCTGCGCCCACGTGGGCGGTGACGGCGACGAAAACCACAGCGGGCAAAACCATTCCGCCCACCGCCGCCACGATGGGCAACGCGGCACGCGCGGGGTCGCGCAGGTCTCCGGCAACGAATTCGCGCTTGAGCTCCAACCCCACGACAAAGAAGAAGATCGCGAGCAGTCCCTGGGACGCCCAGGTTCCGAGCGTCGCATTCAGATCAAGGCCGAGAACATCGGCGCCCAGTCGGTGATTCTTGAGCGAATCGTAGGCCGACGCCCAGGGGCTGTTGGCCAAGACCAACGCAATGGCGGACGCGACCAGCAGCAGCGCGCCACCCACCGTTTCCTTGCGGAGGATCGCTGAGATCCGCGATGCCTCGGACCAGGACCCGCGGGTGAGCAACAAGGTGGCACGCTTGAATGCACTTTCGGACACGGTGACCTCGATCCTTCGGCTGCGGCACGCGAACACGTTCACACCGCCGACCAGACTTCCCGGCACACCGCTTAGCGCTTTGCGGCAAATACTACGACAGGAAGCCCCGCCGCAAGGATGCGCCTACGGAGCCCTACCGACCGGTCAGAGCCCCGACAGGCGAACAGTAGGCTGCAGACCATGCGGGTAGGCGTACTGGGAGCTCGAGGCAAAGTCGGCGCGACGATGGTGCGGGCGGTCGAGGCGGCACCGGATCTGACCCTCTCGGCAGCGGTCGATGCGGAGGACGCGCTGAGCCTGTTGACCGACGGCAACACCGAGGTCGTCATCGACTTCACCCATCCCGACGTCGTGATGGGGAACCTGGAGTTCCTGATCGACAACGGAATTCACGCTGTCGTGGGTACCACCGGCTTCACTGCGGAGCGCATCGACCAGGTCGAGTCCTGGCTGGCCGCCAAGCCCGGGACCGCTGTGCTGATCGCGCCCAACTTCGCCATCGGGGCCGTGCTGTCCATGCACTTCGCCCAGCAGGCCGCACCGTTCTTCGATTCGGTCGAGGTCATCGAACTTCATCACCCGCACAAAGCCGACGCCCCGTCGGGCACGGCGACCCGCACCGCCAAGCTGATTGCCGCGGCCCGAAAAGATATGCCGCCCAACCCCGATGCCACCAGCACCAGCCTGCCCGGAGCGCGTGGCGCAGACGTCGACGGCGTGCCGGTTCATGCGGTGCGGCTGGCCGGGCTGGTCGCCCACCAGGAGGTGCTGTTCGGCACCGAGGGAGAGACGCTGACCATCCGCCACGACAGCCTCGATCGCACCTCCTTCGTGCCGGGTGTGCTGTTGGCGGTACGACGCATTCAGGAGACCCCCGGCCTGACCATAGGCATAGAGTCGCTGCTCAACCTGCAATGACGGACTCCGCCCGCACGGTACGAATTCAGCTGCTCATCACCTTCCTGTGCGTGGCGATGCTGGCGTACTTCGTCATGCTCGGCCGCGTCGCCGTGGTGATGATCCAGTCGGGTCGGCCGGCCGCCGTGGGTCTGGGACTCGCGGTGCTGGTACTGCCGTTCCTCGGGTTGTGGGCGATGGTCGCGACGCTCCGGGCCGGGTTCGCGCACCAGAAGCTGGCCCGCCAAATAGCCTACGAGGGAATGGAACTCGACGTCAGCACGTTGCCGCGACGAGCGTCCGGACGGATCCGGCGCGATGCCGCCGACGCACTGTTCGCCACCGTGCGCTCCGAGGTGGAAGACGACCCCGATGATTGGCGCCGCTGGTATCGCCTGGCGCGGGCGTACGACTACGCGGGCGACAGGCGTAGAGCTCGCGAGGCGATGAAGACCGCCGTGCAGCTGGAGGCGCGAGGATGAGCAAGAAGCTGTTGATCGTCCATCACACTCCGTCCCCGCACTGCCAGGAAATGCTCGAAGCAGTCGTCGCCGGCGCGACCGACCCCGAGATCGAGGGCGTCGAGGTCATCCGGCGCCCGGCGTTGACGGCGTCCCCGGTCGAGATGCTCGAAGCCGACGGCTACCTGTTGGGCACCCCGGCCAACCTCGGTTACATCTCGGGGGCTCTCAAGCACGCCTTCGACCAGAGCTATTACCAGCTCCTCGACTCCACCCGTGGCCGCCCTTTCGGGGTCTACCTGCACGGCAACGAAGGCACGGAGGGCGCCGAACGCGCCATCGAAGGCATCGCCGCCGGCCTGGGCTGGACGAAAGCCGCCGACCATGTGCTGGTATCGGGCAAGCCGACCAAGGCCGACCTCGAAGCGTGCTGGAACCTTGGGGCCACGGTCGCGGCAACACTCATGGAATAGCCTGCGCTGCAACAGAATCAAGCACAGCGTAGCTGTGAGGCTGAGAGTCGGCGTCGACACCGGAGGATGCCTCGGGCATGATGGCGGAATCCGCGATCGTCGACATTCAGGACCACCGAGAGCGAGGTCCGGGCATGCCCACCACTGCCCCCGTCATCGAAATCCCGCGCAGCCACAACCCATTCCCGCGAACGGGGGTGTCGGTGGATGCGCGCGGCGTCCCGCACTACGACGACCTCCCGGCCACCCTGTTGGACATGCTCGCCGAGCAGGTCGACGCCCACCCGGACAGCGAAGCCGTGATCGAACTCGGTTCGCAACGGTTGACCTATCGCCAGCTGTGGGACCGTGCGGCACGGGTAGCCGGCGGGCTGCGAGCGGGCGGTCTGAAACCAGGCGAGCGCGTCGCGGTGCGTTATCCCGCGGGGGTGAAGTGGGTGCTGGCGTTCTGGGGCACGGTGATGGCCGAAGGCGTTGCGGTGGCCGTCAATACGCGCTCTGCCCAGCCGGAGGTCGACTTCGTGTTGTCCGATGCCGGAGCCCATGTCGACCTTGCCGGGGACGCACCGTTGCCTGACGGTTCGCCCTATGTGACCGAACACCTCACCAGCACAGATGTCGCCGCGTTGTTCTACACCTCGGGCACCACCGGTCATCCCAAAGGGGTACCGACCACGCACGAGGCATTTATGACCAACACCGAGAATGCGGTCCGATGCCTGCAACAGCCCAGAGACATCGGTGCGGATCTGCGCACCTTAATTTCGGTGCCGCTGTTTCACGTAACAGGTTGCAACTCACAGCTTCTGGCCGCGACTCGGCTGGGTGGGGCGGCGGTGATCATGGCCGCTCTCAATCTCGAACAGCTGATGGACACCCTGACTGCCGAGCGGATATCGGTCCTGGTCACCGTCCCTGCCATCTACTCGCTGTTGTTGCGGCACAAAAACTTTGGCGCAACGGATGTGTCCGGTGTGCGCTGGGCCGGTTACGGCGGCGCACCGATCGCGCCCGCGTTGGTGCAGGCGGTCAAGTCGGCGTTTCCAAAAGCCAGGGTGTTCAACGGATACGGCATGACCGAGAGTGCGTCGCTGATGACCGTCCTGCCCCACGAGGAGGCGATCGAGCACGCGGACTCGGTCGGTTATGCGGTTCCCTCGGTGGATCTGGGCCTGATCCCATTCGAGGACAAGCCGGGCGGTCTCGTCGGCGAGTTGGTGACGAGGGGCGCCAACATCACCGCCGGATACTGGAACCGCCCGGAGGCCACCGCCGCCACCGTCGTGGACGGCTGGCTGCACACCGGCGACGTGGTCCGAGTTGACGACGCCGGCCGCGTGCACATCGTCGACCGGCTCAAGGACATCGTCAATCGCGGTGGGGAGAACATCTCCAGCGTCGAGGTCGAGGCGGCGTTACTGGGAGCGCCCGGTGTCCTGGACGCCTGTGTGCTCGCGGTGCCCGACGAGGTCATGGGCGAGAAGGTCGGTGCCGTGCTGTGCGGAGAACAGGTGGATGTGGCCGCGGTCCTCGACCACTGCCGCAACTCGCTGGCCGACTTCAAAATACCGCAGTACGTCAGCGTCGTGACGACGCCGCTGCCCCGCAATGCAGGTGGCAAACTGCTCAAAGGTCGACTCCGCGAGCAGGTTCAGTGGGGACCGGCGTTGCGCTGACTCGCATGAAAAGACGGCGGGATGATACCCGTCACCAGGTAATTACGGCAACCGTTGTGTTCATTAGAATTTGCCATGAGTTAGGGCCGCAGTCCGGCGACGAGACTGTCGCTGACGGAAGATTGTTGCTGACGTAGATGCCTGGGGGAGTGTCGACGGCCGCGGCCTCGACCGGGATGGGACCTGCCTAGTGGATTTTGGAGCGCTGCCGCCGGAGGTCAACTCCGCCCGCATGTACTCCGGCGCGGGCGTTTCGCCCTTGCTCGCGGCCGCTGGCGCGTGGAACGGCATCGCCTCGGAGTTGAACGCGGCAGCATCCTCCTTCGATGCGGTCATCACCCGGTTGATCACCGACGAGTGGACGGGTACTGCGTCGCTGCTGATGGCGGCCGCAGTGCAGCCCCACGTGGCGTGGCTGTCCTACACCTCCGAATGCGCGGCCTTCGCCGCGACGCAGGCGATGGCCTCCGCGGCGGCCTTCGAGCAGGCATATGCCATGACGGTGCCACCCGCCGAGGTGGCCGCAAACCGCGCGCTGCTTGCCCGACTGGTAGCGACCGACACGTTCGGGCACAACGTGGCGGCCATTGCCGCCACCGAGGCTCGCTACTGCGAAATGTGGGCCCAGGACGCTTCGGCGATGTACAGCTACGCCGCTAGCTCGGCCGCGGCGGCCAAACTGAATCCCCTCACCGACCCGGCGCCCGTCGCCGATGCGGCCGGGGCCGCTAACCAGGCCGCCGCCGTTGCGCAGGCCGCCGCGGTGGGGCAGGCCGCCGCCACCGGTCCGGCGGAGCTCCGTGGCCTGATCGCCAGCGGTCCGGAGGCAGTCACCGGTCTCGCGGCCCCCGGCGCGGCAGAGGCTTCGAACTGGATGGAGCTGCTGGTCGCATTCGATCGCGCCGACCTCTGGTGGGTCGAATCGCTCAACCACCAGCGAGCGACCTACTGGGACTACGGTGTCGGCTGGCCGATGGGCGGCGACGACGAGGAAGAGATCGAAACCATTGCCGGCGCGGCCGATTCGGGTATCCGGCCCGCGCCGTTGACGCGCTCCATGAACGCGGGCGCGCCGCCGGTGGCTCACCTGGGCAAAGCCCTGCTCGTCGGCGAATTGTCGGTGCCGGCGAACTGGCCGGTCGCCGCGCCGGTGACCACCGAGCGCCCGGCCGTGGAAGCCACCGGCTGGACGGTTGGCGACGAGGATGAAGAGCCGTCGGTAGCTCCCGGCATGGTGGCAGTCGCGCACGGATCCGGCCGCGGGTCAGTGCCGCGGTACGGCGTCAAGCCGATCGTGATGCCCACCCAGGGTGTCTTCTGAGCGGTCCGTAGGCTTGGCCCATGCGGCCACCACCGCGCGATGACCACACGACGCTGCTCATCGCCAACCGCGGCGAAATCGCCCTGCGCATCGTGCGCACCGCAATCGAATTAGGTATCCGGACGGTGGCAATTTATGCCGCCGACGACGCCGACAGTCCACACGTGCACGCCGCCGACGAAGCAATCGCTTTGCCCGGCAACGGGGTATCCGCCTACCTGGACGGGGAGTCGATCCTCGCCGCGGCAGCACGCTGTGGTGCGCGACTGATTCATCCCGGTTACGGATTCCTCAGCGAGAGCGCAGATTTCGCCCGCGCCTGCGCGTCCGCGGGGCGCACGTTCGTCGGGCCCGCCCCCGAAGTGCTGGACCTGGTCGGCAACAAGTCATCGGCACGCGCCGCCGCAACCGATGCCGGCGTGCCGGTGCTTCCGGCTACCGACGGGCCGAGCAGCATCCAGGACATCCGCGAATTCTTCGCCGCCCAGGACGGCGACATCATGATCAAGGCGCTGGCCGGAGGCGGCGGCCGCGGCATGCGCAAGGTACACAGCGTCGATGAGATCGACGCTGCCTTTCGGCAATGCGCCGCGGAGGCGCAGCTGGGCTTCGCCGATTCGAGCTTGTTCGCCGAGGCGGTGCTGCCCACCGCACGGCACATCGAAGTGCAGATCGTTGCCGCGCCGATGGGTCACCAGACGCGTGCGCTGGCCCTGGGTGACCGGGATTGCAGCATCCAGCGGCGCTTTCAGAAGCTCATCGAAATCGCTCCTGCACAACAGCTCTCCGACCAGTTGCGGCGCAGTCTGCACGAGGCAGCGGTCCGGTTGTGCGCGCGGGCGCGGCTACGTGGTGTGGCCACCGTCGAATTCCTGCTCAGCGGTGATGAATTCGTGTTCCTCGAAGTCAACCCACGGATCCAGGTGGAGCACACCGTCACCGAGGAGGTGACCGGGGTCGATCTGGTCGCAGTGCAGTTGGCCATCGCCGGCGGCGCGTCGTTCTACGAGCTGGGTCTGCCGGCCGGAATCGGCTCGGATGGCATCGAAGTGATCGGCGAGCCTGCGGCGCGGACAGGTATCGCAATTCAAACCCGGGTCAACGCAGAGACTTTCGGGGCCGACGGTTCCGTCCTCCCGGCTACCGGAACCCTGAGCGTATTCTCGCCGCCGAGCGGACCAGGGGTGCGGGTGGATACCTACGGCCGCGCGGGCCTGGTGTTGAGCCCCAGCTATGACTCGCTGCTCGCCAAGGTCGTCACCCATGTACGGAGCTCGTCGTTTTCCGCCGCGGTCCGAAAGGCGCGCACTGCGTTGGCGGAGTTCAGCATCGAAGGCGTCGGCACGAACATCGAGTTACTACGAGAACTCATGTGCGACAGCCAGTTTCAATCCGGTACGGCATCGACGAGCCTGCTCGACGACAAGCTCCCCGAGCTGACGGCCGCCGTGAAGCCACACCAGCAGCACCAGCACACCCATGTCGAGCTCTACCCGGGTGAAGAAGTGTTGCGTGCCCAACTGGCCGGCACGGTGATCGAGGTGGTTCCCGAGGGAGCGGACGTGGCAGCAGGCGGTCAGGTGGTGGTGCTCGAAGCGATGAAGATGCAGCACGCGCTGGTGGCGCCGCAGTCGCTGCGGACGGTTCGCAGCCTGGTTACGCCGGGTCAGGTCGTCGGCACCGGCGACCCGCTCGTGGTCTTCGCCGGCGCCGGAGCTGGTGCGGACAAGGGATCCAGCTCAGCCGCAGTCGATCTCGACCGCCCCCGGGCTGATCTCGACGAGGTGCGGCGGCGGCATGCGATGACTCTGGACGAGGCCCGCCACGCGGCAGTGGCCAAACGGCACAAGCAGGGCCGGCGGACCGCCCGCGAGAACATCGCCGACCTGGTCGATCCCGGCAGTTTCATCGAGTACGGTGCGCTGGCGATCGCCGCTCAGCGCAGCAGGCGTACCGAGGAGGACTTGATCGCCAACACTCCGGCGGACGGCCTGGTGGCAGGCCTGGCAACCATCGGCGCAGATACCTTCGGGCGCGAGGCCGCTGAGGCGGTGGTGGTGTCCTACGACTACACCGTGCTCGCCGGGACGCAAGGCATGCGCAATCACGCCAAAACCGACCGTGTATTCGACCTGGCAGTCCGGAAACTGTTGCCGGTGGTGCTGTTCGCCGAAGGCGGCGGCGGCAGGCCCGGAGACACCGACGTAGGCGGGCACGCCGGGCTGGATGTGCCGACGTTCCGGGTGCTGGCAGAGATGTCCGGGCGCGTCCCGCTGGTGTCGATCGTGTCCGGGCGTTGCTTCGCCGGCAACGCCGCGCTGGCCGGGGTGTGTGACGTCATCATCGCTACGCCGGATGCCAACATCGGCATGGGCGGGCCGGCGATGATCGAGGGCGGCGGGCTCGGGGTCTACCCCCCGGAGGCGATCGGACCTATCGAGGTGCAGCGGCGCAACGGCGTGGTCAGTCTGGTGGCCCGCGACGAGTCGCATGCCGTGTCGCTGGCCAAGCGTTATCTGTCGTACTTCCAGGGTGACGTCCGCGACTGGGAGGCGCCCGATCCTCGGCTTGCCCGGCAAGT
The DNA here is from genome assembly GCF_059812965.1 of Mycobacterium sp. NGS29. Classification (NCBI taxonomy): domain Bacteria; kingdom Bacillati; phylum Actinomycetota; class Actinomycetes; order Mycobacteriales; family Mycobacteriaceae; genus Mycobacterium; species Mycobacterium sp. NGS29. The sequence goes on from NZ_JCALDR010000004.1 coordinate 263,244, forward strand.
GGTGCCGCAGAACCGGCTACGTGCCTACGACGTGCACCGGGCGATCGATTCGATCGCGGACGTCGGGTCGGTGCTGGAACTGCGGCCGGAGTACGGCGTCGGCATCGTCACCGCACTGGTGCGTGTCGAGGGCGTGGCATACGGGCTGATCGCCAACAGCAGCCACCACCTCGGCGGTGCCATCGACGCCGAAGCCGCCGATAAGGCCGGCGATTTTCTGTCGAGGTGCGACGCGTTCGGATTGCCGATCGTTTCGCTGTGCGACACACCGGGATTCATGGTGGGCCCGGAAGCAGAGAAGGAAGCTGCCGTGCGCCGTTTCGGCCGCATGTTCATTCTCGGCGCGCAGTTGACGGTGCCCTTCGGCATGGTCATCCTGCGCAAGGGTTACGGACTGGGTGCGATGGCCATGGCCGGCGGATCGTTCCACGCGCCGCAGTTCACGATCGCGTGGCCGACCGGGGAGATCGGCGGTATGGGGCTGGAAGGTGCTGTGCGACTTGGTTTCACCAAGGAACTCGCCGCCGCCGCTGACGACTCAGAGCGGCAAGCACTCTTCGACAAACTCGTCGCAGCCGCGTACGAACACGGCAAGGCGTTGCGTGCGGGCACCACGTTCGAACTGGACGACGTCGTCGATCCCGCGGCGACACGGGCCTGGATCACCAGGCTCCCGGGCCACCGAGGGTGAGGATGCGTTTAGCCGTGTCCAGAGCCGCAGCCGACACCGGGCAGACAGCCTTCGCCGCCGGGAATCCCGTTCGGACCGAAGAACTGGCCACCCTCGCCGCAGCCGACACCCGGAATGCAGCCCTGACCGCCAGGACCGCCACCAGGTCCGCCGTTGACGCCGCCGGAGCCGCAGTTGCCGTTCGGGTCGCAACCGCCGCCGCCGGGGTCAAGCGGGATGAAGTGGGTGATGCCGGTGCTGGGAGCGCCCGGCCCCGACGCGACAACGTCGGCGGAGGCCAGTGGCGCCGCAGCGATCGCCGTAGCGACGGCCCCGGCCACCACCAGTGGTTTCAGTGAAATGAATTTCGATAACATGCGTTTCGCATACCACGCGTGCGCAAATTCAAACCTCGCAGATCGCAACCCTACTTCCAAGCGACAGAAGGCGTTCCCACCATGACTTCAACAGACCTGACCGGCCGCACCGCTATCGTCACCGGCGCCTCCCGCGGCATCGGGTTGGCGATCGCGCAACAGCTCGCCGCGGCCGGCGCGAACGTCGTCCTCACCGCGCGCAAGCAGGAAGCGGCCGAGGCGGCGGCAGCGGAGGTCGCCGGGACTGCGCTGGGCGTCGGCGCGCACGCCGTGGACGAGGACGCCGCGCGCCGGTGCGTCGATCTCACGCTCGAGCGTTTCGGCCGGGTGGACATCCTGATCAACAACGCCGGTACCAACCCGGCCTACGGACCGCTGATCGACCAGGACCACGCTCGGTTCAGCAAGATCTTCGACGTCAACCTGTGGGCGCCGTTGTTGTGGACGTCGCTCGTCGTCAAATCGGGGATGGGTGAGCACGGCGGTGCAATCGTGAACACCGCTTCGATCGGCGGCATGCATCAGTCGCCGGCCATGGGCATGTACAACGCCACCAAAGCCGCACTGATCCACGTGACCAAGCAACTGGCACTTGAACTTTCGCCGCGGGTACGGGTCAACGCGATCTGTCCGGGCGTGGTGCGCACCAAGCTCGCCGAGGCACTGTGGAAGGACCACGAAGATCCGCTGGCCAGTTCCATCGCACTGGGCAGGATCGGTGAACCAGACGACGTCGCGGCTGCGGTGGCGTTCCTGGTGTCCGATGCCGCCAGCTGGATCACCGGCGAGACCATGGTGATCGACGGTGGTCTGCTGCTGGGCGCAGCGCAGGGATTTCAGGCCAGATGATCAGCGAGGACCTGGCCCAACGGGTGCAGGAGTTACTCGACCAGCACCCTCCCGCCAGCACCGAAACGCGGGAATTCCTCGGCGCTCAATACGACGCCGGACTGGCGTGGGTGCACCTGGCGGTGGGCTTCGGCGGGCTCGGCCTGCCCCGGGCCGCACAGGAGAAGGTCGACCTGGAACTGGCCGCGGCCGGCGCACCGGTGGGCGGCACCCCGAAGAATTACATCGGCATGGGGATGGCGGCGCCGACCATCGCGGCGTTCGGTACCGACGAGCAGAAACGAAAGTTTCTGCGCCCGTTGTTCACCGGTGAGCAGATCTACTGCCAGTTGTTCAGTGAACCGGGAGCGGGATCAGACCTGGCCGCCGCGGCCACCCGCGCGGTACGCGACGGCGATGAATGGATTGTCAACGGACAGAAGGTGTGGACGTCGCAGGCCCAGCATGCGCACATGGCCATCCTGGTCGCCCGCACCGACCCCACCGTTCCCAAACACCTTGGCCTGACATACTTTCTGTGCGATGTGACGCAACCGGGGGTGGAGATCCGGCCGCTGCGGCAGATCACCGGCGAGGCGGAGTTCAATGAAGTGTTCCTCACCGACGCCCGGGTGCCCGACGCCAACCGGTTGGGTCCGGTAGGGGGCGGATGGCGGGTTGCCACAACCACACTGAACAACGAACGCGTCGCAATCGGCACGCGGGCCGGGGTGCCGCGCGAAGGCGGTCATATCGGCAAGGTCACCGGGGCCTGGCGGGACCGGCCCGGGCTACGCAACCCCGCAATGCACGACGAACTGATGCGGTTATGGGTGGCCGCGGAAGTCTTCCGGCTCAGCGGCGAACGGCTGCGCCAGCAAGCGGTCGCCGGGCAACCCGGGCCCGAAGGCGCCGGCATGAAGGTGATGTTCGCCGAACTGGCCCAAGCGATTTCGGGTTTCGAAGTCGAGTTGCACGGTGAGCACGGGCTGCGCTACGACGATTGGACGCTGCGCCGCCCGGAAGTGGTCGACCTGACCGGCCGCGGCCCCGGATATCGCTACCTGCGGGCTCGCGGCAACTCGATCGAAGGCGGAACGTCGGAAATCCTGCGCAACACCGTCTCCGAGCGGGTACTGGGTCTGCCCGGGGAACACCGCGTCGACAAGGACGTCGCCTGGAAGGACATCCCCCGATGACAGACCTGCTGTATTCCGACACCGAGGAGGCACTGCGCGAGAACGTTCGGCAGTTGTTCGCCGAGCGGTGCCCGCCGGAAATCGTCACCAAGTCCTATGATTCTCCGCCGCAAGACTTTTCACCGGTATGGCGCACGCTGGCCGCGGAGCTGGGGGTGGCGGGCCTGCTGGTACCGGAATCGCTCGGTGGGGCGGGTGCCGGCGCACGCGAGGCCGCGGTGGTGATGGAGGAGATCGGCCGGGCCGTCGCTCCGGTGCCGTTCCTGTCCAGCGCGGTAGTCGCGACGGTGGCGCTGTTGACGGCCGGAGACACCGAGACGGTGTCCGCGCTGGCCTGCGGCGAGGTCACTGCTGCACTGGTGGTGCCGCTGACCACCGCGCCGTGGGATGCGGTCACGGGGTTGCCGGGCGCCGACGGGCTGAGCGGCGTGGTCAACACTGTCGCCGGCGCTGCTGAAGCCGACGTGCTTGTGGTGCCGGTCGCCGGGGTCGATGGCGTTGAGCTGCATACTGTTTCGCGGGATGCGACCGGCGTCGACGTGTCGCCGGTGCTGGCCCTCGACATGACCAGACCCCTTGCCGACGTGCGATTTTCCGGTGCCGCGTCCAGGCGGGTCGGCGCGGGGGCGGATGCGATCACCGCGGCGTTACAGCTGGGGGTGGCGTTGCTGGCCGCCGAGCAGCTCGGGCTGATGCAGTGGTGTTTCGACACCACACTGCGATATGTGAAGGAACGCAAGCAGTTCGGTCGTGCGATCGGGTCGTATCAGGCGATCAAGCACCGGTTGGCCGATCTGTGGTTCGAGGTGAGCTCGGCGACGTCGGCAGCCCGCTACGCTGCCGACACGAATGCCCGCGGTGATCAGGATTCGGCGGTCGCGGCGTCCGTCGCGCAGGCCTTCTGCAGCGGCGCGGTCGTGCATGCCGCCGAGGAGTGCGTGCAGTTGCACGGGGGCATCGGGATGACCTGGGAGTATCCCGCGCACCTGTACCTCAAGCGTGCCAAGAGCGACCAGTTGGCGTTCGGCACCGAGTACCGGCACCGGTCGCGCCTGGCCGAACTGGTCGACCTGCCGGTCAGCTGACTGCTAACTGAGCGCCGATTCGAAGGTCTCCCTCAACGCCGCCCAGTGCCGATCGGCGGCGGCGACGTCATAGGGGCCATTGTCGGGTACCGCGAACCCGTGGCCGGCCCGGTACCACTCGATGGTGTGCCGCACGCCCGCGGCCGTCAGTGCCTTGCCGAGCTGTTCGGCCTGATCGGCGGTGAACGACGGGTCCTTCTCGGCGCCGCCCACATACACCACCGCGTTCATCCGGTCGGCCAGCAGGTGCGGGCTGTATTCGTTGTCCGTCACCAGACCGCCGCCGTGGAACGATGCCGCCGCAGCCACCCGCTCCGGCAGCCGTCCGGCCAGCAGCACCGAGATGCGGCCACCCATGCAGTAGCCGCAGACGCCGAAGCGATCCCCGGTGACCTCGGGACGGCTCGCCAGATAGTCGAAGTAGGCGCCGGCATCCCGGGTGATCCGGTCCGGCGTCAAGGTGCCGATCATGAACATGATGCGGGCGCGTTCCTCGGCGTCGCCGAAGGCGCTCGTCATGTCGAACGGGGCCCAGTCACCCTCGCGGTAGTACACGTCGGGAAGCAGCACGGCGTAACCGAATCCGGCCAGCTTGGCCGCCATCTCGTCGAAGGTGTCGCGCACACCGCCGGCGTCGGGGAACATGATCACGCCGGGCCAGGGGCCCGTGCCGTCGGGCGTGAAGAAGCGCACCGGACAGGTGCCGTCGGGAGTGGTGACGCTATCAGTGATTTTCGGCATGGCTCCCGTTCTACTCCAGACGCTTCCACGTATCCAATGGCGTCGACCCGCGGCGCCCGGCTTCGCCGCGCTTGCGATCGCCGCGTCATCTATGGCGTCGACCCGCGGCGCCCGGCTTCGCCGCGCTTGCGATCGCCGCTATCCTGACCGCGTGCCTGTTGCGACGCCCTACGAGGATCTGTTGCGCCTAGTCCTCGAGACCGGGACGGCCAAATCCGACCGCACCGGTACCGGGACCCGCAGCCTGTTCGGCCAGCAGCTGCGATACGACCTGTCGGCCGGGTTTCCGCTGCTCACCACCAAGAAGGTGCACTTCAAGTCGGTGGTGTATGAGTTGCTGTGGTTCCTGCGCGGTGAGTCCAACATCGGCTGGCTGCACCAGCACGGCGTCACCATTTGGGACGAATGGGCAAGCGACACAGGAGAACTCGGCCCGATCTACGGTGTCCAGTGGCGGTCCTGGCCGACGCCGGATGGTGCGTACATCGACCAGATCAGTGCCGCGCTGGAGTTGCTGCGTACCGATCCGGACTCGCGGCGCATCATCGTCTCGGCCTGGAACGTCGGCGACATCCCGCAGATGGCGCTGCCGCCATGCCACGCGTTCTTCCAGTTCTATGTGGCCGACGGCCGGCTGAGCTGCCAGCTCTACCAGCGCAGCGCCGACCTGTTTCTCGGGGTGCCGTTCAACATCGCCAGCTACGCGCTGCTCACCCACATGATGGCCGCTCAAGCCGGACTGGCGGTCGGTGAGTTCGTCTGGACCGGTGGGGACTGCCACATCTACGACAATCACGTCGAACAGGTGGCGCTGCAGCTGCGCCGCGAACCTCGTCCCTATCCGAAACTTGTTCTGAAACAACGGAATTCGATCTTTGATTACACCTATGACGACGTCGTCGTGGAGAACTACGACCCGCACCCGGCAATCAAAGCACCTGTAGCTGTATGACGGCCCTGGTCTGGGCGCAATCCACGTCCGGTGTGATCGGCCGCGGTGGCGACATCCCGTGGCGCCTGCCCGAGGACCTGGCCCGGTTCAAGCAGCTGACGATGGGGCACACGGTGGTGATGGGTCGGCATACCTGGGACTCGCTGCCCGCCCGGGTGCGGCCGTTGCCGGGGCGCCGCAACATCGTGCTGTCCCGCCAGGCCGGCTTCACCGCGGACGGTGCCCAAGTGATGGGATCGTTGGACCAGGCGTTGACCGCAGACGACACGTGGATAATTGGCGGCGGGCAGATCTATGCGCTGGCGTTGCCGCTGGCCACCCGGTGTGAAGTCACCGAGGTCGATATTGAACTGCCGCGCGACGACGAAGACGCGCTGGCCCCCCTGCTCGACGAGGCGTGGGTGGGTACAACGGGGGAATGGCTGGTCAGCCGCGAAGGATTGCGGTACCGGTTCCACAGCTATATACGGCCGTAACTGCCGGCCCGCCGCGTCTGACGTGGTCGCCTCGGTAGGCCGGGAAGTGAAGAAGGGGGAATGCAAATGGTGACCGAACCCGTCAAGACATTCGCCCGCAGGTTCCGGGGCTACGACCCGGCCGCGGTCGATGCGCACATCGAGGCGCTGACCACCAGGCAGCAGCTGTTGCGCGACGACGTCGAGAGTCTCCGGACCCGGTTGACGGAATCCGGCGAGCAGGCGGCGGCGCTGCGCAACGAGGTCGACCTGCTCATCGAAACGTCGGATTCGCCGCACGCGGTGCAGCAGCGGATGGCGAAGATGCTGCGCCGTGCCGTCGACGAGGTGTCCCAGATGCAGGCCGAGGCGCAAGCCGAAGCCGACGCGCTCCTTGCCGAGGCTCGGGCCGAGGCTGAAGCGGAGCGGCGCAAGCACGAAGAGCTGGTGGCGGGCCTGGTCGCGCGGCAGCAGGAGATGGAAGCCGAGTACGCCGAGACCAAGCAGCGCCTCGAGGCCGAGCTGGCCGCCATGCGCGCCGAGACGCGATCGGCCATCGACGACGCCTGGCAGGAAAGTCAACGCGAGCGCGACCAACTCCTGGCCGACACCAAACAGGAAGCCGATCATTACCGTGAGCAGGCCCGGCGCGCTGTGGTCGAGGCGGCCCGGCAGCGGATCAAGGTGCTGGAGCAGCTGATGGGCGTCTACCGCGACCTGGAATCGATTCCGGCTGCTCTGCAGGCGGCACACGACGCCGAGGTGGCATTCGGGGAACAGGGCAACTCGGCCGACACCAACGGCGCAACAGGCCGGAAAGTCGCCGCGGGATAGCCGGCGGCAATACGGCCGTTGACTGCAACGAACCGGTAGTCTCGGCGCGGTGTCGGTCCGCATTCCCAGGCTGACCACCGCGCAGGCCAGGCGGATAGCCGTGGCGGCGCAGGGATTCGGCGCACCGCGGCCCCAGGCTCCCATCACCCGTGCGCAGCTGCGGCGGCTGATTTCGCGGATCCAGGTGCTACAGCTGGATTCCGTGTCGGTGGCGGTGCGGGCCCATTACGCCCCGGTGTTCAGCCGGCTCGGACCTTATGACCGCGATGTGCTGGATCGCGCCGCGTGGGGGCCACGAAGCGCACGGCTGTTCGCCGAATACTGGGCGCACGAAGCTGCGCTGATGGCGGTGGACGATTGGCCGTTGATGCGCTGGCGGATGCGGCAATACCAGCACGGCCGGTGGGGGGTCCATATCGTCAAAGCCAACCCACAACTCGCCGACGACGTCCTGGCCGCTGTTGCCGAACTCGGGCCCAGCACCGCCGGTGAGATCGAAACGCATCTCGAAGCGGAACCCCGCGGCGCGCGGGGACCCTGGTGGGGGCGTAGCGACACCAAGTGGGTTGCCGAGGCGCTGTTCGCCGCCGGGGTGTTGACGACGGCCACCCGGGTCGGATTCGCACGGCACTACGACCTGGTGGAACGCGTGTTGCCGGCCGACGTGCTGGCCCGCAACGTCGACGACGACGAGGCCATCCGCGAACTCGTGCTGCGGGCGGCCACCGCGTTGGGGGTGGGTACCGAAGCCGACATCCGCGACTACTTCCGGCTGTCCGCGCAGCAGGTCAAACCGGCGGTAGCCGAGTTGGTCGCCCACGGTGAGATCGAGCCGGTGGAGGTTGACGGCTGGACGGCACCGGCATATCTACGGGCGCGTTCGGTGCCTCGCTACGACCGCGGCACCGCGTTGCTGTGCCCGTTCGACCCGCTGATCTTCTTCCGGCCGCGGGTGGAGCGGCTGTTCGGCTTTCACTACCGCATCGAGATCTACACGCCGGCGGCCAAACGGCAGTACGGCTACTACGTGTGGCCCTTGCTGTTGGACGGTCAATTGGTGGCGCGGGTGGACCTCAAGGCTGACCGCGCCGCCGATGCGCTGCGGGTGCTGGGTGCGTTTGGGGAGCCCGGGATCGATCGCCGGCGGGTAGCGGGGGCGCTGGCCAAGGAGCTGGCGTCGATGGCGAGGTGGTTGGGCTTGAGCGGGGTCTCGGTGGCCGATCGGGGTGATCTGGCGGCTGAACTGGAAACGGCCTCCGGGCAGTCGGGCTGATGAACAGGACCGACACGGTGAAACTGAGCGGTCAGCTGCGACTTTCGCAAGCCGAAGCGACGGCTACCCACATCGCGTCGACCGACGATGAGATCAGCCACCTGGGGTGGCCTATCGCTGGTGGCGCGGGACTGCCCCAGCTCTCGCCAACGGTATGTGTCTATCAACACATACCGTGGTTTCTTCAGTCGGAGCCATTGGCGGAGATCGAGACGCCCGGCCGTGCATCGGTACGCCGGTCGTCGAACAGGCTGTAGAAGCCGTCGACGAGAAGGTCGCGCGATCGACGAAGGAGTTGCTTGAGGCGTTCGGCGAATCGGCGTTGAGCTGACCCACGCTGCCGACCAGGTCGAGCAACTCATCCCCGCGGTGGAGCAAACCGGCCGACGCCGGTACCGGTACCGCGGGTTAAGGTGAGCGCCGTGGCCCAGACCGCACCGCTCCGCGTGCAACTGATCGCCAAGACCGACTTCCTGGCGCCCCCGGACGTGCCCTGGACGACCGACGGCCTAGGCGGCTCGGCGCTGGTCGAGTTCGCCGGCCGGGCTTGCTATCAGAGCTGGTCCAAACCCAATCCGCGGACGGCGACCAACTCCGGCTACATCAAGCACATCATCGACGTCGGACATTTCTCGGTGCTCGAACACGCCAGTGTGTCGTTCTACATCACCGGGATCTCGCGGTCCTGCACCCATGAGCTGATCCGGCACCGGCATTTCTCCTACTCCCAGCTGTCCCAGCGCTACGTGCCCGAAAACGAGTCGCAGATCGTGGTCCCGCCCGGGATGGAGGACGACCCCGAACTGCGGGAGATCCTGCTTGCGGCAGCCGACGCCAGCCGCGCCACCTACACCGAGCTGCTGGCCAAGCTGGAAGCCAAGTTTGCCGATCAACCCAACGCCGTGCTGCGGCGCAAGCAGGCCCGCCAGGCTGCCCGTGCGGTACTGCCGAACGCCACCGAGACGCGCATCGTGGTGACTGGCAACTATCGGGCCTGGCGGCACTTCATCGCCATGCGGGCCAGCGAACACGCCGACGTGGAGATCCGCCGACTGGCCATCGCGTGCCTGCGTCAACTCGCCGACGTCGCGCCCGCGGTGTTCGCCGACTTCGAGGTGACCAGCCTGGCGGACGGCTCCGAAGTTGCGACCAGTCCTTTCGCGACCGAAGCCTGAGCCCGCGCAGCGGGGGAAGGCGCAGGTCGCCATCGGACCGGGTGACGGAAGCCTGAGTCCGCGCAGCGGGGGAAGGCGCAGGTCGCCATCGGACCGGGTGACCGAAGCCCGAGTCCGTGCAGCGGGGGAAGGCGCAGGTCGCCATCGGACCGGGTGACCGAAGCCTGAGTCCGTGCGGCGGGGGAAGGCGCAGGTCGCCATCGGACCGGGTGACCGAAGCCCGAGTCCGCGGCAATGCCAAACGGCTTGCCGTAGCCAGGTAATCTGGGGAACCGTGAGCACCGTCGGATTTGACGCCCCGGCACGTCTGGGGACCCTGCTGACCGCGATGGTGACACCGTTTGACGCCGAGGGCGCGCTGGACACCAAGGCTGCGGCCCGGGTGGCAACCCACCTGGTTGATCAGGGCTGTGACGGTCTGGTGGTCTCAGGCACCACCGGCGAGTCGCCGACCACCACTGACGACGAGAAGCGTGAGCTGTTGCGAGTGGTTCTGGACGCGGTGGGCGACCGGGCACGGATCGTGGCCGGCGCGGGCACCTATGACACCGCGCACAGCATCAAGCTGGCCAAAGCCGCGGCGGCCGAAGGTGCGCACGGACTGCTGGTGGTCACCCCGTATTACTCCAGGCCGCCGCAGAGCGGGCTCAAGGCGCATTTCACCGCCGTCGCGGACGCGACCGACCTGCCGATCGTGCTCTACGACATTCCGCCGCGCTCAATCGTGCCGATCGACCCCGATACATTGCGGGCGCTGGCGTCGCACCCGAACATCGTCGGGGTCAAGGACGCCAAGGCCGACCTGCACAGCGGGGGACAGGTCATCGCCGAGACCGGGTTGGCTTACTACTCCGGGGACGACGCCCTCAATCTGCCCTGGCTGGCCGTGGGCGCGACGGGTTTCATCAGCGTGATCTCGCATCTGGCCGCTGGTCAACTCCGAGAGTTGTTGTCCGCGTTCAACTCTGGAGATCTCGCCACCGCCCGCAAAATCAACGTCTCGGTCGCGCCCCTGTGCAACGCGATGGCCCGGCTGGGTGGGGTGACGTTGTCCAAAGCGGGTCTGCGTCTGCAGGGCATCGACGCCGGTGACCCCCGGTTGCCGCAGGTCGCCGCCACCCCGGAACAACTCGACGCACTTGCCGCCGATATGCGTGCGGCATCCGTGCTCCGGTGAGCCGCGCGTGAACTCCGAACTCGCTCCACCCGGTCCGCTGACCGCGGGCGGACTGCGGGTCACCGCGCTCGGCGGGATCAGCGAAATCGGCCGCAACATGACGGTTTTCGAGCATTTGGGTCGGCTGCTGATCATCGACTGCGGGGTCATGTTCCCCACCCATGATGAGCCGGGTGTCGACCTGATCCTGCCCGATCTGCGTCACATCGAAGACCGCCTGGACGACATCGAGGCGTTGGTGCTCACCCACGCCCACGAGGACCACATCGGGGCGATTCCGTTCCTACTCAAGCTGCGCCCGGACATCCCGGTCGTCGGCTCCAGGTTCACCCTGGCGCTGGTGTCTGCCAAGTGCCGCGAGCACCGCATCAAACCGGTGTTCGTCGAGGTCAAAGAGGGCCAGAGCAGCCGGCACGGCGTGTTCGAGTGCGAATACTTCGCCGTCAACCACTCCATTCCCGACGCGCTGGCCATCGCCGTGTACACCGGTGCGGGCACCGTGCTGCACACCGGTGACATCAAGCTCGACCAGTTGCCGCTCGACGGCCGCCCGACCGACCTGCCCGGTATGTCGCGACTGGGCGACGCCGGTGTGGATCTGTTCCTGTGCGATTCCACCAACGCCGAGCACCCCGGGGTCGGGCCGTCGGAAAGCGAAATCGGCCCCACCCTGCACCGGTTGATCCGCGGTGCAGACGGCCGGGTCATCGTGGCGTGTTTCGCCTCCAACGTTGACCGGGTGCAGCAGATCATCGATGCCGCAGTGGCATTGGGCCGCCGGGTGTCGTTCGTCGGCCGGTCCATGGTGCGTAACATGGCGATCGCGCGCGATCTCGGGTTCTTGAACGTCGCGGATTCCGACCTGGTCGACATCGCGGCAGCCGAGATGCTGCCGCCCGACCAGGTGGTGTTGGTCACCACCGGCACCCAGGGCGAGCCGATGGCGGCGCTGTCGCGGATGTCGCGCGGCGAGCACCGGAGCATCACGCTGACGGCGGGCGACCTCATCGTGCTGTCGTCCTCACTGATCCCGGGCAACGAGGAGGCGGTGTTCGGCGTCATCGATGCGCTGGCCAAGATCGGCGCCCGGGTTGTCACCAATGCTCAAGCGCGCGTGCATGTTTCGGGTCACGCCTACGCCGGGGAGTTGCTGTTCCTCTACAACGGGGTACGTCCGCGCCACGTCATGCCGGTGCACGGAACCTGGCGGCACCTGCGGGCCAACGCCAAGCTGGCCGCCAGCACCGGGGTGCCCGAGGAGTCGATTCTGGTGGCCGAGAACGGCGTCAGTGTCGACCTGGTGGCCGGCAAGGCCAGGATCGCGGGCGCGGTGCCGGTCGGGAAGATGTTCGTCGACGGCTTGATCACCGGCGACGTCGGTGACATCACGCTGGGCGAGCGGCTGATCTTGGCCCAGGGTTTCGTCGCGGTGACCGTCGTCGTCAAGCGCGGCACCGCGGTACCGGTGTTGCCGCCGCACCTGCAATCGCGCGGTTTCTCCGAAGATCCGAAGGCGCTGGAACCCGTGGTGCGCAAGGTCGAAGCTGAACTGGAAGCGTTGGCCGCCAACAACGTCGTCGACCCGATCCGGATCGCCCAGGGGGTGCGCCGCACCGTCGGCAAATGGGTGGGCGAGACCTACCGCCGCCAACCGATGATCGTGCCGACGGTCATCGAAGTCTGACGCTCGGGCCCACGCTCGGCGAGCAGGGGCGGAGGTCTGTCCGCTACATTTTCTCGGCGTATGCCGACCATTCGACCTGCGAGGTGTTCAGCTTGCGCCCGGTGGGCGCGACATAGCGCTGCATGAGTTCGTCGGGTCCGAGTTGCTCCCTGAGTCGCCAGCCGTACTCGGCCAGGAACGGCGCCACTTCCTCTGGTTCAAGACCGAAGTGCCACAATGGCTTTCGCCCGCGGACCGAGCGGTACAAGGTCCGGGTGCCGTATCGGTCGGTGCCGTCGATGAAGTCGCGACGGACATAGGTGAACACCAGGCGACTGCCCGGCGCCGTCGGCCGCAGGCCCTTCAGTGTGGTGCGCACCGCGTCCTCGGTGAGGTACTGGGTGACGCCTTCCCAAACGAAGAACACCCGGTAGTCGGGCAGGTAGCCGTGCTCGGCCAGCGCGGTCAGCAGATCGTCGCGTTCGAAGTTCAACGCCACCAACCGAACTGAGAGCGGCAGCTCGCCCAGCACCCGTCGTACCGTCTTGGCTTTGCGGGCGATGTTGACCGGCAGGTCCACCTCGAAGAAGAGTTTGCGAGTCTGCCGGTTCAGTCGGTAGGCGCGAGTGTCCAAGCCCGCGCCGAGCACCACCACGGCGTCGATCTGGTCGCGCACCTCGTCCAGCTTCTCGTCGATGAATCGTTTGCGGCAGGCCAGATTGGCCCACAGGCCGCGACCGGTCCGTTCTGACGTGCGGATCAGCGCGCGACGGACGGCAGGCCACCGGGTGGTGGCGACGAGCAGACGCATCGGTATCGGTAGGAAGAGTTCGGCGAGGTCGTCGTCCACCAACCTGCGGTCGGCAGGCTCGTTCTGCTCGACAGCCGTCAGCACCATGGGGCCAAAGGCAGTGCGTGCAGCGGAGTTTCGGGACATGTGCCTACCTCTTGTTGACGCAGCCCGCATCCACCGGCATGGCGATGCCGGTGATGTAGCGAGCCTGGTCAGATACCAGCCACGCCACGGCGTTGGCGATGTCTTCGGGCTGCATGATCTGCACGGGAAGCGCATTGCCGGCGCCCGCAGCAAATCCGGACGAAGCCATATCCGCCAGCCACTTCAGGGTGAACTCATTGTTGATCATCGGCGTTGCTACCCCGCTCGGATGGATCGAATTCACTCGAATATTGTGCGGGGCAAGCAGATTGGCATACACCCGCATCAAACCGACCAGCCCGTGTTTGGCGGCCGCGTAGCCGATCGCGCCGGCGTCGGCGCTGGCCACGCCGATCAGACCCGCCGACGAACTGATCAACACGATCGACCCGCCGTCTTCCCGCATTTTCAGCGCCGGTATCGCGACCTCGATCGTGTAGTACACGCCGGTCAGGTTGACGTCGATGACGTCGCGCCACCCGTCGTCGCCGGACTGCATCGGGGCGATACCGGCGTTGGCGACGACGATGTCGAGCCGGCCGAAGCGGTCGATGCCGGCCTGCAATGCGGCCTGCAGCGCGGCTCGGTCCCGGACATCGGCCTGCTGTGCCACGATTCCGGCGCCGGTGTCTTCGACCAACTGGGCAGTGGTCGCCAATTCTTCGGCGGAACCCAGCGGATAGCGGACGCTGTCGATCTGATCGCACAGGTCGACAGCGATGATGTCTGCGCCGTCAGCGGCCAGTCGCACCGCATGGGCGCGGCCCTGGCCACGTGCGGCGCCGGTGATGAAGGCAACTCGGCCCTCCAGCGGGCGGGGCATCAGGCGCGGATTTGCCCTTTATCAGGGTCGCCGGCCGGAACGGGCTGCAACATCTTGATGTCGGGTGCTCCGGCCAGGTGCTCGCCCGCGGCGCTGAACATCTTGCCGATGGCGGGTGACGTGCTGTGCGTCTTGAGGGCTTCCTCATCGGCCCACTGCTCCACGAACACGAAGGTCTCGCCAGTCTGGTGCAGCGAGTACAACTGGCAGCCGGGTTCGTCGTGCACCTCGCCGACCGCGGTGGTGAGGATCTCGCGGACGGTGTCGACCGATTCGGGCTTGACGGCGAGGGTGGCGACGACGACGACGGGCATGCTGGGGACTCCTGACGACTCTGGCGGGATGTGACGGGTGCAACTCGGCGACCGATTGTCACCCTACTCAGCCCGCCTGGTCACGAAACGGGGCACAGCTGCGGGGCAGCCAGAGATGCTTTTGTTACTAGTGTGGCGGTTGGTGCAGATGAGACTTTTGCGACTAGGCTTGCGGGCATGGCTAGTAAGACCGCGGCCCGCTCCGGAGCCCGAACGACCAGGTCAAAGGCGGCTTCCGGGGCTGGTGCGCGAAACGCCCGGTCGGGCGCACCGTCCCAGGCGCCCAGGAAACGTCCGAACAAGCCGGTCAAGCGGGCGACCAGGCCGGCGCGGCGCCGAAACCGGTCGCTGCTGGTCTCGGCGGGGCTCACTTGCGGCCGGGCGGCACGCGCGTCCTGGATGATGGCCGCCAGGGGCACCGGGAGCGCGGCGCGTTCGATCGGCCAAGCGCGCCATATCGAGCCCGGACATCGTCGCGACGGCATCGCGCTCGCGCTGTTCGCGGTCGCCGTAATCGTCGCCGCCAGTTCGTGGTTCGGCGCCGCCCGGCCGGTTGGCGCGTGGGTGGACGCGGGGCTGCGGATGTTCATCGGTTCGGCGGTGCTGCTCCTGCCGCTAGTCGCCGCCGCCGTGGCGATCGTGCTGATGCGCACGGCGCCCGACCCCGATGCGCGGCCCCGCCTCATTCTCGGCTCGAGCATGATCACCCTGTCGTTCCTGGGATTGCGACACCTGTGGTCAGGATCGCCCGAGCTTCCCGAGATGCGTAGGCGGGCAGCGGGATTCGTCGGGTTCGCCATCGGTGGCCCGCTCTCCGATGGCCTGACGCCGTGGATCGCGGCGCCGCTGCTGTTCATCGGTGCCCTGTTCGGACTGTTGCTGCTGACCGGCATCACCATGCGTGAAGTACCCGATGCGCTCCGAAACATGTTCGGTACCCGGCTGTTTCACCGCGACTACGACGAGTACGACGACGAGGACGACCAGGACTTCGCCGGGGACGACGCCGACACCGAGGAAGTCACACCGGCCGAGGACTTCTCCGACGGCTATTACGACCAGTCGATCGATGACGTGCCGAGGGCGTGGCCGTCAGCCAAGGAACCGGTACCGGCCGAGCCGGTCGCCGACGACACGCCGACCGTTCCGGAACCCCGCCGGAAAAGTGCCAAGGCCGCGAAACGCGACACCGAGGTACTGGACCGGGTTGTCGAGGGCCCCTACACCCTGCCGTCGCTCGAGCTGCTCGTGGCCGGCGACCCGCCGAAAAAACGCAGTGCCGCCAACACGCACATGTCCGACGCCATCGGGGACGTGCTGACCCAGTTCAAGGTCGACGCAGCCGTCACCGGCTGCACCCGCGGTCCCACCGTCACCCGCTACGAGGTCGAACTGGGCCCCGGGGTCAAGGTGGAGAAGATCACCGCACTGCAGAAGAACATCGCCTACGCGGTGGCCACCGAAAGCGTCCGCATGCTGGCCCCGATCCCCGGCAAGTCCGCGGTCGGCATCGAGGTGCCCAACACCGACCGCGAAATGGTGCGCCTGTCCGACGTCCTGACCGCACCGTCGACCCGGCGTGACCACCACCCGCTGGTGATCGGGCTGGGCAAGGACATCGAAGGTGACTTCATCTCGGCCAACCTGGCCAAGATGCCGCACCTGCTGGTCGCCGGGTCCACCGGATCGGGCAAGTCCAGCTTCGTCAACTCGATGTTGGTCTCGCTGCTGACCCGGGCCACCCCGGAAGAAGTCAGGATGATCCTGATCGACCCGAAGATGGTGGAGCTGACGCCCTACGAAGGCATTCCGCACCTGATCACCCCGATCATCACCCAGCCGAAGAAGGCGGCGGCGGCGTTGGCGTGGCTGGTCGAGGAGATGGAGCAGCGCTACCAGGACATGCAGGCGTCCCGGGTGCGCCACATCGACGACTTCAACGCCAAGGTGCGTTCCGGTGCGATCACCACCCCACTGGGCAGCCAGCGGGAGTACCGGCCCTACCCCTACGTGCTGGCGATCGTCGACGAGCTGGCCGACCTGATGATGACCGCACCACGCGACGTGGAGGACGCGATCGTGCGGATCACCCAGAAGGCGCGCGCGGCCGGCATCCACCTGGTGCTGGCCACCCAGCGCCCGTCCGTCGACGTCGTCACGGGGCTGATCAAGACCAACGTGCCGTCGCGGCTGGCGTTCGCCACCTCCTCACTGACCGACAGCCGGGTGATCCTGGACCAGGCCGGCGCCGAGAAACTCATCGGCATGGGCGACGGGTTGTTCCTGCCCATGGGTGCGAGCAAACCGGTGCGCCTGCAGGGCGCCTACATCAGCGACGAAGAGATCCAAGCCGTCGTCGCAGCCTGCAAGGACCAGGCCGAACCCGAATACACCGAGGGCGTCACCGCCGCCAAGTCCACCGGCGAACGCACCGACGTGGACCCCGACATCGGCGACGACATGGACGTGTTCCTGCAGGCCGTGGAGCTGGTGGTATCCAGCCAGTTCGGCTCGACGTCCATGCTGCAGCGCAAGCTGCGGGTCGGCTTCGCCAAGGCCGGCCGGCTGATGGACCTGATGGAGACCCGCGGCATCGTCGGGCCGTCCGAGGGGTCCAAGGCGCGCGAGGTGCTGGTCAAGCCCGACGAGCTGGCCGGCACGCTGGCCTTGATCCGGGGCGGCAGCAACGCCGACGGATCCGAATAGGCCGCTCGCGCGCCTACAAGACCAGCAGCATGCGGGAGTTCCCCAGCGTGTTGGGTTTGACGTAGCTCAGGTCGAGGAACTCGGCGACACCGATGTCATAAGAGCGGCACATCTCCTCGAATACCTCGGCGGTGACCGGAGTGCCCTCGATCTCGGTAAATCCGTGCCGGCTGAAGAATTCGGTCTCGAAGGTCAGCACGAAGAGTCGCCGCAACTCCAGCTCGCGCGCGACTTCCAGAAGCTGCGCGACGATCGCGTGCCCGATGCCGTGGCCGGTCAGCGCGGGATCGACCGCCACGGTCCGGATTTCGCCGAGATCGGACCACAGCACATGCAATGCTCCGCAGCCCACGACCTTGCCGGAACCGTCAGGGTGTTCGGCGACCCAGAATTCCTGGACGGCCTCATAGAGCGTGACGAGATTCTTTTCCAGCAGGATGCGTCCGGAATAAGTGTCGACGAGTTGTTTGATCGCGGGCACATCGGACGTGCGCGCGCGCCGCACCACCGGCCCAGAATCCGGTCGACTTTCGTTCACGCCGCCACAGTATCGACGTCGAGGTTCGCTTGAGCTGGTCAACAGCTATTCTGTTGCCGTGTCGGGGCAGCCGGAAACCGGTGAGATAGCTGGTCCTGCCAGCATTGCCAACCTGGCCAATGTGCTCACGCTGCTCCGCCTGGTATTGGTCCCGATCTTCTTGTACGCCTTGTTCTACGGCGACGGTCACCACACCTACGCGCGGATCGTCGCGTGGGCGATTTTCGCCGTCGCCTGCATCACTGATCGGTTTGACGGCCAGCTGGCCCGCAATTACGGGATGGCGACGGAATTCGGCGCCTTCATCGATCCGATCGCGGACAAGACCCTGATCGGCGCGGCGCTGATCGGTCTGTCGATGCTGGGCGAGCTGCCATGGTGGATCACCGTGCTGATCATGAGCCGTGAAATCGCGATCACCGTGTTGCGGCTGGCCGTCATCCGGCGTGGTGTCATTCCCGCCAGCTGGGGCGGCAAGGTGAAAACACTGGTCCAAGCGGTGGCGATCGGGTTGTTCGTCCTGCCGTTGTCAGGTTTCCTGCACACGGCGGCGCAGGTGGTGATGGGACTGGCGATCCTGTTGACGGTGGTGACCGGCATCGACTACGTGGCTTCGACGGTCCGCGAAATCCGGCACACCAAACCCGCAGCCTAGATTTCAGCGCGTCGCCGGGAACCATCGCCGCCCGCAGCTGCGTTGACCTGAAGTCCCATGTTTTTTGGGGGATCCGGCGGATGAAGGAGAGCGCAATGGCGGCACTGGTGCGCGAGGTCATTGGCGACGTGCTGCGGGGAGCCCGGACGGCACAGGGCCGCACGCTGCGCGAGGTGTCCGATTCGGCGCGGGTCAGCCTCGGGTATCTCTCCGAAGTCGAACGCGGCCGCAAAGAGCCGTCCAGCGAACTGCTGACCGCGATCTGTGAAGCGCTGCAGGTCCCGCTGTCGCAAGTCCTCATCGACGCCGGCGAGCGGCTGGCCGGTGAGGACCGTGCCGCCCGCAGCGCGATTCCGGGCATCGACGCCGGCACCAAGGTGGTTATTCCGCCGGTTGCCCGGCTGGCCGTGGCCTGAGTGCTGCAGCGGCACTGAGGGTGGGGCTGAGCGCGCTCACCTACTAAGTTGAGCGGCAAGGGTAGCGTTGCGGCCCAACCGGCACACAAGAAGCGAAGGCGGAGCTCACCGATGGCCAATCCGTTCGTCAAAGCGTGGAAATACGTCATGGCGTTGTTCAACTCCAAGATCGACGAGCACGCCGACCCCAAGGTGCAGATTCAGCAGGCCATCGAGGAGGCCCAGCGCACCCACCAGGCGCTGACCCAGCAGGCCGCGCAGGTGATCGGCAATCAGCGCCAGCTGGAGATGCGGTTGAACCGGCAGCTGGCGGACATCGAGAAGCTGCAGGTCAACGTGCGTCAGGCGCTGACCCTGGCGGACCAGGCCGTCGCCAGCGGAGATGCCGCCAAGGCGACCGAGTACAACAACGCGGCAGAGGCGTTCGCTGCCCAGCTGGTCACCGCCGAGCAGAGCGTCGAGGACCTCAAGACCCTGCACGACCAAGCCCTGCAGGCGGCCGGACAGGCCAAGAAGGCCGTCGAACGCAACGCGATGGTGCTGCAGCAGAAGATCGCCGAACGCACCAAGCTGCTCAGCCAGCTCGAGCAGGCCAAGATGCAGGAGCAGGTGAGCGCGTCGCTGCGCTCGATGAGCGATCTCGCCGCGCCGGGCAACACCCCGAGCCTCGACGAGGTCCGCGACAAGATCGAGCGGCGCTACGCCAACGCGGTCGGTTCGGCCGAACTGGCGCAGAGCTCGGTGCAGGGCCGGATGCTCGAGGTCGAGCAGGCGGGCGTCCAGATGGCCGGGCATTCCCGGCTGGAGCAGATCCGCGCCTCGATGCGCGGCGACGCGCTGCCGGCCGGTGGCGCGGCCGCGCCGGGGATCAACACCACCAAGCCGGTGACCGAGACCGGCGGCGCGGTTCCCGAGAAACCCTTCGGCCAGTAGGAGAGTGGACTGATGGTGGCGAGGTCGAATCAGCGCGGGTTGTGGCGGGGATTGCTGCAGCGTGGATTCGACACCCTCGCCGACGCGACCGACCTGCTGGCCAGAAAGGTCACCGCCATCTCCGACCCCCGCGCGCGCCAGCTGCGGCGGCGTCGACGCGCGCTGCGCTGGGCCTGGATCTTCACCGCCGGAGTGGCGTTCTGGGGGCTGGTGACCGCGGTGCTGGCGGCGTGGGGCTGGTTTGCGCTGCTGCTGCAGATCACCGGCGCCGTGGCGGTGCTGATGGTGATTCCGGCGACGCTGCTGTTCTTCCGCTACCGATGGTTGAAAGCCGAGCCCCTTCCCGCGCAGCGACCGGCCGGCGTGCGACGACTGCCGCCGTCCGGTTCGGCGGCGCGCCCGGCGATGTATGCGCTGGGTGCCTCCGAACGGGGATTCTTCTCGCTGCTCGGGGTGATCGAGCGCGGCGCGATGCTGCCGGCCGAGGAAATCGGGGACCTGACCGACGCGGCGAAACGTAGCTCGGCGGCAATGGCGGCCACCGCGGCCGAGGTGGTGTCGATGGAACGCGCCGCGCATTCGTCGGCGTCCTCGCGCTCATACCTGGTGCCGACCATCAACGCCTATACCGCACAGCTGGGCGCCGGTGTCCGCCAATACAACGAGATGGTGACCGCGGCGGCGCATCTGGTCTCGTCGGCCAACGGCGACAACGGCGGCGGCGTGGTGATGCTCACCCAGCAGCGATACCGCGACGAGCTCGTCGGCGCCACCGACCGGTTACTCGGATGGGCGCAGGCTTTCGACGAACTCGGCGGTCTCAGAAAGGCCCAGTAGGGACCTCTTACAGCGTTTTGCGCAGGGACGGGATGACGACTCCGACCAGCCCGCGCACGATCGCCTTGAGGAAGTCGAAGCTGTCGAAATAGTCCCGCCACAGCGTGATCCGGCCGTCGTGCACCTCGAAGATCCCGCACACCCAGAATTGCAGCCGCAGCGGACCGAAGATCAGCGCGTCGGTGCGCTCGGTGAGTACCGCGTTTCCGTCTGCCGCCACCCGGTGGAACTTCACCTCGAAGCCGATCCGGCCTTGCATCTTGCGGAACATCTTGCCCACTGTGCGTCCGCCGCGGATCTTTGAGTAGCCGACGTTCTCGTAGAGCAGGTCGTCGGCCAGGGCGGCCTCCGCAGTGTCGAAATCCTCATCCTGCAGTGCGTACAGAAATCCCTCCACTGTGCGGATGTTGTCGTCTGTCCGGGTCTTGTCGTCCGTCTGAGTCAGCTCAGTCATGGTTGCCAGCCTAGGCGAGTGCCGCTGTGGCAGGGTAGGGCCGATGCGCGTCGCCGTGGTCGCCGGGCCGGACCCCGGACACTCGTTTCCCGCGATCGCGCTGTGCCAACGCTTCCTGGCCGCCGGTGACACACCCACGTTGTTCACCGGGGTGGAATGGCTGGAAGCGGCCCGCAACGTCGGCGTCGACGCTGTCGAGTTGGACGGGTTGACGGCCACCGACGAGGATGTCGACGCCGGAGCCAGAATTCATCGCCGAGCTGCGCGGATGGCGGTGCTGATCGCGCCGACGTTGCGTCATCTGGGGCCGGATCTGGTGGTTTCCGACGTCATCACCTCCGGAGGCGGGCTGGCCGCCGAACTGCTCGGGATTCCCTGGGTCGAGCTGTGTCCGCATCCGCTGTACCTGCCGTCCAGAGGACTGCCGCCGATCGGCAGCGGACTGGCGCCTGGGGTGGGGCTGCGCGGCCGCCTGCGCGACACAGTAATGCGGCAGCTGACGGCCCGTTCCGTGCGGGCGGGTCTGCGTCAACGCGCCGCGGTTCGGGTCGACATCGGGTTGCCGGCGCGCGATCCCGGCCCGGTGCGGCGGCTCATCGCCACGCTGCCCGCCCTGGAAGTACCGCGCCCGGACTGGCCGGCCGAGGCCGTCGTAGTGGGGCCGTTGCACTTCGAGCCGACCGACCAGGTGCTAGACGTCCCGCCGGGGCCGGGACCGGTGGTGATGATCGCGCCGTCGACCGCGGCCACCGGCACCGTCGGGCTGGCGGAGCTGGCGCTGGAATGCCTGAAACCGGGGGAGACGCTGCCGTCCGGTGCCCGGCTGGCGGTGTCGCGGCTCGGCGGCGACGAGCTGACGGTGCCACCGTGGGCGGTGGTGGGGTTGGGGCGCCAGGACGAACTGCTGACGCATGCCGATGTGGTGATCGGCGGCGGTGGTCACGGATTGGTGGCCAAGACGCTGCTGGCCGGGGTGCCGCTGGTGGTGGTGCCGGGCGGTGGCGATCAGTGGGAGATGGCCAATCGGGTGGTGCGCCAGGGCAGTGGTGAACTGATTCGTCCCCTGACCGCCGAATCGCTGGTGGCCGCGGTGGGCAAGGTGCTGTCCTCGCCCGGGTATCGCGCGGCAGCCCAGCGGGCCGCCGGCAGCGTTGCCGGGGTGGCCGATCCGGTGCGGGTGTGCCGGGAAGCTTTGGCCGGGTGACTGGCTGGGTATTTTGGCTGCGTGCGGCTGACGGAGTTCAACGAGCGGGTGGTGCTGCGCTTCGGTGCGGCTTATGGGTCGTCGGTGCTGGCTGATCACGTGCTGAGTGGTTTCGGTGGCCGGACCGCCGCGCAGGCGATCGAGGACGGCGTCGAGCCGCGCGACGTGTGGCGGGCGTTATGCGCCGACTTCGACGTGCCCCGCGACCAGTGGTGATCGTCTCGCCCTTGGCGTCGAGGCTGTGGTGGCGTCGAGCCTGTACTGGTGGCGTCGGCCTGTACTGAGGACGCCGGTTGGCCGAAAATCCCGCCGCCAGTACAGGCTCGTTGCGCTGCGCACCGCAGTCCCGATGGACTAGATGCCGCAGTCGCCGCACTTCCCGCCGCCGGGCAGGCGGTAGTAGAGGCAACAGCTGTTGCGCCGGAAGCCCAGGTTGTCGCTGATCTGGCCTGCTCCGACCAGTGCGCCAGTGTCCAACAGCTCACCAGTGGTACGCGCGATCGTGTCGCGCAGGTCTGGCCGCGCCGCGAGCAGCATGCGGGCGGTGCCGGTGAGCGCGGATGCGATGTTGCCGTAGAGCAGGCCGGGCGCCAGGTTGATGTCCAGTCCGGCCGCGAACCGCTCCATGTGGTCCTGCACGACGACGCGATACAGGAGTTCCGGGGACGGCGCGACGGGTTCGCCGGCGGGGGCGGGCAGCCGTAACTGTGCGCCGTCGTCGGCTCGCTGCAGGCCGCTCAGGTCGGGCAGGACGCCGTGGGCGAGTACGCAGGCCAGCACCGGGGACCACAGCCGGGCGGCGTGGCCGAGCTGCACCAGGGAAGCACCGATGCGCGGCTCGGAGCTGGCCAGGCGGGCGTTGGTGGCGTCGATCAGGTCGGCGAAGCCGTCGGCATAGGACGCGGTCACCGGATGCCATCCCGCCGGGTCGCCGCCCACTGTGACTGCGAAAAAACCGCCATACGCGGAGATGTCGACGAGCGGTGCGGAGATGTCCATGTGTCTTTGCGGGTGTCTTTCCGGCGATATTGCCATACACCGCGTGTCGAACTTGAGTCGAACAGGTGTTCGGCTACTGTGGGTGACATTCGGTGATCTCGACTTGTCGGTGGCCTTCTCTAGTGTCACAGCCAACCGACCGATCCCGGTCACCGAACACCGACTACAGGAGAGGCACCATGGCACAAGCCCCTGACCGCGAGAAGGCTCTCGAACTGGCGATGGCCCAGATCGAGAAGAGTTACGGCAAAGGCTCGGTGATGCGCCTCGGTGACGAGGTGCGCCAGCCGATATCGGTGATTCCCACCGGATCCATCGCGCTGGACGTCGCACTGGGCATCGGCGGGTTGCCGCGTGGCCGGGTCATCGAGATCTATGGCCCGGAATCCTCGGGTAAGACCACTGTGGCGCTGCACGCGGTGGCCAACGCCCAGGCCGCCGGGGGTGTCGCGGCGTTCATCGACGCCGAACACGCGCTGGATCCGGATTACGCCAAGAAACTCGGCGTCGACACCGATTCCCTGCTGGTCAGCCAGCCGGACACCGGTGAGCAGGCCCTCGAGATCGCCGACATGCTGATCCGTTCGGGCGCGTTGGACATCGTGGTCATCGACTCGGTGGCGGCCCTGGTGCCACGCGCCGAGCTCGAGGGCGAGATGGGCGACAGTCACGTCGGACTGCAGGCCCGGCTGATGAGCCAAGCGCTGCGGAAAATGACTGGCGCACTGAATAATTCGGGCACTACCGCGATCTTCATCAACCAGTTGCGGGAAAAGATCGGAGTGATGTTCGGCAGTCCAGAGACCACCACCGGCGGTAAGGCGCTGAAGTTCTACGCGTCGGTGCGGATGGACGTGCGTCGGATCGAGACGCTCAAAGACGGGACCAACGCGGTCGGCAACCGCACCCGGGTCAAGGTCGTCAAGAACAAGGTGTCGCCGCCGTTCAAGCAGGCCGAGTTCGACATTCTCTACGGCCGGGGAATCAGCCGGGAAGGCTCGCTGATCGACATGGGTGTTGATCAGGGCTTCATCCGCAAGTCCGGCTCCTGGTTCACCTACGAGGGCGAACAGCTTGGCCAGGGCAAGGAAAACGCCCGCACCTTCTTGTTGGAGAACGCCGAAGTGGCCAACGAGATCGAGAAGAAGATCAAGGAAAAACTCGGCATTGGCGCAGTGGTGACTGATGACGGCGTCCTGCCCGCCCCCGTCGACTTCTGAGCGTCGCGATGAGCAGGCGCGGGCGCTGTGCCTGCGCCTGCTCACCGCACGGGCGCGCACCCGGGCCGAATTGGCCGGGAAGCTGGCCCAAAAGGGCTATCCCGACGATGTCAGCAAACGGGTTCTGGATCGGTTGGCTGCCGTCGGGCTAGTGGACGACGAGGATTTCGCCGAGCAGTGGGTGCGGTCGCGGCGGGCGAACGCGGGCAAGAGCAAGCGCGCGCTGGCTGCCGAGTTGCACACCCGAGGGGTGGACAACGAGGTGATCAGCACCGTGCTGGCCGGGATCGATGCCGGCGCTGAGCGTGCCCGAGCCGAGCAACTGGTGCGCACTCGCCTGCGCCGGGAGGAGCTGGGCGAAGACGACACCAAGGTGACGCGCAGGTTGATCGCAATCCTGGCGCGGCGCGGGTACAGCCAGGCGGTGGCGTGCGAGGTGGTGTTGGGCGAGATGGCTGCGGAACGGGAGCGGCGCCAGGTGTAGGGGTGAAGACGGCCGACACGGCACCGGTGTGCCGGCCGCCAGTACCATGGCCCAGTGACTTCGACGGTGGCTCCGGACGTGGCGGGCGACGCTGCGCCGCTGTCGGCGCGCACTTACCAGGTCCGCACCTACGGCTGCCAGATGAACGTCCACGACTCCGAACGCCTGGCGGGCCTGCTGGAGGCGGCCGGCTACCGGCGCGCAGCAGACGGGACCGATGCCGACATCGTCGTGTTCAACACCTGCGCCGTCCGGGAGAACGCCGACAACAAGCTCTACGGCAACCTCAGCCACCTCGCCCCGCGCAAGCGCAGCAACCCCGACATGCAGATCGCGGTCGGCGGCTGTCTGGCCCAGAAGGACCGCGACCTGGTGCTTCGCCGGGCACCGTGGGTCGACGTCGTCTTCGGCACCCACAACATCGGCTCGCTGCCCACGTTGCTGGAACGGGCCCGGCACAACAACGCCGCCCAGGTGGAGATCGCCGAGGCCCTGCAGGAGTTTCCGTCGTCGCTGCCCAGCGCCCGCGAATCCGCTTATGCCGCTTGGGTTTCCATCTCCGTCGGGTGCAACAACAGTTGCACGTTCTGCATCGTGCCGTCGTTGCGGGGCAAGGAAGTCGACCGCAGCCCGGCCGACATCCTGGCCGAGGTGCGGTCGCTGGTGGACACCGGCGTGCTCGAAATCACGCTGCTGGGCCAGAACGTGAATGCCTACGGCGTTTCGTTCGCCGATCCCGCACTACCCCGCAACCGCGGCGCTTTCGCCGACCTGTTGCGGGCCTGCGGCCACATCGACGGTCTGGAACGCGTCCGGTTCACCTCGCCGCACCCGGCCGAGTTCACCGACGACGTGATCGAGGCGATGGCGCAGACGCCGAACGTCTGCCCGGCGCTGCACATGCCGCTGCAGTCCGGGTCGGACCGCGTCCTGCGGGCGATGCGCCGGTCCTACCGCGCCGAGCGCTACCTGGGCATCATCGAACGCGTCCGAGCGGCCATGCCGCACGCGGCCATCACCACCGACCTGATCGTGGGTTTTCCCGGTGAGACCGAGGAGGACTTCGCGGCCACCCTCGACGTGGTGCGGCAGGCGCGCTTTGCGGCCGCGTTCACTTTTCAGTACTCCCAGCGCCCCGGCACGCCGGCCGCGGCGCTCGCCGACCAGCTGCCCAAAGCCGTGGTGCAGGAGCGGTACGAGCGGCTCGTCGAACTGCAGGAACGCATCTCTCTCAAGCACAACCGGGCGCTGGTCGGCCAGCCGGTCGAGTTGCTGGTCGCCACCGGTGAGGGGCGCAAGGACGCCAGCACTGCGCGCATGAGTGGCCGCGCCCGCGACGGGCGACTGGTGCATTTCGCCGCCGGTGACGCGCGGATCCGTCCCGGCGACATCATCACCGTGCAACTCACCGACGCCGCACCGCATCACCTCATCGCCGACGCCGGCATCTTGACCCACCGCCGTACCCGGGCCGGCGACGCGCACGCCGCCGGCCAGGGCCGTCGCGGCGTCGGTCTGGGGATGCCCGCCGTCGGGCAGCCCGCCGCCGCAACCCAGCCAATCGGGTGCGGCGGATAGGCTCGGAAGGCATGAGCAGAAAAGCGGACGGCGCGGATTTCGACGCCTACCGGTCCGAGATCGAGGCGGCTGAACGGCGCGTCGCCCGTGAAATCGACCCCGGCGCGCGAGCTTTGGCCGTGGCGATCCTGGTTTTCGTGCTGTTGGGGTCGTTCGTGCTGCCGCACACCGGCAGCGTGCGCGGCTGGGACATGCTGTTCAACACCCACGACGCACCGGGGGCCGCCGTGGCGCTGCCGTTGCGGGTTTTCGTCTGGTTGACGCTGGTGTTCGGCGTCGGGTTCTCCATGCTGGCGTTGCTGACCCGGCGCTGGGCGGTGGCGTGGGTGGCGCTGGCCGGATCTGCACTGGCCAGCGGCACCGGATTGCTGGCCGTCTGGTCGCGGCAGACCGTGCCGGCCGGCCACCCCGGTCCGGGCGTCGGGTTGTTCGTCTCGTGGCTGACGGTGATCGTGCTGACGTTCCACTGGGCCCGGGTGGTGTGGCAGCGCACCGTGGTGCAGTTGGCCGCCGAGGAAGAACGTCGCCGCGTTGTGGCCCAACATCAATCCAAGACTCTGCTGGACGGCCTGCAGCCCGACGAGCCACCGGCCGACCCCGGCGACCGCTAGGACCGCCGGGTCAGCGCCTTCGCAGCCGCGTCCGCCCACTGCCGCCATTGTTCGGCGTTCGCTTTGGCTTCCTCGGCTTCCTTGGTCTTTCCGGCCGCCGCAGCCTTGGCGGCCTGCTGTTCGTACTGCTCGGCGCGCGACCGGAACTGCTCGGCGCGCGCCTGAGCCTGCGGATCGGCGCGATTGGACTCACCGGCGTCGCGAACCTTCTTCTCCACCGCGCGCAGCCGTCGCTCCAAATCGGCGGACCGCTCCCGGGGCACCTTGCCGATCGCGTCCCACTTGTCTCCGATCGTGCGCAGCGCGGCCCGGGCGGCGTCCTGGTTGCTCGGGTCGATCTTCTCGGCTTCAGCCAGCAGCGCCTCTTTGGCCGCGGCGTTGGCGCGGAACTCCGCGTCCTTTTCCGCGGTGGCGGCATTGCGCGCCGTGAAGAACGAGTCCTGCGCGGCCTTGAAGCGGCGCCACAGGGCGTCGTCGACATCTTTGCTGGCCCGGCCGGCCGTCTTCCATTCGGTCAGCAGCTTGCGGAACTCCGCGCTGGTGGTGCCCCAGTCCGTCGAATCCGACAACGCCTCGGCGCGTTCGCACAGCCGCTCCTTGGCCTGGCGCACCCCCGAACGCTCCCGGTCCAGTTCGGCGAAATGGGACCCGCGCCGCCGGTTGAACGTCTCGCGGGCCGCGGAGTAGCGCTTCCACAGCGCGTCGTCGACCTTGCGGTCGAGTCCGCTGATGGTCTTCCACTCGTCGAGGATGGCCCGCAGCCGGTCGCCGGCCACCTTCCAATGCGTGGAGTTCGCAGCCAGATCCTCGGCCTCGGCGGCCAGCGCCTCCTTGCGGGCGGTCTGCGCGGCCCGGTGCTCCTCGCGTCGGGAACGGTGCGCGGTGACATAGACGTCGATACGGGCCTGGATGTCGGACAACCGGCGTTCCAGCGCGTCGATGTCGCCCAGCACCGCCGCGGTCGGCAAGGTCGCGGCCAGCGCCGCGGCGTTGGCGTTGATCTTGCGCGGATCTCCCGTGCCCGACACCAACCGCTCTTCCATCAGGGTGACTTCGGTGCTGAGGTCGTCGAACCGCCGGCCGAAGTGGGCAAACGCCGCCTCGCGGTCGCCGGCCTGCCAGGATCCCACGACGCGCTCACCGGAGCCGGTGACCAGCCACACGGTGCCGTCGTCGTCGACGCGGCCGAATTTGTGCGGGTCACTGTGCGGGGCCTTGACCAGGTGAGCCGCCGCCGGGCGGGGCCCGGGGCCGGGTACGCCGGGACGGGGGCCCGGTCCGGGGCGAGGCCCCGGACGAGGTGCGGGCACCGGCTTCGCGGTCGGATTGATCGACTCCGCGGAGTCATTGCTACCGGGCTGGTCACCCGTCATTGTGCTCGTCAC
The DNA here is from genome assembly GCF_059812965.1 of Mycobacterium sp. NGS29. NCBI lineage: Bacteria > Bacillati > Actinomycetota > Actinomycetes > Mycobacteriales > Mycobacteriaceae > Mycobacterium > Mycobacterium sp. NGS29. The sequence goes on from NZ_JCALDR010000004.1 coordinate 291,767, forward strand.
CTGTCCTTCTCCGATCGCGCGGTCGACTTCCCGCGCAGCGGCCGCGCGCAGCGGCACCTCGACGGTCGGCAGTTCTGGTGCGGTGCCGACCGGTTTCCCACAAGTATTGAAGCAGTTCGGCGAGCGGTGTGCCGCCACCTTCGGCTATCGCTGCTTTTCAGCGCCGCCGCCCGGGTAACGAATCGGTTCCCGTTCGATTGCGCCGGATAGGCCCTATCCGCAGGCGGGTACCGTGACTTTGGGCATTGCGACAACACGCAGGGCAGGTGTTTTTCACAGCTTCTGCATAGCCGGCCCTGGGTGGCGCTCAGCTTGATGAGCGAGGCTTTGGGGTCGCACCAGCGGGTATCGAAGGCGTCGCGAACGTGCTGGATCACTGTTCACAGCGCCTTGCAGAGCCATAGAGTGTTCGGTTAACTGCCAGCGACAATCAGGTGTACGTGCACCTGACGGGGGGAAACTGGCGGCGGAGTTCGGGAATTGAGGGTCGCCCATGTCAATGGTTGGGATCGCCGGGATCATCGCTTTGTTCGCGGCGCTGGCATCGGCAACCGGTGATGTGATCCGGCAGCGCTCGGCTCACGAGATCACCGACAAGGAGGTCGGCCACCTCCAGCTGTTCGGCATGTCCTTGCGCGACGCCCGGTGGTGGACGGGCGGTCTGTGCGCGATCCTGAACTACAGCCTGCAGGCTGTGGCGTTGATCTGGGCATCGGTCATGCTGGTGACCACGCTTCAGGTGACGGCTCTGCTGTTCGCGTTGCCCATCTATTCGCGCCTCACCCATCACAAGATCACCCGATCGGAATGGATGTGGGCCGTCACCCTCGCCGCGGCCCTCGCCGTGGTGATCAAGGTCGGCGACCCGTTGGCCGGCCACGACCGCGCGCCCCTGCTGACCTGGATCATCGTCGCCGCGGTGATGGGCCCCCTGCTGGTGTCGTGTCTGGTGGCGGCCAGGATCTGGCACGGACGTCCGCAGGCTGCGGTGTTGCTGGCGGTCGTGGCAGGCTCGTCGCTGGCGTTGTTCGCGGTGCTGACCAAGGGCGTGGTGGAAGTCGTGCACAAAGACGGACTCGGCGGCGCGGTCACCTCGCCGGAGTTCATTCCCTGGTTGGTCACGATGTTGTGCGGGATGATCTTCCAGCAGTCCGCGTTCCGGGCCGGTGCGTTGACCGCCTCTTTGCCGACGATGACAGTCGCTAAACCCGTGGTGGCTGCGACACTGGGCACCCTGGTGCTCGGCGAGACGATCTCGGCCAACGGCCCGGAGGCATTCGTGCTGATCGCGGCGGTCGCGATGGTGATCGTCGCGACCGTGGCGCTGGCCCGCGGCGAAGCTGCGCAGATCGTCGCCGACGCCGGCGGCGACGCCCCGCACGTCGACGAATCAACCCCGCCTCCGACGGGCACCGTCAGCGCGGCCGACGGCTCGGCGCTGGGGTCGACCTCCGGGTAGACCGGTCGGGGCCGCCTGGAGAAGTTAGTTTTAGGGCGTGCTGAGCGCAATCGCGATTGTTCCGTCCGCGCCGGTGCTGGTCCCCGAACTGGCCGGCGCGGCCGCCGCAGAAATCGCCGACCTGAGCGCTGCGGTGAGCGCGGCCGCGGCAGTCCTGCCCGATAGCTGGGTCGCCCTGGGCATCGGCAGCGCCGACGCGGTGCTGGGTCCGGAATGCACCGGCAGCTTCGCAGGATTCGGGGTCGACGTGCGGGCTCAGTTGGGGCCGGACGGCACGATGCCGGTGACGATGCCGCTGTGCGGGCTGATCGCGGCCTGGCTTCGCGGCCAAGTCCGGCCCGACGGCAGCGCCTCGGTCTGGGTGTGCGCGGCGGGCCAGGACTCCGGCGCCGCGGTGGCCCGCGGCCGCCGGCTGCGTGCTGAGATCGACCGCGCGACCGAACCGACCGGCGTGCTGCTGGTCGCCGACGGCGTCAACACCCTGACGCCGCGCGCGCCCGGCGGGTACGACCCCGCCAGCACCGACATGCAGCTGGCCCTCGACGACGCACTGGCCGGCGGCGACGTCGGCGCCCTGACCCGGCTGCCGGATCAGGTCTTGGGCCGGGCGGCGTTCGCGACATTGGCCGGCCTGATGCTCACCGCACCGCGGACGGTCAAGGAGCTCTACCGGGGGGCACCCTACGGGGTGGGCTATTTCGCCGGTGTCTGGCAGCCGTGAGACCGCTGGCCATCATCGGACCGACCGGCACCGGCAAATCGCAACTGGCACTCGACGTCGTCGAACGGCTCGGCGGTCCGGCCGAGATCGTCAACGCCGACGCGATGCAGCTTTACCGCGGCATGGATATCGGGACCGCCAAGCTGCCCGTCGCGCAGCGCCGCGGTATCCCGCACCACCAGCTCGACGTCCTCGACGTCACCGAGACAGCGACTGTGGCGAACTATCAGCAGGCCGCGGCCATCGACGTCGAGGCGATCCGGCGCCGGTCAGCGGTGCCGGTGGTGGTCGGCGGGTCGATGCTCTATCTCCAGTCGTTGCTCGACGACTGGTCTTTTCCCGCAACCGATCCCGTGGTGCGCGCCCGATGGGAGCAAAGGCTCGTCGAACTCGGGGTCGGCGGCTTGCACGCCGAACTGGCGCAGCGTGATCCGGCCGCTGCCGCGACAATTCTGCCCACCGACGGCCGGCGCATCGTGCGTGCGTTGGAAGTCGTCGAGCTCACCGGCCAGCCGTTCGCCGCGTCCGCGCCGCGCATCGGTGCCCCCCGCTGGGGCACGGTGATCATCGGATTAGATTGTGAGACAACGATTCTCGATCAGCGACTGGCGAAGCGCACCGAGGCGATGTTTACCGACGGGCTGGTCGAAGAAGTGCGCGGGCTGCTGGATCGCGGCCTGCGCGACGGTGTCACCGCGTCCCGTGCGCTGGGGTATGCCCAAGTGCTTGCGGCGCTGGATGCCGGCGGGACGCCCGCGTTGCTCGACGACGCCCGCGAGCAGACGTTCGTCGGTACCCGCCGCTATGTACGACGACAGCGGTCCTGGTTCCGTCGCGACCACCGGGTGCAGTGGATCGACGGGACCGCCGAGGGTGCCGTCGATGAGGCGTTGCGGGCCTGGCGGCACGTAACCTGATCTGGTGCGTTTCGCCAAAGGTCACGGCACCGAGAATGACTTCGTGCTGCTGCACGACGTGCAGAGCCGAGCGGACCTGTCCGCCTTCCGGGTTGCTGCGTTGTGCGACCGGCGCCGGGGCCTGGGCGCCGACGGGGTCCTGCGGGTCACCACCGGTGGCGCCGCTGTGGCGGCCGGCGCGCTGGCACGCCTGCCCGACGGAGTGGGCGCCGACGACTGGTACATGGACTACCGCAACGCCGACGGCTCGACCGCGCAGATGTGCGGCAACGGCGTGCGGGTCTTCGCCCACTATCTGCGGGCCAGCGGGCTGGAATCGCGCGACGAGTTCGTCGTCGGGTCACTGGCCGGCCCCCGGCAGGTGAGCCTGCACAGTGTCGATGCCACCAACGCCGACATCACCGTTGACACGGGCAAGGCCAACCGGACCGGCGCGGGGGAGGCGCTCGTCGGGGAGCGACGTTTCACCGGGGTAGCTGTCGACGTCGGCAACCCGCACCTGGCCTGCGTCGACCCGCAGCTGACGCCGGCGACCCTGGCGGCGCTGGACGTGGCGGCCCCGGTCGGCTTCGACGCCGAACAATTCCCCGACGGCGTGAACGTCGAGATCCTGACCGCTCCCGCGGACGGGGTGGTCTGCATGCGGGTGCACGAACGGGGTGTCGGCGAAACCCGTTCCTGCGGAACCGGAACGGTGGCCGCGGTGGTCGCCGCGTTGGCAGCCGAGGGCCTCGACACCGGGACGTTGACGGTCCGGGTGCCCGGCGGCGACGTCGTCGTCACCCTCACCGAGGCCACCAGCTTCCTGCGGGGCCCTTCGGTACTGGTGGCCCACGGCGAGCTCGACGACGGCTGGTGGGACTCGCCGGTCTGATATTCGGGTGCGTCAGCCGCCGCGACGTGCCACCATCGAAAGCGCTTATGACATATCCAGATTCGCCCGAGACGGGCATTCCAGAACCCAGCCTCGGTGAGCTGGCGCTCGAAGACCGATCGGCGCTGCGCCGTATCGCCGGGTTGTCGACCGAACTCACCGATATCTCCGAGGTCGAGTACCGCCAGCTGCGGCTGGAACGAGTGGTGCTGGTCGGTGTGTGGACCGAGGGCAGCGCGTCGGACAACCAGGCCAGTCTGGCCGAACTGGCCGCCCTGGCCGAGACCGCCGGATCCGAGGTGCTCGAGGGTCTGATCCAGCGCCGCGACCGTCCCGACCCGTCCACCTACATCGGGTCGGGCAAAGCGCAGGAGTTGCGTGAAGTGGTGGTCGCAACCGGCGCCGACACGGTGATCTGTGACGGCGAGCTGTCGCCCGCCCAGCTCACCGCGCTGGAGAAGGCCGTCAAGGTCAAGGTCATCGACCGCACCGCGCTGATCCTGGACATCTTCGCCCAGCACGCGACCAGCCGGGAGGGCAAGGCGCAGGTGGCGCTGGCCCAGATGGAATACATGCTGCCGCGACTGCGCGGGTGGGGTGAGTCGATGTCACGGCAGGCCGGTGGCCGGGCCGGTGGCAGTGGCGGCGGCGTGGGGTTGCGTGGCCCCGGCGAGACCAAGATCGAGACCGACCGGCGGCGCATCCGTGAGCGCATGTCCAAGCTGCGCCGCGACATCAGGGCGATGAAGCAGGTCCGCGACACCCAACGCAGCCGTCGGTTGCAGGCCGACATGCCTTCGATCGCCATCGTCGGCTACACCAACGCCGGGAAATCCAGTGTGCTCAACGCCTTGACCGGCGCCGGCGTCCTGGTCCAGGACGCGCTGTTCGCCACCCTGGAACCCACCACCCGCCGCGCCGAATGGGACGACGGTCGCCCGTTCGTGCTCACCGACACGGTCGGGTTCGTCCGTCACCTGCCCACCCAGTTGGTCGAGGCGTTTCGCTCCACCTTGGAGGAGGTGGTCGACGCCGACCTGCTGGTGCACGTGGTCGACGGCTCCGATGTCAATCCGTTTGCCCAGATCAGTGCGGTGCGACAGGTCATCTCGGACGTGGTCGCGGATCATCACGGCGATGCGCCGCCAGAACTGCTGGTAGTGAACAAGATTGACGCGGCCGGCGACCTGATGCTGGCCAGGTTGCGGCACGAACTGCCCGGCGCGATGTTCGTCTCGGCCCGCACCGGCGACGGGATCGACGCTTTGCGGAGCCGGATGGCCGAACTCGCGGTGCCGACCGACACCGCGGTGGACGTGGTGATCCCCTACAGCCGCGGCGATCTGGTGGCGCGGGTGCACTCCGACGGGCGGGTGCAGCAGGCCGAGCACCAGACCGACGGCACCCGTATCCAGGCCAGGGTCCCGGTGGCGCTGGCCGCCGCCCTTGCGGAGTTCGCGGCACGCGGCTGACGACCTCCGGCACCGACCAACCACCCGGTTGGTATATGTTGGGGAAAGAGACACACATCTTTCCGACATCCGGAGGCCATACGCATGGGTAGCGCCGTCAAATACCAGCGCACGCTTTTCGAACCCGAGCACGACTTGTTCCGGGAGTCTTACCGGGCCTTCCTGGACCGCCACGTCGCTCCCTACCACGAGGAATGGGAGAAGGCCAAGATCGTCGACCGCGGCGTCTGGCTGGAGGCCGGCAAGCAGGGCTTCCTGGGTATGGCGGTGCCGGAGGAGTACGGCGGCGGTGGCAACCCCGACTACCGCTACAACACGATCGTTACCGAGGAGACCGTGGCCGGGCGCTACAGCGGTCTCGGATTCGGCCTGCACAACGACGTGGTGGCGCCCTATCTGCTGAAATTGACCAACGAAGAGCAGAAGCAGCGGTGGCTGCCCAAGTTCTGCACCGGCGAGCTGATCACCGCGATCGCGATGACCGAGCCGGGCACCGGCAGCGACCTGCAGGGCATCAAGACCCGCGCCGTCAAAGAGGGTGACCACTACATCCTGAACGGGTCGAAGACGTTCATCACCAATGGAATCAACTCCGACCTGGTGATCGTGGTCGCCCAGACCGACCCGGAGAAGGGCGCCCAGGGATTCAGCCTGCTGGTCGTCGAGCGCGGCATGGAGGGCTTCGAGCGGGGCCGCCACCTGGACAAGATCGGTCTGGACGCGCAGGACACCGCCGAACTGTCCTTCACCGACGTCAAGGTGCCGGTGGAGAATCTGCTGGGCGAAGAGGGTCTGGGTTTCATCTATCTGATGCAGAACCTGCCGCAGGAGCGGATCAACATCGCCATCATGGCCGCTGCGGCGATGGAGGCGGTGCTGGAGGACACCGTGCAGTACGCGAAGGAGCGCAAAGCATTCGGCAAGCCGATCGGCAGCTTCCAGAACACGCGGTTCCTGCTGGCCGAACTGGCCACCGAGGCCACCGTGGTGCGCATGATGGTGGACAACTTCCTGGCCCTGCACCTGGAGGAGAAGCTGACGGTCGAGCAGGCCGCGATGGCCAAGTGGTATTCCACCGAGAAGCAGGTTCACCTGATCGACCGGTGCCTGCAGCTGCACGGCGGATACGGTTACATGCGCGAATACCCGGTTGCCCGTGCGTATCTCGATGCTCGCGTGCAGACCATTTACGGTGGCACGACCGAGATCATGAAAGAGATCATCGGCCGCAGCCTCGGCGTCTGACGGTCGGCGGCCGCAGGCCGCAATTTCGATGTGGAACGTTGACCGGATCGAGCCCTGACGTAGCGTCGGTCCGTGCGAAATGCGTATCCGCTGCGCTCGGTTGAGGCGCAGGTGCCGCTCTCCCATCTCTCGCGACACGGGCGCGGCCCGGCATCATTTCGACGTCGGGTCGATAACCGTTTCCGTAATATCTACAATTTGACTTCGCATTTCTCGTTCGCTAGAGCAAAGTTATGCGAGCCCGGCAACGATGCAGGTCGTAGCTGGGGAATGGCCCACGGCGGGCGATCCGCCGGCTCGCCAGGTGGGCAGGGGCATCGGCTGGGAGGCTTGGTGGACGGGCGGAGAGGGCAATTGAGCAAGCTGGTCGGTCGGGCGCTGCTCGGCTTGGCGGCTACCGCGCTGGCTGTGACGCTGCTGGCGCCGACCGCTGCGGCGTCCCCGATCGGCGACGCCGAGGCGGCCATGATGGCCGCGTGGGAGAAAGCCGGTGGCGACACCTCGACGCTGGGCGCCCGCAAAGGCGACGTCTATCCGATCGGGGACGGCTTCGGGCTGGACTTCGACGGCGGCAAGATGTACTTCACGCCTGCCTCCGGCGCGAAGTTCATGTTCGGCCCGATCCTGGAGAAATACGAATCGCTGGGTGGTCCCGCGGGTAGTGACCTGGGTTTTCCCACCATCAATGAAGTGCCCGGCCTCGCCGGACCGGACAGCCGGGTCAGTACCTTCGCCGCCAGCGACAACCCGGTGATCTTCTGGACGCCCGACCACGGTGCGTTCGTGGTGCGCGGCGCCCTGAACGCGGCGTGGGACAAGCTGGGCAGCTCCGGCGGCGTGCTGGGCGCCCCGATCAGCGATGAGACCTACGAGGGCGAGGTGACCTCGCAGAAGTTCACCGGCGGTGAGGTGTCCTGGAACCGCAAGACCAAGGAGTTCACCACCAATCCGGCGAACCTGGCCGAACAGCTCAAGGGTCTGCAGGTGGCGATCGACCCCACTGCCGCCATCAACATGGCGTGGCGCGCCGCAGGTGGCGCTGCCGGACCGCTGGGCGCCAAGAAGGGTAGTCAGTCGCCGATCGGCGGGGACGGCATCGCCCAGGAGTTCGACGGCGGCAAGATCTTCTTCAGCCCGGCCACCGGCGCCAACGCGGTCGAGGGGCCGATCCTGCAGAAGTACGAAGCAGTCGGTGGTCCGGTGAGCAGCGACCTGGGCTTTCCGGTCGCCAACGAGGCCGACGGCGGCATCACGCCCGCCAGCCGTGTCGCTGTGTTCTCCGCAGCTGACAAGCCGGTGATCTTCTGGACGCCCGAACACGGCGCTTTCGTCGTGCGCGGAGCCATGAAAGCCGCCTGGGACAAGCTCAAGGGGGCCACCGGCAAGCTCGGCGCCCCGGTCGCTGACCAGACGGTGGACGGCGACGTGGTGTCGCAGAAGTTCACCGGCGGCAAGATCTCGTGGAACCGCGCCAAGAACACGTTCACTACCGACCCGGCCAACCTCGCGCCGCTGCTGTCCGGCCTGCAGGTGTCGGGGCAGAACACCCCGAGTAATTCGGCGTCGGCGCCCGCGGGCAAGAAGTTCACCTTCCACTGGTGGTGGCTGATCGCGGCCATTCCTTTGCTGCTGCTGGTGCTGATGACGGTGTTGGTGGTGTCGGGTTTGCGTCGGCGCCGCGCCGCAGTACCGGATGCGCCGGTGTACGACCGCGACCGGGACCTCGGTGTGGAATACGACCCCGGTGCCGATGACCGCTGGCCGCATGAGGAAATCGATTACGGTTCCGAGCGTTTCCCGCCCGTCGACCAGCATGTCGAGGCAGAGGCGGACGCAGACCCCACCGCCGGCCGGGTCAGCTGGTCCAGAGCGGGGGCCGTCCCGCAGGCCGGCTCCGAGCAGGGTGTTGACGACGACGAATACGGCCACGTCGCCGAAGAGCATTTCAATCCGGACGGGTCGGCGGAGTTCGAGGAGGAAGACCCCGACGCGGTGGGCACCACGCCCATCCCCGTCGTGTCGCGCGGCGCTCTTGGTGAACTCGCCGAGGAGGAGCCGGTCGTGCCGGAGACAGTCGCGCCGGACGATTTCGCGCCGGAGGTGTCGGTGCCGCAGACGAATGCGCCGTACCTGCCGGTCCCGGACGTGCCGGAGTTCGAGGAAGTGCCCGAACCCCTGGACGTTCAGGAGAGCCCGGAACCCCCGGAGTTCGTGGAGTACCAGGAAACGGAGCCGGCCCGGCCGTCCAGCGAGGATTATGCGGACGCGTTTTACCCGGTGACCGAGCCGGGGCGCAATGCGGACGACGAGTCACCCGATCTCGCCTCACCGCCGGATGCCGTCGCGGTTCCCGAGCTGCGAAAGGGTCGACATGCCGCAGCGGACCCGGCCGGGTATGCCGTGGAACCTGACACGCCGTTCGGGGCCGCCCCGCAGGTCCAAGCGCCGACCGCCGCGCCAGCAGGCAGCGCCGCGGTGCGCCCGACCATCCATCTGCCGCTCGACGACGACCCGTACCGGGCGCCGGACGGCTATCCCATCAAGGCCAGTGCCCGGTTCGGGCTGTACTACACGCCCACCAGCGCGCTGTACCACGACACCCTGGCCGAGATCTGGTTCGCCAACGAAGACGCCGCGCGCGCCAACGGCTTCGTCAGAGCCGATTGAGGATGCGCGCTACACCTTGCGAATCACGGTGACGACCTTGCCGAGCACGATCGCATCGTTGCCGGGAATCGGATCGAACGCGGGGTTGTGCGGCATCAGCCACACTTGACCGCCCGCTCGCTTGAACGTCTTCACAGTGGCCTCGCCGTCGATCATCGCCGCGACGATGTCGCCGTTGTCAGCGACATTCTGCTGGCGGACGACGACCCAGTCGCCGTCGCAGATGGCGGCCTCGACCATCGACTCACCCACCACCTTGAGCAGGAACAGCGTCCCTTCGCCCACCAGCTCGCGGGGCAACGGGAACACGTCTTCGACGGCTTCCTCGGCCAGGATCGGGCCGCCGGCGGCAATGCGCCCCAAGACCGGGACGAAAGTGGGTTCCGGCAGGGCGTCCGAGCCGATGACATCGGTACGGGGCACTGCCGCATCGTCGGCACCGCGCACGTCGACGGCGCGCGGGCGATTCGGGTCGCGCCGCAGATAGCCTTTGCGCTCCAGGGTGCGTAACTGGTGGGCGACCGACGAGGTGGACGTCAGACCCACCGCGTCGCCGATCTCGCGGATACTCGGCGGATAGCCCCGCGTTGTCACCGAGGTACGGATGACCTCGAGGATGGTGCGCTGCCGCTCGGTCAGCGCTACATCGGCCGCAGGTGGCCGGCCTTGTGTCGCTTTCGCACTACCCGGGCCGAAACCGGCCGCGGTGTCGTTGCTGTCGCTCATGGATCTGAATGTAACCGCACCAGGCTCAAAATTCAAACATGTGTTCGACCGGGCGTGTCATCGCCCAGGCCACAGCCGGGATCTGCGGAAATAAAGTGAATCACAAGTGTGTAACTCCGGCGTGGTTGGGGTATCTGATAGTCACCCAGCTGGTTGCACCGACAAATCCTTGTCGGTGGTGAGGTCTACCGTTTTGCTCGTGCGACACGCGTCGCTCAAATGTTCGGGTTTCGAACACGTGAGCGACTATGGTCGAACACACGAGCGATAAGTAGTCGACCGGAGGGAACGGCATGACACTCATCTACGCGGGTCCGCATCGCAGCGGGAACACGCAGGGCCACCTGAACAGGCCTGTTGGGCGGCCGGTGCGCCAATATCCCTCGTACCGCGCCGGCCAGGGTGGATCCAGCAGACCGGGGCCCGCACGCCCGGGTGTGGCGCCCGTTCGCTACTACGGCACCGGCGTCACGCGCTCGACGGTCGCACATCGCAGACGCCCGGTGAGCATGGCCACCACGATCGGACTGGCCCTGCTCGCGGGCGTCATCACCGTGTGGCTGGGGCTGATGGCGAACTTCGGCAGCATGGTCAACGACGGCACGGCCGAGTCGGCGCCGCAGGTGCCCGCCGCCCTGGCGGTCGTGCGGGTGGAACCGGGGGAGTCGTTGCAAGACCTCGCTGCCCGGGTGGCGCCCGGCGCGCCGGTGCGCGACGTCGTGGAACGGATTCGCGACCTGAACGCACTGGATTCCAGTGCGGTCTCGGCGGGTCAGACCCTGATCGCCCCGATCGGCTGAGCGAGCACCCGCCCGGTCGGTGGTTGCCCGGGTCAGCGTTGGCCCGCTACGGAGCACGCGGGTACTGTCGGGGTGTTCTTCTACCCGGATACCAGTCGGTACGGCAAAGGAGCGGCTCTTGCACTGCCCGTTCTGCCGGCATCCCGATTCGCGGGTGATCGACTCGCGAGAAACCGATGAGGGCCAGGCGATCCGCCGTCGTCGCTCGTGCCCGGAATGCGGACGCCGGTTCACGACGGTGGAGACCGCGGTGTTGGCCGTGGTCAAGCGCAGCGGCGTCACCGAGCCCTTCAGTCGCGAGAAGGTGATCAGTGGCGTCCGCCGGGCCTGTCAGGGGCGCCAGGTTGACGACGATGCGTTGAATTTACTTGCCCAGCAGGTGGAAGACGCGGTGCGTGCCGCCGGCCCCGAGGTCCCCAGCAACGAGGTCGGCCTGGCCATTCTGGGACCGCTGCGCGACCTCGACGAGGTTGCCTACCTGCGGTTCGCCTCCGTCTACCGGTCCTTCTCGTCGGCCGACGATTTCGAGCGCGAGATCGAGGCGCTGCGCGCGCACCGCAACGTTTCGACGTCCGGCTGACCGCACCCCGATGGGCGCCGAACTACATCCTGATCTGCATGCGCTGGCGCCGTTGTTGGGTACCTGGGTGGGCCGAGGCGCGGGGGAGTATCCGACGATCCAGCCTTTCGAATACCTCGAAGAGGTTGTCTTCGCCCACGTCGGCAAGCCCTTCCTGAGCTATGGACAGAAGACCAAGGCCCCCGCCGACGGCAAGCCGTTGCATGCCGAGACGGGCTATCTTCGGGTACCGCAGCCCGGTCACGTGGAGCTGGTGCTGGCCCATCCCAGCGGCATCACCGAAATAGCGGTCGGCACCTACTCGGTGACCGGTGACGTCATCGAAATCGATGTGGCGACAACCAGTATCGGACTGACGCCGACGGCCAAAGAGGTCAGCGCCCTGGGGCGGTCGTTGCGGATCGCGGGGGACGAGCTGTCGTACTCGCTGCAGATGGGTGCGGTCGGGCAACCCCTGCAACACCATCTGTCCGCCACGCTGCGCCGACAGCTGTGACAGCCGCGCCGGCTCGCGGACGCGAACTCAGGTGGCGCTGCGCTCGTCGGCACCCATCGCGTTGAGCACGGCCACCCGGGTGTCAGTCGGACCGCTCACGGTTCCCTCGCCGCCGCCGGTGCGAAGCAACTCGCGCAGCGCGGCCTGGTCGTAGTCGGGGGGCGCGGTGGTGTCGATGAAGCGCTGGACGAGGTCGAGGAAGCGGGCCGGGTCGTCGTGAAACGGAAAGTGCGCGGCGTTCTCGAAGATTTCGAGTTGGGACCCCGGCATTGCGGCGTGCGCCATGTACGCGTGCTGGACCGGGATGACCGAGTCCTTGCGGCCCCAGATGATCTGCACCGGAATCGCCTGGGTCAAATAACATCGGTCCAGCATGGTGACGATCTGGCCGCGCCAGTCGACGACCGCCCGCAGGGTGCGGGTGAACGCCGCCGAAGCGGTCGGCTCCGGGAGATCGTCCAATATCCGCAGCATGTTCGGCAGATCCTGGCCGATAGCCGTCGACCCGAGCGCCAGACCCGCCAACCGGCCCAGCAACTGCACCGCCGGCAGCACCAGCGGCAGGCGCAGCAGCGCCAGCGCCTCGGCGCCCATCGGCAGCGACGCGAACCGCAACGCGATGTTGACGTCCTTGGTGACGCCCCCGGCGCCCACCAGGATCAGGCGCTCGACCAGATGAGGGAACTGGTAGGCGAACTGCATGGCCACCCCACCGCCCAGCGAGTGGCCGATGATGGTGACCCGCTCGATGTCCAGCACGCTGAGCAGGTCGCGCATGCCGTTGGCGTACGCCGCGGCTGAGTAGTCGGCGCGCGGTTTGTCAGATTTGCCGTGGCCCAACAGATCTGGGGCGATGACGGTGAACCGCTGGGCCAGTTTGGCGTGGATACCGGTCCACGTCGTGGAGTTGTCGCCGATGCCGTGGATCAGCAGGATCGCCGGGCCGGATCCGGCGATCCGGAACGCCCGCTTGTAGCCGTGGATGGTGCGGAACTGCAGCGACGGGGTGGTCACTTCCCGCACCGGGCGAAGATTGCGTTTTCGCTCGGTCATGTCGCCAACCTCGTCGTCGGGCCGTTAAGGCGTTCGGGACTAACTCGAATCGTCGTCGTCGTGCTTCTTCTCCGCCTGCTGAGCCAGAAAGCGCTCGAACTCGGCGCCCAGCTCGTCGCCGCTGGGCAGTTCCTCGTCACGTGCCAGCAAGGATCTGTTTTCCTGAGCGTCGATGAACGCATCGTACTGGCGCTCGAGCGCGGTCACCACTTGAGCGACTTCCGCGCTCGCCTGGACCTGTTCGTCGATCTTGGTCCGGATCTCAGCGGCCGCCTCGGCCAGCGCCTCCACCGGCAGATCCAGCGATCCCGTCTTCGCCACCTGCTCGAGCAGAGCCTGCGCGGCGGCCGGGTAATCGGTCTGGGTGAGGTAGTGCGGGACGTGCACGGTGAAGCCGACCACCTCGTGGCCGTGTTGCGCCATCCGGTATTCCAGCAGGTTGGACGCGCTGCCCGGGACCTGGATCTCGGAAATCCACGGCTGGAAGTCGGCGATCAGCTCGGCGTTGTTGGAGTGTGCGGTCATCGTGACGGGCCGGGTGTGGGGGACGGCCATCGGAACAGTGCCCAGGCCGATCGTCTGCCGCACGCCCAGGCGTTCGGCCAGCAGTCGCACCGCGGTGATGAACCGCTCCCACTTCAGGTCCGGTTCCATGCCGGCCAGCAGCAGAAACGGGGTCCCGACGCTGTCGCGCAGCGCGTACAGGCTCAATTCGGGATCGTCGTACTTGGTGAAGTGGTCGGTCTTGAAGGTCATCATCGGCCGCCGGGAGCGGTAGTCCAGCAGCTCGTCGATCGCGAATGATGCGACCAGTTCGGTGTCCAGCACCTCTTTGAGGTGGGCGGCGGCAAGCCGAATCGCGTGACCGGCGTCGGAGAACCCCTCCAGGGCGTGGACCAGCACCGGACCGCGGCCGTCGGATGCCGATAACTGAGGTGCCGGGAACTCCAGCTCGTACATGCCGGGTTGTCCGGGCTGGTATTCCTGCGCCTCGCCTGGGTCGTGATGGTCGGACATTGAGCGTGCCTCCTTCCGGGGATCGCGCGCGGGCCTCTCTAGGTTGCCCTAACCAGTCTCCCTCAATCGACGCCGCATCTCTCAGAACGCAGTCGGACCGGTTTCTATTCGCTTGCCGGTCCCCTCCGGTCGGGCAGGATGGGACCGATGCGCGCAGTGACGGCAACGATCAGCCTGGCGGTGATTCTTGCGTCCTGCGCCGCGCACGAGGGCGCTCATGTGGCGCCGGACCCGCGGGTGGGTGCGGTTTTCCGGGACGGCGGCAATCGGCACGGGTGCAGCGGTTCGGTACTGCACTCGGCGAGCGGTGACCTCGTGCTGACCGCTGCGCATTGCCTGCTGGGCCCGGCGAAGACGACCTTCGTTCCGGGTTTCAGTGGTGCCGCCGGGCCCGCCGACGTCTGGACGGTCGACGCGGTGTACTTCGACCGACGCTGGACTGGCAGCCGGGACCCGCGCGCGGACTACGCGATCGCCCGGGTGAGCGGTGCACGCGGGACGGTGGAGGGCCGTGCCGGCGCGGCCCTGAGCCTGGGGACCTCCCCGCCGCCGGGCACCCGGGTGAGTGTCACGGGCTATCCCGCGGGCGTGGGTGGCGGTCCCATCGGCTGCCAGGGCACCTCCGGCGTCACCGGGAGCGGATTCCCCTCGTTGCCGTGTGCCGGGCTGGTCGGCGGAACGAGCGGCGCGCCCTGGGTCGACGGGTCGAAGGTCGTCGGGGTGGTCGGCGGTCTGGAGGGTGGCGGATGCACCGAAAACCTCTCCTACAGCGCGCCTTTCGACGAGAACATCGCACAACTGCTCGCCCGCGCCGAAGCCCGCGGTCCCGGCGACGTCGCACCAACCGACTACGACGACCACTGCTGAGATTTACCGCAAGAACTGGCTGAGCGCGCGCATTTTGTTGGTCACGTCCAGCGCGGCGACCTTGTAGGCCTCGGAGAACGTCGGGTAGTTGAAGACGGCGTCGACCAGGTAGTCGACGGTTCCACCGCACCCCATGACCGCCTGCCCGATGTGCACCATCTCGGTGGCGCTGGTGCCGAAGATGTGCGCGCCGAGAATCTTGCGGTCGCGGGTGGACACCAGCAACTTGAGCATGCCGTAGGAGTCGCCGGCGATCTGGCCGCGAGCCAGTTCGCGGTACCGGCACACACCTACCTCGTAGGGGATGGATTCCTTGGTCAGGTCCACCTCGGTGGCGCCGACGTAGGAGATCTCCGGGATGGAATAGATCCCGATCGGCTGCAGCGCAGTGATGCCGTCGGTCGGTTCCCCGAACGCGTGGTAGGCGGCCAGCCGACCCTGGTCCATCGAGGTCGCCGCCAGCGCCGGGAAGCCGATCACATCGCCCACCGCATAGATGTGTTCGACCTTCGTCTGGAACTGGTCGTCGACGAAAATCCTTCCGCGATGGTCGGTTTCGAGTCCCGCGTTCTCCAGGCCGAGGCTGGCGGTCTGTCCTTCCCGGCCGGCGGAATACATCACGGTCTCGGCGGGTATCTGCTTGCCGCTGCCCAGGGTGGTGACTGTGCCCGAGGAGCCGACGTCGACGGCGGTGACCTCCTCGCCGAAGCGGAAGGTGACCGCCAGGTCGCGCAGATGGAACTTCAGCGCTTCGACGATCTCCGGGTCGCAGAAGTCCAGCATGGTGTCGCGCTTCTCCACCACCGTCACCTTGGTGCCCAGCGCCGCGAACATCGACGCGTACTCGATGCCGATCACGCCGGCGCCGACGACCACCATGGAGGCGGGCAGCGAACGCAGATCGAGGATGCCGTCGGAGTCCAGCACCCGGCTCTCGTCGAACTCGACCCCGGACGGGCGCACCGGTTTGGTGCCGGTGGCGATGACGATGTAGTCGCCGCTGACCGTGACCCGCTCGCCCTGCGCGTCTTCCTCCACCAGCACGGTGTGCGGGTCGATGAATCGGCCGTGGCCCAGAACCAGGTCGATACGGTTGCGCATCAGCTGCGAGCGGACCACGTCGACCTGCTTGGTGATCACGTGCTGGGTTCGCGCGAGCAGGTCGGCCGGGGTGATCTTGTCCTTGACCCGGTAGCTGGCGCCGTAGAGTTCGCGCTGGCTCATGCCGGTGAGGTAGACTACGGCCTCCCGCAAGGTTTTCGACGGGATGGTGCCGGTGTTGACGCAGACTCCGCCGACCATGCGCCCGCGTTCCACGATCGCCACGGACTTGCCCAGCTTGGCCGCCGCGATGGCGGCTTTCTGTCCGCCGGGTCCGGAGCCGATAACGACCAGGTCGTATTCGCGCATGGAGGTCATGGGATAGACGATAAGGCCCACAGTCCAGACTTTCTCCACAAGCGCGGCGCTGAATCACGTTGCGCGAGCGCGGACTGACGGTGTCAGTCGTCAGCGTTGTGGTCATGACGAAGCATCGAGAAGACTTTCAACTGAATCGGCCCGGCGCGTTGATCGCGGCCCTACCCGCCATCCTCGGTTTCGTGCCGGAGAACTCGTTGGTGTTGGTGTCGCTGGAAGACGGGGGACTGGGTGCGGTGATGCGTGCCGACCTGGCCGACGACCTGATCGAGCGGGTCGATCAGCTTGCGGAGGTTGCCGCCGCGGCGCGCCCGGACGCCGCGATCGCGGTGATCGTCGACGACGAGGGTGCGCATTGCGCGGTGTGCAACGAGGAGCATCAGCGGCTCTGTGCAGCGGTCGCCGCGGCCTTGGCCCGTTACGACATCGACCTGTACGCGGCGCACGTGGTCGACGAGATCGCGCGCGGCGGACGCTGGCACTGCGTCGATTCCTGCGGCAAAGGCGGCGAGATCGACGATCCCTCGGCGTCGCCGCTGGCGGTGGCGGCGGTGGTGGACGGCCGGCGGCTGTACCGGAGGCGTGCCGATCTGCAGGCGGTGATCGCCCCGGACGTAGCGCGCGGTGCGACGCTGCTCGCGGCCCTGAAAGACGCGGAGAGCGTGCGCGAGAAGGCGGTTCGAACCGATGCGGCCGCCTGTTGCCGAGCCGAGGTGGAGAAAGCACTGGCGGCCGCGGCCCAGGTGCTCGACGGCGAACTGCTCTCGGATGCCCAGGTCGCCGAGCTCGGTTGCGCCTTGAGCGATACCCGGGTGCGGGACACGCTGTATGCCCTCGCTGTTGCGGAGAGCGCCGACGCGGCCGAGTCGTTGTGGTCGGTGCTGGCACGGCTGCTGCCGCCACCTTGGCGGGTGGAGGCCCTGGTGCTGCTGGCCTTCAGTGCCTACGTGCGCGGTGACGGGCCGCTGGCGGGTTTGTCGCTGGAGGCGGCACTGCGCTGCGACCCGGACCATCGGATGGCGGGCATGCTGGACACCGCCTTGCAATCGGGGTTGCGGCCCAACGACATTCGCAGATTGGCAGGCACCGGTTACCAGCTGGCCGAGCAACTCGGGGTACGGCTGCCGCCGCGCCAAGGCAGGAGCGCCGGGTGACGGCGCGGAACGAGGCGGGTCAGACCTTTTCGACCTTCACCGCGTGGGCCATCTCGTGCGGCAGGGTGACGTTCTCGTGTCCGGGGATGACGATTGTGACTCCACCACCCGGGCCGGTCTCGACCGTGACGCGGGCGTTGGGCACCACTCCGGCGTCCTTGAGTCGGCTGATCAGGTCGATGTCGCCCTGCACGTGCTCGGTGAGTTGACGCACGACGACGGCGACCGGCGATCCGCCCGGCAGCTCGGTCAGCCGGACCAGGTTGGCGTCGTCGGCGCCGGATTCGGCGGTCAGGCCCAGGTCCAGCAGGCCGGGGATCGGGTTGCCGAACGGCGAGGTCGTCGGGTTGTTGAGCACTTTGACCAACCGGCGTTCGACGTCCTCGCTCATCACGTGCTCCCACCGGCAGGCTTCGGCGTGCACTTCCTCCCACGGCAGGCCGATCACGTCGACCAGCAGACGTTCGGCCAGCCGGTGCTTGCGCATCACTGCCACGGCCAGCGTGCGGCCCTTGTCGGTGAGCTCGAGATGCCGGTCGCCGGCCACCCGCAACAGTCCGTCGCGTTCCATCCGGGAGACGGTCTGGCTGACGGTGGGGCCGCTCTGCTCGAGCCGTTCGGCGATCCGGGCGCGCAGCGGCGTCACGCCCTCTTCCTCGAGGTCGTAAATAGTCCGCAGGTACATCTCGGTGGTATCAACCAAGTCGTTCATTCAGCATCCTCCGTTGCCGCCGAGTCTACTTCGCCAGCCCTGCGGGTGTTCGCGCAAAACACCCCACCGCAGCAGTATGCCCGCCGCGTAACCGCGGCGGGCACACCGTCTCCAGTAAAGCTTGCCAAACGAGCGAATTCGTACCTCAGCTGGCGTACGACCGCAGCCGATCAGCTCGTTCGCCGTGACGCAGCTTGCACATCACATCCCGCTCGATTTGCCGGACCCGCTCGCGGGACAGGCCGAACAACTTGCCGATCTGGTCCAGCGTGCGGGGCTGGCCGTCATCGAGTCCGAAGCGCAACCTGATGACCTGGTGCTCGCGCTCGTCGAGAGTGGCCAGCACACTGCGGATGTCGGTGTGCAGCAATTCGGCGATCACCGCGTTCTCGGCGGACATAGCCTCGGCGTCCTCGATGAAATCACCAAGCGGGGCTTCCTCTTCCGACCCGACCGGCATGTCCAGGCTCACCGGGTCGCGGCTGTGCTCGAGCAGGTCGTTGATCTTTTCAACGGCAATGCCGGACTCGGCGGCCAGTTCCTCGTCGGTCGCCTCACGACCCAGATTCTGGTGCATCTCCCGCTTGATCCGCGCCAACTTGTTGACCTGCTCCACCAGGTGAACCGGCAGCCTGATGGTGCGGCTCTGGTCGGCCATGCCGCGGGTGATCGCCTGACGGATCCACCAGGTGGCGTACGTCGAGAACTTGAAACCCTTTGTGTAGTCGAACTTTTCCATCGCGCGGATCAGGCCGAGGTTGCCTTCCTGGATGAGGTCCAGCAGCGGCATTCCCCGACCGGTGTAGCGCTTGGCCAGCGAAACCACCAGCCGCAGGTTCGCTTCCAACAGGTGGCGCCGAGCCGCCTGCCCGTCCCGCACCACCGCAGCCAGATCGCGTTTTCGGTTCTCGCCCAGGCGCTTCCGAGTTGCCAGCAGGTGCTCGGCGTACAGTCCGGCCTCGATGCGCTTGGCCAACTCGACTTCGTCGGCGGCGTTGAGCAACGCCGTCTTGCCGATGCCGTTCAGATATACACGCACCAGGTCCGCAGCTGGGCTCTGAGCATCCAAATCGCCGTCAAATCGGCCTGTGGTGGCATGTGCCATTGCGCCCTCCCGGTTGGCTTGTCTTGTTCATGTGGTTAACGAGAAGCCCGCATCGAGAGTTCCCACGAGGTCGTCATCTCACACCCCGTGACGTGCGGGAATGCGCTTGTGACCTGAGAATGTCCTGAGAAGTGGCGCGAGTGGACGGTTACTCGGAACCGTCGGGCTCGACCGTCCGCCAGTCCGGTTCCGGCGTCGGGTGCGGCCGTGGCGCCAGAGCCGGCCGCTCGGCAGTCGGGAACAACGGCGTACGGCGCCGCGTCTGTTCGAAGCGGCGGGGTTCGTCCGGGCTGCGCGGCGGCCGGTCGTTGGCGATCAGGACTGCCATCCACGGCAGCGGTATGGAAGCGGCGACGATCAGCAGCGAGATCAGACCGTTGTGCCAGGCGCCGTAGGCGAGGGCGGCCAGGATCAGCGCCGGAATCCGAAACGACATGATCGTCAGGTATTTCCGCACACGCGCCCGGTGCTGCACCTCGTAGGAGGGTGCAGCAGCGGTGATAAGTACCGGGCGACCGTGTTCATCGAAGTCGTCGAAACTCAGCTCGGGGCCGCGCTTCATTCCTCCACTGTGGCACACCTGAGCCGATCGCGGTTTTCCCGGTGTCCCGCTGCGGGTCAGGATGCACAATGTAGGTCATGGAGACCCAGACGATTGAGCGCACTGACGCCGACGAACGCGCCGATGACGGGACCGGCAGCGATACGCCGAAGTTCTTCCACTACGTCAAGAAGGACAAGATCGCTGAGAGCGCGGTCATGGGCAATCATGTTGTGGCGTTGTGCGGCGAGGTGTTTCCGGTGACCAAGGCGGCCAAGCCGGGTTCGCCGGTGTGCCCCGACTGCAAGCAGATCTACGAGCGGCTCAAGAAGGGCTGACCCCTGCGTCGTCCGCGGACTGTGGCGGCGCCGCATCGGTGGTGCCGGTCATGGACGAAGTGCGATGGACCAGCCACTTGCGCAGCCGGTGGGCGTGCGTCGCAGGCGCCGGCCATTCCTCCTGCAGCGCGGCGTTGAGTTCGGCCCCGATCATGATCGAGAAGCCCCCGAAGAACGCGAACAGCAGGAACGCGATCGGTGTGGCGAGTGCGCCGTAGGTGTAGCCGGTGCTGCCGATCCAACTGAGATACAGCCGTAGGCCCAGGGTGGCGACCGCGAAAACCACTGTCGCCAGCACTGTTCCGGGTATCAGCCGGTGTGTCGGCAGCGGGACCGGCAGTGCCACCCGATACAGCACCGTCACCCCGGCCATCAGGCCCAGAATCAGGGCCGGGTAGTAGCCGTAGTGCAATAGATTCTGGGTGCCTTCCGGAATATGTTCACTGACTTTGCGGGGGCCGACGACCGCGACCGGCGCGGTCACCACCACGAACAGCAACATCATCAGGTACAGAAACAGCGCGAAGAACCGCTGTCGGACGGGATGACGCAACGGGGTCTGGTCGTGCGCCTCCACGATGGCGTCGACGAACGACGAGATCGCCGACGATCCCGCCCACAACGAGATCAGAAATCCGACGGAGGCCACCTCGCCGCCGGCGATACCCGTGATATCGCGGATGGTCGGTTCGATGATCTGGTCTACGACGTTGGGGGAGAAGAAGTTCCGGGCTGTGGACAGAATGCTCTTGATGATCGAGGACAAGGTGTCCTCCCCGAAGAGGGGAGCCACCCAGGCCAAGGTGCCCAAGATGCCCAGCAGCAGTGGCGGCGTCGAGAGACAGGTCCAGAAGCCGGCTTCGGCGGATTCCGAGAAAATCGAGTCATCCCAAGCCTTGGACAGTGTCCTACGGCTTATTTGCCAGACGTGATGGCGGGCGTGCGTGGAACCCTGCTCACTCATATCCGTCCAGCATTACCGATGACCCCTCGCCCGGTCGGCATTAGGCCGGGCGAGTTCGACGGCAAATTACTGGCCGCTGACCTCGAGCACCGCGGCAAGCTCAGCCAACTTGGCTTCGTGCTTGTTGGCGTGGTGCTGGCAAAAGAGGAGCTCAGCCCCCGAAGGAAGCTTGGCGCGCACCCGAGCCGCGGCACCGCAGCGATCGCAGCGGTCTGCCCGAGTGAGCTCGGGACTGGTCAGAGTTGCGTTCATGGCTCCTCCGTTCTGGCGATAAATTCACTCTGTCAGACGTTCGGAGTTTTTGCCTTGTTCCCCGACCGTTATTGGGTGTGTCGTTTCTCACGCATATTTGCCCCAAAATCGGGCACCGTAATCAACGTGTTTCACCAGGCCAACGAACGGCTGGTGCGGTTGTGTTCCGCAGCGGAGTGGACGGCCGCCCGCGAGCAGGGGGCGATCCTTCCGGATCCCGCCGACGGCTTCGTCCACCTGTCCAGAATCGATCAAGTGCACCTGCCGGCGACCCGCCTCTATCGCGGTCGTCGCGACCTCGTCCTGCTCCACCTCGATGCCGCGTCGCTGGACGCGCCGGTGCGGTGGGAGCCGGGGGTCCCGACC
The DNA here is from genome assembly GCF_059812965.1 of Mycobacterium sp. NGS29. Lineage (NCBI taxonomy): Bacteria > Bacillati > Actinomycetota > Actinomycetes > Mycobacteriales > Mycobacteriaceae > Mycobacterium > Mycobacterium sp. NGS29. The sequence goes on from NZ_JCALDR010000004.1 coordinate 313,512, forward strand.
GATCCAGAGTCGATGCTTTTTCCACATCTGTACGGCCCGCTGCCGGTGCAATCCGTGCTTCGGGTCGTGCCGTACCCGCCCGGAGAAGACGGCGCGTTCGCCGCCCTACCGAGTCAAGTAGACCGCACTCGATGGTGCAATTGAGATAAGCGCCGATTCGCCAACGCGTAACAACGCTCGAGAATGTAAATCAGCTGTGATTGTTTTGGCGATTTCGAGGGCTTGAGCTCCACGAGGCGGATAACTTCACCGCATCTACGAATCGCATGAGTCTCCTACCTGCCTCGTGTGCCGCCACCGCAAGCGGTGGCGCGGGCGGCGCGGGCGGCACCGCTTCGATCAACGCGACCGACGCTTCAGCGACGATCACCGGCGGCACTGCTCACGGCGGTAACGGCGGAGCGGGGAACACTAACACCGCGCAGGGTGGCAATGGCGGAAATGCGTTGATGCAAGCCAGCGGCGGCAGAATTGGTGATGGCAGCGTAGCCACTGGCGGTGCGGGCGGGAACGGCTTTGACGGCGGCCACGGTGGATCTGGGCAGAGCGGATCGATTGAAGTCTTGGATTCAACCGGCACCGTAACGGGGACCGCCGAAGGCGGCGCCGGGGGTGAGGCGACTGGCGTCGGCAGCGTCGGCGGCGACGGCGGGGCTGTCCGCGTCCATGCGGCAACTGGCGGCACCGTCACCGTCACAGGTACCGTCACCGGCGGAAACGGTGGATTGGCCACCGGAGGCGGCACCGGCGGCGGCGGCGGCGACGTTCGCTTCTTCGCGTACACCTTCGGCAGTGCCAGTGGAACCGCGGCCGGCGGGGCGGGTGGCGCCCTTGATTCCTATGCCACCGGCGGAAATGGCGGCACCGGCACCAATATCGGCAACACCGGCGGCCCAGGGCAGAGCGTTTCCATTATGAATCAGGACGGCCGAACAACTATCGGCCACGACGGCCTCGATCGCCCCTAGACCTCCAGGCGATACCACCTTCGGGCTGCATACCGTCCGGGCATTGTTGGCCGGGAGTCAATGATCAGCGGCGCCGACATATCACCGAACCCCGACGTATGCCCGATTCCGGCATTTGCCCTGGTTACGGCATATGTCGAATGTGCTTGTAACACTTGGCAATTGGCGTTTCAGTGGATTAGCTTGACCGCATGACAACCACCACCAGCACCCCGCCCGCCAACCTCGAGACTGCCGCGCTTGACCTTCTCTGTCAGATCGCGGAAGCCGTTCCTGAGGCAACTGCGCTGCACGCCCTGGTGCGCGAGCTGGCCGGCGCGCTCCACATCGACGGGACGCTCGCCGGCCTCACCACGATGGCCGACGCCCGTATCGCGGCCGCGACGATCGTCGAGGCCGCGGTGACGGCGGACGATCCCGTTGCTGTTCTTCGGATCCGTGCTGCATTGGTGCGGGCCGGCTGCCGGGACTGCGACGCCCCGGACAGCCTCGCCCAGGTGCTCGACGGCGCGGCGAGCGCATGGGACCGGTTCTGATGGGCGCCCAGCGGATCGTCCGGCGTCAGGGCGCGACGCGCGGGCCGGCACCCAAACCGGTCCCGACGCTGTGGGCGGGGTTGATCGAGCGGTACATCGACAGCGAGTTCAACATCGGCCGCGCGGCCACGACGCTTGCGACCCGGCGGGCGCACTTGGAGCAGCTGGCACGTCAAATCCGGTGTGCGCCAGCCAACGTTGAGCCGAGGAAGCTCGTCGCGTGGTTCGATCGTCAGGACCATTGGGCCGTCGAGACGCGCCGCGGGGTGCGCAATACCCTGCTGTCGTTCTTTGGCTGGTGCCTGCAATCTGGCGTGACGACGGCGAATCCGGCGACCGCGATTCCGCGGGTCAAGCAGGTGTTGCCGCCGCCGCGGCCGGCGCCCGACGACGCATGGCGGCTCGCGCTGGCGACGGCAGACCGGCGCACGCTGCTGATGCTCCGTCTCGCCGGCGAAGCGGGATTGCGTCGCGCCGAGATCGCCCAGCTACACACCCGCGACCTGACTGATGGTGCGTCGGGGCCGCAGCTGGCCGTTCACGGCAAGGGCAACAAGTGGCGGGTCATCCCTGTCAGCGAGTCCCTCGCGGCCAGCGTGCGGGCCGGCGCGGCCGGGCACACGATGGGTTGTGCGGAGGTCGGGTGGCTGTTCCCATCACTATCGGGTGGTGGTCACGTGTCGGCGCGGTGGGTGGGCAAGCTGATGACGCGGGTGCTACCCGACAGCTGGTCAGCCCACACTTTGCGGCACCGGTTCGCCACGCGCGCGTATCAGGGGACCAAGGACATTCGCGCCGTTCAGCAGTTGATCGGGCATTCGTCGGTGTCGACGACCGAGCGATACACCCTCGTCGGCGACCAGCAGCTACGCGCCGCGATGATGGCGGCACTTCTGTAGACCTGCCTACGTCATGTCATCCGGCAACCACGGACAAATCAGCGGCGACTCGTCGGCTGGCACTGCCTGCCCGCGGTAACGCGCCATCGCCGGCCCGGTGTCGATGCGGACCCGCAGCATCCGCTGGTAACCCCGCCGCCACAGCTGCGCGAGCACCAGCGACCGGCCGGCGTATGGGTTGCTGTCGCCCGGTTCAGCCAGGGAGCCGGAGTAGAGCGCATAGGTGTACTCGGCGCGCTTCGACATCTCGCCATCATGCAGGTGAGACGGCCGGCCGCAGCGGATCCCACGCCGACACCGGGGACCGGGCTGCGACGGGTGTGCGGGGCGCATGCCGACGTGAAACGCCGGGGCCACCCCGCACAACTCAGAATCATACGAGAGTGCGGAGCGCCAATCCCCTGTGAAACAGGGGGACGCCCCGCAGCAACAACTCTACTGGTTACAGCAACACGACTTCGCGCCGTTCGCCTGCGCTGCGCCGGCCGGGTCGCGCCGGCCGGACACATGTCACGCCCCACAGCGCGAGCGACGCCGCGATCAGCGCCGACGATCCCGGCGCCTTGCGGTCCCAGCCGAACGCCTGCCCGCCCAGCATCGGCCGCTGCTTCGCGCCCAGGACGCCGCGGGAGGCGAGCCCTCCCTGTCGGGGAGTGCCCTTGAATACCGGCGCCGTGGTCGGCGAACGTGCGGGGTCCATGCTGCCCAGCTCAGGCGGAATCGACGTCGAACGGCCGACCCGCAATGGCGATCCTAGAACAGCGTGCGGACGATCTGCGAGTACAGCGCTCTTGTAGCGTGTCGCCGGGTCGGTTCGTCGAGAGTGTCAAGCTGGGCCAAACGGGCGCCGTGTATCGACACAATGCGCTTGAGGTCGTCGACGTCAAGCTCGTGCTGCTCAACTTGGCGAAGAGCTTCGCAGACGTGAAAAATCATGTCGCGGTACAGGATTAGGCCCTTGGTGATGCCCTCCGGAAATTCGAGCGGCGAAGAGTTATCGTCCGGGCGGATCGCAGCGCCGAGGGCTGAGAATGATTGCCCGGTCACCCGACGGGATGCGCTTCATGCCGCGCTGCGCGCTCCCGATGCCACTCCCGCCATACCCGCCACCGTCCCGTCAGCGCGTCGGAGTCGGGATCGACCAGATCAATTGAGTAAAGGGTCCGTTGTCGGCCAGACCGCGTCTGCGCAGTAATGGTGACGCGGTAGCCATCCTCGCCGGCCGTCACAGATCGCCGAGTCCGAGCCCGCGCGCTTCGGCCGCAGCGCGGTCCGCAGCCGTCGATCGGGTGTAGCGGTCGATCATGTCGCGCGTCGACCAACCCGCCACCGCCATCAGACCGCCCTCGGATCCGCCGGCAGCCAGCCACCGCGACGCCGCGGTGTGCCGCAGCAGGTGCGGATGGAAACCCTTCAACCCGGCAAGCTCGGCGCGGTACTTCAGCGTTTTGTGCAGCCCGTAGTACTCAAGGCTGTTGGAGCGATCGCCGAGCCACAGGGCTGGGGCGCCGGCGAGGGCGTGTCCACGGCGGGCGCGAAGGTAGCGGTCGATCGCCATTCCGGTCTGAGCGCCGAACGGGGCGATGCGGCCCTTGCCGCCCTTGCCCCGCCGCACCGTCACCAGACCGCGATCAAGGTCGACGTCATCGACGGTTAGCCCACACACCTCGCCGGCGCGCATACCCGTCTCGGCCATCAGGCGCACGATGGCAGCGTCGCGGCGGTCGCGGAACTCTCGACCGTCACAAGCCTTGACGAGCCGCTTGAGTTCGGACTCAGACAGCGACTCGGTCACCTTCGTGTCCAGCTTGGGCGCCTTGAGCCCGAGCAGCGGATCATCGACAATCTCGCCCTCTTCTTCTAGCCAAGCCGAGAACCGTCGCATGGCGAGCTGGCGTGATCGGGCCGTAGAAGGCTCGGCGCCGGCGTCGAGAAGGTCGGCGACGAATGACTTCATCAGGTCGCGGTCCAGGGCGGGGGAGTGCCCACGGTCGGCGCACCATTTCAGGAAGGCACGCACGCCGTCGCCGTAGACCTTGATGGTCGCTGCGGACTTGCGTTCGGAGCGCAGCGACAGCAGCCATGAGGGCAGCAGCGCGGCCAGGTCGAGAGCCAGGGGTTCGCGGCGGCGCGACCTCGATGCGGGTGCGCTCATCGTCGGCTGCGCGGTATTCGCAGCGGTTCGACCCCCGGCATCAGCACTCACCGGCATGCACAAGACCGCACTCGGTGCAAGGACGTTCACGGCGCTGAGCGCGCGCCTCAACCGGACTCAGAACGCGCAGAGTGGCCTTATTGTGGGCAACGCAGAGTTGGTAGGCGTCGCTGGCGTTCAGGCGGGCGCCGATCTTCTCCGACAGGTCCTGCTGGTCGCGCCGGGTCCGGTAGAACACATCAAAGGGCCCGTTACCGATCACGTGATACGAGCCGTGTACCCCAGTCGCCACCGCCGGCATACTGCCGACTGGACTCCAACTCAGTCTCAGTTCGTACGGGGTGTTCACAGCAGCCATAACGACTCCTCGGCTCATTCAGTCCAGCAGAGAACCTTCGCTGATATCTTGACTGATAGCGCTGTGCTTGTCGACTATCTCTGGACTAGACGCTAAAAGTGCAGCTCAGAGTATTTGTCTAGCGTGTCGTCTAGTCCAGGTAGTCGCGCAGGACCTGCGAGCGACTCGGGTGGCGCAGCTTGGACATCGTCTTGGACTCGATCTGGCGGATCCGCTCGCGGGTGACGCCGTAGACCTGCCCGATCTCGTCCAACGTGCGCGGCTGGCCGTCGGTGAGACCGAACCGCAGCCGCACCACGCCTGCCTCGCGCTCGGACAGCGTGTCCAGCACCGACTGCAGCTGGTCCTGCAGCAGCGTGAACGACACCGCGTCCACGGCCACCACGGCCTCACTGTCCTCGATGAAGTCGCCGAGCTGGCTGTCGCCCTCGTCACCGATGGTCTGGTCCAGCGAGATCGGCTCACGCGCGTACTGCTGGATCTCCAGCACCTTCTCCGGCGTGATGTCCATTTCCTTGGCCAGCTCTTCAGGGGTGGGCTCGCGGCCCAGGTCCTGCAGCAGCTCGCGCTGGATACGGCCCAGCTTGTTGATCACCTCGACCATGTGCACCGGGATACGGATGGTGCGGGCCTGGTCGGCCATGGCGCGGGTGATGGCCTGGCGGATCCACCACGTCGCGTAGGTGGAGAACTTGTAGCCCTTGGTGTAGTCGAACTTCTCCACCGCGCGGATCAAGCCCAGGTTGCCTTCCTGGATGAGGTCCAGGAAAGCCATGCCGCGGCCGGTGTAACGCTTGGCCAGCGACACCACCAGACGGAGGTTGGCTTCCAGCAGATGGTTTTTCGCGCGGTCGCCGTCGCGACAGATCCACATCATGTCGCGGCGCTGGGCGGCGGGCAGCTTTTCGCCGCGGTCGGTCAACTCCACCATCAACTGGGTGGCGTACAGACCGGCCTCGATGCGCTTGGCCAGCTCGACTTCTTCCTCAGCGTTCAGCAGCGCTACTTTGCCGATCTGCTTGAGGTAGGCGCGGACCGAGTCGGCGGACGCGGTGAGCTCGGCATCTTTGCGCGCCTGCCGCAGCGCCTCGGACTCGTCTTCGTCCCAGACGAAATCCCCCGACGCCTTGTCCTTCTCGGTGGGTTCGGCGATGTCTTCTTCGTCCTCGGCGGCCGCCGCGGTGGACTCGACCACGACTACGGGCTCGCCGTCCTCGGCCTCGGCGTCGGCCGGGTCGATCACGGCGTCCTCTTCTTCGGGCGTCTCGTCGACTTCCAGCTCGTCGAGAACGAGGTCGGCGGCATCGAGTTCGAGGTCTTCGCCGGGTTCGACGTCGATGTCGGTGTCGAGTTCCTCAGCGGCCTCGGAGCCGACGGTGTCGGTCGAGACGTCGTCGGCGTCTTTCGCCTTCGCCGCACCGCGGGCCGGGGCTTTCGCAGCGGCCTTGGCCCGGGCCTTCTTGGGGGCATCACCGTCTGTTTCGTGCGCGCCGGCCTTGGTGGCCCGCTTGGCGGGCGCGGTTCCGTTGGCGGCCTTGGCCGCGGTGCGCTTGGCGGGAGCCTTCGTGGCGGTGCGTTTCACCGGCTCATCAGTCGCCGGAGTAGCCTTCGTCGCTGCCACATACACCCCTTCGGTCGGACGCACTTCCGGTGGGTCTGGGCATGGTTGACCGAAAGTGTCTGCTATGTCGAATGTCGGCGTTTGATATCAGCGTGAGTATCGCGCGCTATCGGTTTGGGCGGCCGCCGACGACCATTGTAACTTCACCGGGACCTGCTACTTGCCCGGCAGCGAAAATCAGTGTGTCACGTCCCTGGTCGCTGCCATGGCCGCGCCGACGATCCCGGCGGTGTTCTGCAGGGTGGCGGGCACCACCGGGGTGCGGTTCTCCAGCAGATGCACCCATTTGTCGGCCTTACGGCTGATCCCGCCGCCGGCGATGAACAGGTCGGGCCAGATGGCGTTCTCGATGGCGACCAAGACTCTGGTCACCTGTTTGGTCCACTTCTCGTAGGTCCACCCGTTCTTTTCCTTGACCGACGACGCAGCCCGCTGTTCGGCCTCTTTCCCACCGACCTCGAGATGACCGAATTCGGTATTCGGGATCAGTTTCCCGTTGTGGATCACCGCTGAACCGATACCTGTTCCGAAGGTGAGCAACACGACCAGGCCCTCGTGGCCCCGACCGGCGCCGTAGCGTTCCTCGGCCAGACCTGCCGCGTCGGCGTCGTTGAGGATGGTGACGTCCTGGCCGTCGAGCGCGGCGCTGATCACGTCGCGCGCGTTGGTCCCGATCCAGGCTTTGTCCACATTGGCCGCGGTCTGCACGATCCCGTGCGTGACCACTCCGGGGTAGGTCACCCCGAGCGGGCCGGTCCACCCGAATCCGTTGACGACCTCCGCGATGGTCTTGGCGACCGCCGCGGGGGTGGCCGGTTGCGGGGTGAGCAATTTGATCCGGTCGCCGATCAACGCGCCGGTGTCCAGATCGACCACCGCACCCTTGATGCCACTGCCACCGACGTCGACCCCGAACCCTCGACGTTGTCCGGTGGCGGTGTCGGTCCCAGGGACGGTGCTGGTCATCGGATCTCCTCGGCGAGACTGGGTGGTTCGCTCACCTTAGCGACCATCCGGGGCCGGCGCGGTGAGGCGGGTTGGGGCAGTGGGGAAGTCGCCTCAGAGCGGCGAGAAGTCACTGTGTGATGCGATAGAGCGGTGACTCCGCCCGATTTGGCCCTCGATGAGATCGCAGAGCTGCGCTCGGTGGCCGCAGCGCTGGCGGCCGAGGCGGCCGCGTTCGTGCGCCGTCGACGGGTCGAGGTGTTCGGCGGCGGATCGGGCGCCGGCCGTGGCACCGTACGCGCCAAGACCACTCCGACCGACCCGGTCACCGTCGCCGACACCGACACTGAACGGCTGCTGCGGGAACGGCTGGCACAGCTGCGGCCCGGTGACCCGATTCTCGGGGAGGAGGGCGGCGGGCCGGCGGATCTGAGCGCTGCCCCGGCCGACGCGGTCACCTGGGTGCTGGACCCGATCGACGGGACGGTGAATTTCGTCTACGGCATCCCGGCTTACGCCGTCTCGGTCGCCGCTCAGGTGGGCGGCGTGTCGGTGGCCGGTGCGGTCGCCGATGTCGTTGCGGGACAAGTGTATTCGGCGGGCCGGGGCCTCGGGGCGCACGTCACTGGCGAGGGTGGGGTGCGCGCACTGCGATGCACCGATGTCGGCGACCTGTCGATGGCGCTGCTGGGGACCGGGTTCGGGTACTCGCCCCGGCGACGGGTCCGACAAGCCGCGTTGCTCGCCCAGATACTGCCGGTGGTGCGCGACGTGCGTCGGGTCGGTTCGGCGGCGCTGGACCTGTGCATGGTCGCCTCAGGCCGGTTGGACGCCTACTACGAACACGGGCTGCAGGTGTGGGACCAGGCCGCGGGTGCGTTGATCGCCGCGGAGGCCGGCGCGCGGGTGGTGTTGCCGGCGCCCGACGTCAGCGGTGCCGGCGCGGTGGTCGCGGCCGCGCCCGGGATCGCCGAGGCCCTGCTGGGGGCGCTGGGACAGGCGGGCGGACTGGAACCGCTGGACTGAGGGCTCAGCAGCTGTTGGAGTGAATCTTGGCCAGCAGCGTGTGATCCGCCGGTTCGGTGGCCCCGGGGCGCAAGGTCGCCAGCACGGCGTCGATGTCGTCGTTGTGGGCCAGCGAGTTGAAGTCGGTGCCCAGGGCGAGGTCGACGGAGTCGTCGCCGCGGCTGTCGCGGAACAACTCGGTGCAGGGCGCGACCAGCCAGAGCGCAGCCGCGGTGGCCTGCCCGGCGGTGCCGAATCGAATCTGACCCTGACAGGTCAGGCGGGTGCCCGCGTAGATCGGATCGTTGCTCGCGGCTGGTTGCGCGAAGCCGAGATCCTGCAGTGCCCCCGCGATGTCGCCGGCCTGACCGCCACGTCCACTCGCGTTGAGCACGCGCACCTTGGTTTCGGCGAGTTTGGCCGGTGCCACATCGATCATGTCGGTCCGGGACACCTGCTCACCGAGCTTGGTCGGACCGGCGGTGGCTGCCGTGCCCGTCGGCTCCGGGGGCGGGTTGCACACGGTCGCCTCACGGACGTCGGTCGGGCGGGTCAGCGCGACCGTCCACACCACGCCCGTCACCACTACCAGGAAGATCACCGCGATGATGGCAGGGCGGGGGTTGCGGCGCCGGAACGGCCGGCCGTGCTTATCGAAGGCGGTGCCTTCGGTAATGTGTGCAACCACACATGCACTCTAATCGCACCGGGAACGCACCCGTTTAAGGCCGACTACCCGGGTTAATCCCTCGGTGTGACGCATATCACACTCTATTCCGTCGCAATACGGGCACGAATCATTTGGTGCACGCGTTCGACGCTGGTACAAAGCGTTGCTTGAACTTTGTGAGAGCTCCGAGGGGACAGGACGGGGAGAAGACCATGCCTACCGACTACGACGCTCCACGACGCACCGAGACCGACGACGTCTCTGAGGACTCGCTGGAGGAACTCAAAGCGCGACGGAACGAGGCCGCGTCGGCGGTGGTCGACGTCGACGAATCCGAGTCCGCCGAGTCCTTCGAACTGCCTGGCGCCGATTTGTCCGGCGAAGAGTTGTCGGTGCGCGTGGTACCCAAGCAGGCCGACGAGTTCACTTGCTCGAGTTGCTTTTTGGTGCAGCACCGCAGCCGTCTCGCCAGCGAGAAGAACGGCGTGATGATCTGTACCGACTGCGCGGCCTGACGGTTCAGCTCCGCAGGGCCGAGAGGACCCGCTCGGGGTGACGACAACTCACCAACCAATACGGCGTCGGGTCGTCGGGATCGTCGAGAACCAACAGGACCATGGGGCCAATCCAGGCCCGGTGCACCACGTAAGCCGCCGGATCGAGTTGGCGGCCCAATGCCGCCGACTTGGCGCTACGCGCAATCGCCGCGGATCGGCAGATCACGGTGACCGGCAGGTGGGCGTCGCCGGCCCACAGCTCGACCCCGTCGGCCCCGGCGACGATGCGCACCTCGACGCGGCCCAGCCACAGCAGCGTTCCGACGGCCACCGCGAACAGCGTGACGAAGGGCAGCCAGTCGGGCAGGGACCGCACACCGACGTTGACTTCGGCTGCGATGAGCGCCGCCAGCGCGAAACCCGGTGGCCACCACCACCACGGCACCCACAGCCGCTCGCGATACCGCACGCTCTGCGGCGCGACGTGGCGGGTATCGGACACGCGGTCAAGGGTAATCTGTGCCCCCGTGTCGAACACTCTGGCCATCGTCCGTCTCGACCGGGGGCTCCCGTTGCCCAGCCGTGCCCACGAGGGCGACGCCGGCGTGGATTTGTTCAGCGCCGAGGACGTCGAGCTGGCCCCCGGACACCGGGCGCTGGTACCGACGGGCGTGGCGGTCGCGATCCCGCTCGGCATGGTCGGGTTGGTGCACCCGCGGTCCGGGCTGGCCTCGCGGGTGGGACTTTCCATCGTGAACAGTCCCGGGACCATCGACGCGGGCTATCGTGGCGAAATCAAGGTCGCGCTGATCAACCTGGACCCCACCACGCCGATCGTGGTGCACCGAGGCGACCGCATCGCGCAGTTGTTGGTGCAGCGGGTCGAGCTGGTCGAGTTGGTCGAGGTGTCGTCGTTCGACGAGGCCGGGCTGGCCGCCACCTCACGTGGCGAAGGCGGCCACGGTTCGTCGGGCGGACATGCGAGTCTGTGACAGCGGGGACGTGGCGATGAGAAGGGGCGGCGCAGATGGCTGCATTCGGTAGACGCAAGGGCGCCACGGCGGGCGGGCCGGCCGACGAGGACACCGTCGCGGTCGACGATCTCGTCGCCGACGACGAGTCCGGCGAGGAACTCGAGGGTCCGTTCGACATCGAGGACTTCGACGACCCGGCCGCGGCCGAGGTGGCCCGGTTGGACCTGGGCTCGGTGCTGATCCCGATGCCGGCGGCGGGCCAGGTGCAGGTCGAGCTCACCGAGACCGGGGTGCCCAGCGCTGTGTGGGTCGTCACGCCCAACGGGCGTTTCACCATCGCGGCCTACGCGGCGCCGAAAAGCCCCGGGCTGTGGCGTGAAGTGGCCGCCGAACTCGCCGAATCCCTCCGCAAAGACTCGGCGAAGGTCTCCATCAAGGACGGCCCGTGGGGCCGCGAGGTGGTCGGCACCGCCTCCGGGGTGGTCCGTTTCATCGGCGTGGACGGATACCGCTGGATGATCCGGTGCGTGGTCAACGGACCGCACGAAACCATCGATGCGCTGACCGACGAGGCACGTGCGGCGTTGACCGACACGGTGGTTCGCCGCGGGGACACGCCGCTGCCGGTGCGCACGCCGCTGCCGGTGCAACTGCCCGAACCGATGGTGGAGCAGCTGCGGGAGGCCGCCGCCGCGGCCCAGCAGCCGGCACCCGACCCGGCGCCGGATGACACGCCGTCCGACGAGCCGGTGGCGCGTCGTAGCGCTGAAGGGTCCGCGATGCAGCAGCTGCGCAGCACGATCACCGGCGGCTAGCGCCCCACCGCGACGAGCGCGGCCAGGCAGGCCGTACCCAGCGCGGCCGTGTCGGCCCCCATCTCCTGCAGGGTCACTGTGCGCAGCGCCGCGCGCGGGGCCGCGCTGACCCAGTCGGCGGCCACCTGCAGCGGGTGGATCGGGTCGTCGACTGCGGCCGCCACACCCAGCGGCGGGACCAGGCGGGCCAACTCCGCGGTGCTGGGCGCTGTGTAGCCGGCCGCCTCCTCCATCGCGTCGGGCAGCGCCGGCCACTGCGCCCGCCAGGACCGGGCCAGTTCATCGGCCAACCACGCCGGGCTGGACGCGCGCATCTGCGCCGTCGTCGCCGCCAGACCGTCGCGGCGCAACTGCGCGGCGGTGTAGCGCGCGGCGTGTGCGGCCGGTGCCGAGCTGGAGTCCCCGTTCCACGGCGGCAACGCGGCCAGCACCGCCACCGTGCGCTGCGGGTGGGCCAGCGCCCAGGCGGCCGCCACCGCAGCGCCGATGGACACGCCGCCGACCCCTATCGCCCGGCCGCCGGCAGCCGCGGAGTCCAGGGCGGCCAGGTAACCCTCGACCAGCCGGTGCGGCTGCGGCGCAGGTGTGACCAACACCGCACCGGCGCGTCGCAGCGGACCGGAAAAGGCCCGGTCGACGTAGTTATCGTCGGACCCGGTGCCAGGCAGCAACACGGTGGTGACACCGCGCAGATCGACAGCCACCTCCTCATAGTGCCCGGTGCCGACTGGTGACCGGATATCGGTGGTTTCATCCATGTGGCGTGCGGGAACCAACAGGTCTACGGTGACCGTTGGCATAGTGGAATGTTGTCGGCAAGAGGCATCCCTAACGACGTCGAATTGTCAGGAGTGGCCATGGGGGCCCAAGGGTATCTACGCCGGCTCACCCGTCGGTTGACGGAGGACCCGGAGCAACGCGACGTCGAAGAACTCTCCGACGAAGTCCTCAATACCGGCGCGCAGCGCGCCATCGACTGCCAGCGCGGCCAGGAGGTCACCATGGTGGGCACGCTGCGCAGCGTCGAGACCAACGGCAAGGGCTGCTCGGGCGGAGTCCGCGCGGAACTGTTCGACGGCAGCGACACGGTGACGCTGGTGTGGCTGGGTCAGCGACGCATCCCCGGCATCGACTCCGGACGCACCCTGCGGGTACGTGGTCGCCTGGGCAAGCTGGAGAACGGGACGAAAGCAATTTACAACCCGCACTACGAAATTCAGCGGTGACGCGGCCGCCCCACGCCGCGACGCCCCGATCTCCCGTGAGCGACAACAAGGCCGCGCGCCTGCTGGTACAGGCCGGTGGCATCAGCGGTCTGATCTACTCGTCCCTGCCGGTGCTGACGTTCGTGATCGTATCCAGCATCGCCGGGCTACTGCCCGCGATCTGCGCCGCGCTGGGAGCCGCTGTTCTGATCCTGGGTTGGCGGCTGCTTCGCCGGGATTCGGTGCAACCGGCCCTGTCCGGCTTTTTCGGGGTCGCCATCTGCGCGCTGATCGCCTATCTGGTCGGCCAGTCCAAGGGCTATTTCCTGCTCGGCATCTGGATGTCGCTGGCGTGGGCGGTGGTGTTCGCGGTGTCGATCCTGATCCGGCGGCCCGTGGTGGGTTATCTGTGGAGCTGGGCCAGCGGTCGCGACAACAGGTGGCGTGCGGTGCCGCGAGCGGTTCACGCGTTCGACCTGGCCACCCTGTGCTGGACGGTGGTGTTCGTCGCGCGGTTCGGCGTGCAGGGGCATCTCTACGAACTGGGCAAGACCGGCTGGCTCGGGGCGACCCGCATCGCGATGGGCTGGCCGCTGACCGGGCTGGCGGCGCTGGTGACCTACGTGGCGATCAAGGCCGTGCTGCGGGCCACCGGGCAGGGCGGCAGCACGCAGGACGACGTGGACGCAGCCGCGATCGACAAAGCCGTCCTGGACTAATCGACGCGATCACTCGCCGGCAGCAACAGCGACCGCAGTTCCTCCTCGACCTCGGTGACCGCGACGAACAGCAGCTCGTCCCCGCCTTCCAGGGGTTCGTCGCCCTGCGGCACGATCACCCGCGGTCCGCGCAGGATGGTCACCAGCGCGGCGTCGCGGGGTAGTTGCAACTTACGCACCGCCTTGCCGCCCCAGGGGGTGTCGTCGGGCAGGGTGATCTCGACCAGGTTGGCCTGGCCTTTGCGGAACTCCATCAGCCGCACCAGATCGCCGACGGCGACGGCCTCCTCGATCAGCGAGGCCAGCATGCGCGGAGTGGACACCGCCACGTCCACACCCCAGGCGTCGGTGAACAGCCACTCGTTGCGCGGGTCGTTGACCCGCGCCACCACCCGGGGCACCGCGAACTCGGTCTTGGCCAGCAGGCTGAGCACCACGTTGACCTTGTCGTCGCCGGTCGCGGCGACCACGACGTCGAAGTCTTCGAGGTGCATCTGCTCGAGCAGGCTCAGTTCGCAGGCGTCACCCAGCAGCCAGTGCGCGGCCGGGATGGCGTCGGTGTCCAGATGGTCCACGTTGCGTTCGATCAGGGTCACGTCGTGCGAGTTGGCGACGAGTTCGCGGGTGACCGAACGGCCGACGGCACCCGCTCCGGCGACGGCGACTTTCACTTGTCCAGATCCTCACTCGGTGGCAGCGCCGCAATGGCCACCGCTTCGGCGGCGCGACCGGAGATCGCGGCCACATAGACCTGGTCACCGGCCTGCAGCACCGTCTTGGGTTCGGGCAGCACGCCGGTGCCGAAGCGGATCAGGAACGCGACCCGCGCGCCGGTGGCCTGCTCCAGATCGGTGGCGCGATGACCCACCCAGTCTTCGTGCAGGACCACCTGGGCGACGGCGACGGTGCCGGTGGGATCTCGCCACTTGGCGGTCTCGGTCTCCTGCGTCAAGGCGTTGAGCAGTCGATCGGTGGTCCACGGCACGGTGGCGATCGTCGGGATGCCGAGGCGCTCGTAGACCTCGGCGCGTTTGGCGTCGTAGATCCGGGCGACCACCCGTCGTACCCCGAAGGTCTCGCGGGCCAGCCGCGCCGAAATGATGTTCGAGTTGTCACCGGAGGACACCGCCGCGAACGCGTCGGCCCCCTCGATGCCCGCGCGCAGCAGCACATCCCGGTCGAAACCCTGGCCGAGCACCCGCTCGCCGGCGAATTCGGGACTGAGCCTGTTGAACGCGGCACTGTCGCGGTCGATGACCGCGACATCATGGCCGATGCGGGACAGGCCGTCTGCCACCGAAGAGCCCACCCGGCCGCACCCCATCACAACCACCCGCACTCCGAGGTCCTTTCGGTTGAGTACTGCGTGTCGCAACTGATCGGTGACCGACGTCGGCAACCGATTCGGGTCCTAGGGAACGCTACCGCCAAACCCGCGTGGGCTTACTCTTGGCTCTCGTGTCCAAACTTTCAACCGCTGCGCGCCGATTGCTGATCGGCCGGCCGTTTCGCAGCGACCGGCTGAGCCACACGCTGCTGCCGAAGCGGATCGCGCTGCCGGTGTTCGCCTCGGACGCGCTGTCGTCGGTGGCATACGCCCCCGAAGAGGTCTTTCTGATGCTTTCGGTGGGCGGTCTGGCGGCGTACTCGCTGTCGCCGTGGATCGGGCTCGCGGTGGCCGCGGTCATGCTGGTCGTGGTGGCCAGCTACCGGCAGAACGTGCACGCCTACCCCTCCGGTGGCGGCGACTACGAGGTGGTCACCACCAATCTGGGCCGCAACGCCGGCTTGACCGTGGCGAGTGCTCTGATGGTGGATTATGTTCTGACCGTTGCGGTTTCGACGGCATCGGCGATCTCGAACATCGGCTCGGCGGTGCCGATGGTGGCGCAGAACAAGGTGTGGTTCTGCGTCGCCGCGATCTTGTTCGTGACGGCGCTGAACCTGCGCGGGGTGCGGGAATCCGGACTCGCCTTCGCCATTCCGACCTACGCGTTCATCATCGGTATGACCGGCATGCTCGGGTACGGGCTGTTCCGGATCTTCGTGCTGGGTAACCCGTTGCGCGCCGAGTCCGCCGGGTTCCAGATGCATTCCGAGCACGGCAAAGTCGCCGGATTCGCGCTGGTATTCCTGATGGCGCGGGCATTCTCCTCCGGTTGTGCGGCGCTGACCGGGGTGGAGGCCATCAGCAACGGGGTGCCCGCATTCGAGAAACCGAAGTCGAAGAACGCGGCGACCACGCTGCTGATGCTGGGCGCCATCGCCGTCGCGCTGCTGATGGGCATCATCGTGCTGGCCAAGAAGATCGGCGTCCAACTGGTCAGCGACCCCGCAGAACAGCTGTCCGGCGCGCCGGCCGGCTACTACCAGAAGACGCTGGTCACCCAACTCGCGGAAACGGTTTTCGGTAACTTCCACATCGGCTTCGTGGTGATCACCGCTGTCACCGCGCTCATCCTGGTGCTGGCGGCCAACACCGCGTTCAACGGGTTCCCGGTGCTCGGTTCGGTGCTGGCCCAGCACAGCTACCTGCCGCGCCAGTTCCACACCCGCGGGGACCGGCTCGCGTTCTCCAACGGGATCGGGTTTCTCACCATTTCAGCGCTGCTGGCGATCGTCGCGTTTCGTGCCGAGCTGAGTGCGCTGATCCAGCTCTACATCGTCGGGGTGTTCATTTCCTTCACGTTGAGTCAGATCGGCATGGTGCGGCACTGGACAAGGTTGCTGCGCACCGAAACCGACGCGGCGGCGCGCCGACGGATGATGCGCTCGCGGGTGGTCAACACCATCGGGTTCATCGCCACCGGCACGGTGCTGCTGGTGGTGATGGTCACCAAATTCCTGGCCGGGGCCTGGATCGCGCTGGTCACTATGGCGTTGCTGTTCATGCTGATGAAGCTGATCCGCCGCCACTACGACGGGGTCACCCGCGAACTCGCCGAAGAAGCCGCCGAGCACGGCGACGAGATCGTGTTGCCCAGCCGCAACCACGCCCTGGTGCTGGTGTCGAAGTTGCACCTGCCCACATTGCGCGCGGTGGCCTACGCGCGGGCGACCCGGCCCGACGTGCTTGAAGCCGTCACGGTCAGCGTCGACGACAACGAGACCCGCGAGCTCAAGCGCGAGTGGGAGGAGAGCGACATCAGCGTTCCGCTGAAGGTGATCGCCTCTCCTTATCGTGAAATCACCGGCCCGGTGTTGGAATACGTCAAACGGGTCAGCAAGGAGTCGCCGCGCACGGTGGTGACGGTGTTCATCCCGGAGTACGTGGTGGGGCGCTGGTGGGAACAGTTGCTGCACAACCAGAGTGCGCTACGACTCAAGGGCCGGTTGCTGTTCATGCCCGGCGTCATGGTGACGTCGGTGCCCTGGCAATTGACGTCGTCGGAGCGGATCAAAGCGTTGCAGCCGCAGTCGGCACCCGGGGATGCGCGCCGGGGCATTTTCGATTGAGCACCGAATCGGCCTGCGGGGAGTTGGTTCTGGTCACCGGGGCACCCGCGAACGGCGGCAGCTGCATCGCGCACCATGAGGGCCGGGTGGTGTTCGTCCGCTACGCGTTGCCGGGGGAGCGGGTTCGGGTGCGGGTCACTGCGGATCGCGGAAGTTATTGTCACGCAGCGGTTGTCGAGGTGCTCGAGCCGTCGGCGGACCGCATCGGGTCGCTGTGCCCGATCGCCGGGGCCGACGGGGCGGGTTGTTGCGACCTGGCATTCGTGCAGCCGGCGGTGGCCCGATCGCTGAAGGCGGCCGTGGTGGCCAATCAGCTCGAACGCCTCGGCGGGCAGCACTGGTCGGGTGCGGCCGAACCGGTCTCCGATGCCGATGTCACCGGCTGGCGCACCAGGGTCCGGCTCGACGTCGGCGCGGACGGTCGACCCGGCTTCCACCGCTATCACAGCGACGAACTCATCACCGATCTGCGATGCGGGCAACTGAGCGAGGGGATGCTGGCCGGACTGGCCGAGTCGCACTGGCCGCCGGCCGCTCACCTGCACGTGGCCGTCGACGACGACGGACAGCGTCACCTGGTGCGCACCGCGCGGAAGGGCAAACACACCGTTTCGAAGGTGATCGAAGGCGACTATCACGCGGTGCAGCGCGTGGGCGGCCGGCACTGGCGGGTGCCGGTGACGGCGTTCTGGCAGTCCCACCGCGACGCCGCGCAGGTGTACAGCGACCTGGTCGCTGAGTGGGCGGCGGCCGCTGCAGGGATGACCGCCTGGGATCTGTACGGCGGCGCCGGGATCTTCGCGGCGGTGCTAGCCGAGGGAGTGGGGGAGTCGGGCCGGGTGCTGAGCGTCGACACGTCGCGGGGAGCCACGGGCGCGGCGCGGGCCGCGCTGGCCGACCTGCCGCAGGTCGAGGTCGTCACCGATTCGGTGCGACGGGCTCTTGCCGCGCAGCAGTTGCGCGCCGACGTTGCTGTGCTGGATCCGCCGCGCGCGGGTGCCGGGCGCGAGGTGATCGACCTGCTGGCCGCGGCCGCCGTGCCGCGCATCGTGCACATCGGTTGCGAGGCTGCGTCTTTCGCGCGTGACATCGGTCTGTACCGGGGGCACGGATATGCCGTCGAGAAGATCAAGGTGTTCGACGCGTTTCCGTTGACCCATCATGTGGAGTGCATCGCCCTGGTGACCCGGCGAGCGTCGTGACCTCGCTTTGGGCGCGGTACCGGCGCTCGGGCGCAGCGGGTCAGCGCCAGTTCTGCGTAGACTGGCCGGATGCTGGAAAAGATCCGCGGGCCCGCTGATCTGCAGCACCTCTCCCAACAGCAGCTGAGTGAGCTGGCGCAGGAAATCCGCGAGTTCCTGATCCACAAGGTCGCTGCCACCGGGGGACACCTTGGCCCGAACCTCGGCGTCGTCGAGTTGACCCTGGCGTTGCACCGGGTTTTCGACTCCCCGCACGATCCGATCATCTTCGACACCGGCCACCAGGCCTACGTGCACAAGATGCTGACCGGGCGGGCCCAGGATTTCGAGAGCCTGCGCAAAAAGGACGGGCTGTCGGGTTATCCCTGCCGTGCCGAGAGTGAACACGACTGGGTGGAGTCCAGCCACGCCAGCGCCGCGTTGTCCTATGCCGACGGCCTGGCCAAGGCTTTCGAGCTGACCGGACACCGTAACCGGCACGTGGTCGCGATCGTCGGCGACGGCGCGCTGACCGGCGGCATGTGCTGGGAGGCGCTGAACAACATCGCCGCCTCGAACCGGCCGGTGGTCATCGTCGTCAACGACAATGGGCGCAGCTACGCACCGACCATCGGTGGCGTGGCCGATCACCTGGCCACCCTGCGGCTGCAGCCGGCTTACGAACAGCTGCTCGAGCGCGGTCGCAACGCCATGCGGTCGGTGCCGCTGGTCGGCGAGGTCGCCTATCACTTCATGCACAGCGTCAAAGCCGGCATCAAGGACTCGCTGGCCCCGCAACTGTTGTTCACCGACCTCGGGTTGAAGTACGTCGGACCGGTCGACGGTCACGACGAGCGGGCGGTGGAGGTCGCGCTGCGCAGTGCCCGCGGTTTCGGCGGCCCGGTGATCGTGCACGTCGTCACCCGCAAAGGCATGGGCTACGGTCCGGCGGAGGCCGACGAAGCCGAGCAGATGCATTCCACGGTCCCGATCGACCCCATTACCGGGGTGGCCACCAAGATCGCCGGCCCCGGCTGGACCGCGACGTTCGCCGAGGCACTGATCGCGATCGGCCACCGGCGCCGCGACGTCGTCGCCATCACCGCGGCGATGCCCGGTCCCACCGGGCTGAGAGCTTTCGGGGAGGCTTTCCCGGACCGGTTGTTCGACGTCGGGATCGCCGAGCAGCACGCCATGACGTCGGCGGCCGGGTTGGCGATGGGCGGTATCCACCCCGTGGTGGCGATCTATTCGACGTTCCTCAACCGCGCGTTCGACCAGATCATGATGGACGTGGCGTTGCACAAGCTGCCCGTCACCATGGTGCTCGACCGCGCCGGTGTCACCGGCAACGACGGTCCGAGCCACAACGGCATGTGGGACCTGTCGATCCTGGGCATCGTGCCCGGCATGCGGGTGGCTGCCCCGCGCGATGCCACCCGGCTGCGCGAAGAACTCGCCGAGGCACTCGACATCGACGACGGTCCGACCGCCCTGAGGTTCCCCAAAGGTGATGTGGGCGAAGACATTCCGGCCCTCGAGCGACGGGACGGGGTGGATGTGCTGGCCGTGCCGTCGGCAGGCTTGCACACCGATGTGCTGCTGGTTGCGGTGGGCGCGTTCGCGTCGATGGCACTGTCGGTGGCCAAGCGTCTGCACAAGCAGGGCATCGGCGTGACGGTGATCGATCCCCGCTGGGTGTTGCCGGTGCCCGAGGTGGTGCACGAACTGGCGACCCAGCACAAGCTGCTGGTGACGTTGGAGGACAACGGAGTGGCCGGCGGAGTCGGTTCGGCGGTGTCGGCGGCGTTGCGCCGTGCCGATGTCGACGTGCCGTGCCGCGACGTCGGGCTGCCGCAGAACTTTTACGACCACGCCTCCCGCGGCGAGGTACTGGCCGAGCTGGGGCTCACCGACCAGGATGTGGCCCGGCGCATCACGGGTTGGGTTGCCGCGCTTGCGGTTTCGCCGGTGGAGCAGAGCGAGATCAGCGAGCGTCTGGACTAGTCGGGGTTTGTGCGGCCCGCAGTACGGCTGCGGCGAGCACCGGGACCACCAGTTCGCGTTGCCACGGGCGTGCCTGCCCGGTCCGCAGAAATTCTTCGGTGATCGCCACCGCGTCAGCGCTGGTCGGTCCCAGGGTGTCCCACTCCCAGCACAGGCGCCGCACCAGATCGGGCGCGACGAGATTCTCCGCCGGTATCGCCACCCGCTGCGACAACTCCGCCAACGCGGCGCGGGCTGCCTCCAGTCGGGCGGCGGCTTCCGGTTTGCGCCTGCTCCACCGCGCCGGCGGCGGCGGCCCGTACGGCGGTTCGCCCTGCTCCGGCAGATCCTGGTTGCGCCGTGCATTCTGCAGCGCGGACAACCACATCGGGGCGCTGCGACGTTGGTTGCGTCCGCCGAACACGGGTAGCGCGACGAGTTCGTCGACCGTCGTCGGATCGGCGATCGCGGCCTCGATGATCGCCGAATCCGGCAGGATTCGCCGTGGCGCGATGTCGCGGCGCTGGGCGATCCGGTCGCGTGTCGTCCACAGTTCGCGTACCGCCGCCAGCGCGCGACGGTCGTGCACCTTGTGGATGCCCGAGGTGCGCCGCCAGCGGTCGGTGCGCGCGGCCGGAGCGGCACGCGTCTCGAAGGTGCGCAGGTACTCGAATTCCTGTGCGGCCCAATCGGTTTTGCCCTGCTGAGCCAGAATCTCGGAGATCGCGGCACGCAGCTCGATCAGCAGTTCGACGTCCAGGGCGGCGTAGTTGAGCCACGCCGACGGCAACGGCCGCTTCGACCAGTCCGCCGCGCCGTGGCCCTTGGCCAGCCCCTGGTGCAGCAGCCGTTCGACCATGGTCGCCAGGTTCACCCGTTCCAAGCCGGCCAGCCGTCCGGCCAGTTCGGTGTCGTACAACGCGGGCGGCCGCATGCCGACCTCGGCCAGGCACGGCAGGTCCTGGTCGGCGGAGTGCAGTATCCATTCGTCCTGGCCAAGCACCTCGGCGACGGGTTGCAGCACGGTCAGCGGGTCACCGCCGTGGCTGACCGGATCTATCAGCACGGTGCCGGCGCCGGACCGCCGGATCTGGATCAGGTAGGCCCGGTTAGAGTACCGGAAACCCGAGGCCCGCTCGGCGTCCACTGCGAACGGTCCGTGCCCGCGGTCGAGTTGCGCTGCGGCTGAGGCGATTTCGTCTGCATAGACGGAAAGGTTCGGCATGCCGTCGGCTGGGTGCAGCAGCATGGGGACTTCGGGTTCCGCGCTGCCCGGCGCAGCTGCCTCCGCAGGAGACGGGTCGGGGCACATGTCAGGCGCGGGACCGTGAGCTCAGGTCGGTGACTCCCGCCGGCGGCAGGCCGGCCGCGTGCTCGAGCACATCGCAGAACGCTTTGACGTGGCTGCCCACTTCGGGTGTGGTGGCCGTCCACGACGCCCGCAGTTCCAGCTGGTGCGCGCGCGGCGGACCGGAGATGTCACCGTAGCGAACCGACGTGGTGGCGGTGACCGTCCCGCCGAGCGCCGTCATGTGCTGGGTGTGCGAATCCAGCGCCTCGGAGAGCCAACTCCACGCCACTTCCGGCAGCAACGGGTCGATCGCCTCGTGCGAGTCCAGATCCGCCTGAATGTAGGCGACCAGGCGCAGGGTGCCGTCCCAGGCGTCGGAGCCTTCCGGGTCGTACAGCAGTATCAGCCGGCCGAAAGCGTCACCTTCGGAACGTTCGGGCACGATGTCGAGGTCGGGGTGTTTGACCTCGGCGCCCAGCGCATAGCTGTAGGGCGCCAGGCGCTGCGGCGGACGAATGGGACCGAGCTCGATCTCCGAGCGCACGGTGACGGTGTTCATCGCCGCGACCGCCTCGCGGAACGGTTCGGGTTCGGCGGCTGACGTCATGAGCGCCGCTCCTCCGCATCGCTGCGCTCTGCATCGTCGTCGTCGCGCGTCACAGCTTCCGACGGTAGACCTATCGTCCAACCGGCGAAATCAGGCGCGCCGACGCGCGGTCAGTCGATGAAACGGGCGGGTCGCTTTTCGCGGTGTGCCGCCAGGCCTTCGCGCACGTCGGGGCCGGCGAAGCCGATGAATTCCAGGCCGAGCGACGTTTCGAAGGCGGGGGCGAACATCCGGTACCAGTGATTCAGGCTGTGCTTCGTCCAGCGGATCGCATTCTGGGCGCCGGCGGCCAGATTCTCCGCCAGACGCGTCGCGGTGGACAGCACATCATCGTCGTCGACGCAGGTGGAGACCAGGCCGATGCGCTCGGCCTCTTCGCCGGACAGCGTCTCGCAGGTGAGCAGGTAGTACTTGGCCTTGGCCATGCCGGCCAGCAACGGCCAGCAGATCGCCGCGTGGTCACCGGCGGCCACGCCCAGTTTGGTGTGCCCGTCGATGATCTTCGCCGAGCGGCCCGCCACCGAGATGTCGGCGAGCAGGGCCACCACCAGGCCGGCACCGACGGCCGGGCCGGTGATCGCCGAGACCAGCGGCTTGCTGAAGTTGACCAGGTGCAGCACCAGGTCGCGGGCCTCACGCATGATGCGCAACCGGCCTTCGTAGTCGTTGATGGTCTCGTCGATCAGGTCGAAGCTGCCGCCGGAGGAGAACGCCTTGCCTTCGCCGCGGACCAGGACCGCCCGCACCGCGGGGTCGCGGTCGATCACCGGCCAGATGTCGGCGAGGTCGCGGTGCATCTGCGGGCCGACCGAATTCAGGCCCGGTGCGTCGAGGACCAGATTCAGCACGCCGTCACGCTCGGATTCGCAGCGCAGGCTGGGGAAGTCGTCGTAGGTGAGGGGCATTGGCGTGATGGTACGCGGGTGGACCGTCGCAACCCCGTGGCAGCATGGGAGCCGATGAGTACCCGTCGTGACCTCCCGCAGTCGCCCTATCTGGCCACGGTCGCCGGGCGCAAACCCAGCCGCATCCCGGTCTGGTTCATGCGCCAGGCCGGCCGATCCCTGCCCGAATACCGCGCGCTGCGCGAACGGCACAGCATGCTGGCGGCCTGCTTCGAGCCGGAAGTGGCCTGCGAGATCACCCTGCAGCCGATTCGTCGCTACAACACCGACGCGGCGATCCTGTTCTCCGACATCGTGGTGCCGCTGCGAGCGGCGGGCATCGATCTGGACATCGTCCCCGACGTCGGACCGGTTATCGCCCAGCCGATCCGCACCGCTGCAGACGTCGCAGCCATGAAACCGCTTGACCCGCAATCTATTCAGCCCATCCTGGATGCTATCGGCCTGCTGGTGGCCGCATTGGGCGAGGTGCCGCTGATCGGATTCGCCGGGGCGCCGTTCACGCTGGCCTCCTACCTGGTGGAGGGCGGCCCGAGTCGCAACCACGCGCGCACCAAGGCGATGATGCTCGCCGAACCGGCGAGCTGGCATGCGCTGATGACCAAGCTGACCGACCTCACCATCGAGTTCCTGCGCGGTCAGATCGGCGCCGGGGCGGATGCGATCCAGTTGTTCGACTCCTGGGCCGGGACGCTGTCATTGGCCGACTACCGCCAGTACGTGCTGCCGCACACCGCGCGGGTGTTCGCCACGCTCGCCGAGCACGACGTGCCGATGACGCATTTCGGTGTCGGCACCGCCGAATTGCTCGGCGCCATGTCGGAGGCCGTGCAGCCGGCGCGCGCCCGCATGGTCGGGGTGGACTGGCGGACCTCGCTGACCGATGCCGCCACCCGGGTGGCGCCGGGTACGGCACTGCAGGGGAATCTGGACCCGGTGGTGGTGCTCGCGGGCTGGCCGGTGACGGAGAAAGTAGCTCGCGCCGTCGTCGACGACGGGCGCCGTGCCGTTGACGCCGGAGCCGCCGGACACGTCTTCAACCTGGGTCACGGTGTGCTGCCGGAGACCGATCCCGGTGTGCTGACCGAGCTGGTGTCGCTGGTCCACTCGCTATGACCGCCCGCTCGTATTGCGTTGTGGGCGGCGGTATTTCGGGCCTGACCGCGGCGTACCGGTTGCGGCAGGCCGCGCCGGAAGCGGCCATCACGCTGTTCGACCCGGCCGATCGGCTCGGCGGCGTGCTGCGCACCGAGTCGCTGGGCGGGCAGCCGATGGACCTCGGCGCTGAGGCGTTCGTGCTGCGCCGTCCTGAGATGCCGGCGCTGCTGGCCGAATTGGGCCTGGCTCACCACCAACGGGCCACCACCGGCGTGCGTCCGCTGATCTACAGCGGCCGACGGCTGCACGCGATGCCGTCGGACACCGTGGCGGGCATTCCGTCGTCGGCGGCATCGATGGCCGGTCTGGTCGACGAGGCCACGATCGTGCGGATCGAATCCGAGCCGGGGCGGGCACTGGACTGGACCCCCGGCAGCGACCCCACGGTGGCCGATTTGGTGGCCGAGCGGTTCGGCGCGCAAGTGGTGGCCCGGTCGGTGGATCCGCTGCTGGGTGGGGTGTACGCGGGATCGGCGGCCACCATCGGATTGCGTGCGGCCGTGCCCACGGTGGCGGCGGCCCTGGACCGCGGCGCGGCCAGCCTGACCGAGGCGATCCTGAGCGTGTTGCCGCCGACCGGGGGCGGGCCGGTGTTCGGCTCGCTGCAGGGCGGCTACCAGGTGCTGCTCGACGAACTCGTCGCGCGCAGCCGGATCCGGTGGGTCCGGGCCAGGATCGACGCGCTCGAACCTGGTTGGACACTGCGTGACGAGACCGGCGTGCAGTGGCAGGCCGACGGCGTGGTGCTGGCGGTCCCGGCGGTGCAGGTCGCCCAGCTGGTGCAGACACTGGCGCCGGCGACGGCGGTGGCCGCCGGTCGGATCGTGACGGCATCTTCGGTGGTGGTGGCGCTTGCGGTGCCGGCCGACACGCCGTTTCCGCAGTCGTCGGGCGTACTGGTGGCCAGCGGGGAACCGTTGCATGCCAAAGCGATTACGTTGTCGTCGCGCAAATGGGGGCTCGATGGCGATGTCCAGCAGGTGCGGCTGTCCATCGGGCGGTTCGGTGACGACGTCGCGAAGGGGACGCCGGAGGGCGACCTGCTTGGCTGGGCGCTGGAGGACCTGGCCGACGTGTTCGGGGTAGACCTCGAGCCGGTGGATGTGCGGGTGCAGCGCTGGATCGACGCCATGCCGCAGTACGGTCCGCAGCACGCGAACCTGGTGGCCACCTTGCGGGCCGGCCTGCCGCCCACGCTGGTCGTCGCGGGCAGCTACCTCGACGGCATCGGGGTACCGGCCTGTATCGGCGCGGCCGGAAAGGCCGCGGCCAGTGTGGTCTCGGCCGTGTCGGGACGAGTGGCACGATAGGTGCCATGGCACGCCTGGACTTCGACGCCCTCAACTCCACCATCCGCTACCTGATGTTTTCGGTGTTCTCCGTGCGGGCCGGGGAGCTCGGGGAGGAACGCGGTGCCGTCGTCGACGAGACCGCGACCTTCCTCAAGCAGCAGGAGGAACGCGGGGTGGTGGTGCGCGGCCTCTACGACGTCGCCGGCCTGCGCGCGGATGCCGACTTCATGATCTGGACGCACGCCGAGCGGGTCGAGGCCCTGCAGGCGACCTACGCCGACTTCCGGCGCGCCACCGCGCTGGGCCGCGCGTGCACGCCGGTGTGGAGCAGCGTGGCGTTGCACCGGCCGGCCGAGTTCAACAAGAGCCATGTCCCGGCTTTCATCGCCGGGGAAGACCCCGGCAACTACGTCTGCGTGTATCCCTTCGTGCGGTCCTACGAGTGGTACCTGCTGCCCGACGAGGAGCGTCGCCGCATGCTCGCCGAGCACGGCATGGCGGCGCGGGAGTACAAAGACGTGCGCGCCAACACGGTGCCGGCCTTCGCGCTGGGCGACTACGAGTGGATTCTGGCCTTCGAGGCGCCCGAGCTGGACCGCATCGTGGACCTGATGCGCGAACTGCGCGCCACCGACGCCCGCCGGCACACCCGCGAGGAGACGCCGTTCTTCACCGGCCCGCGGGTGGGGGTCGAGCAGCTGGTGAGCGCGCTGCCCTGAGCGCGGGTTGGCTCTGCGCTGAGGGCGGGGTTAGTCGCACTTTGCCGCCGTGGACGCAGGGTCAACGCCCAGCGGGTCAGCCCTCGTCGGGGACCAGGCGCAGCGAGATCGAGTTGATGCAGTAGCGCTGGTCGGTGGGCGTGGGATATCCCTCACCGGAGAACACATGCCCCAGGTGGCTGTGGCAGTTCGCGCATAACACCTCGGTGCGAATCGCACCCATCGAGTGGTCGGGCCGCAGGATGACCGCATCCGAACTCGACGGATCGAAGAAGGACGGCCAGCCGCAGTGCGACTCGAATTTCTCTGTGCTGCGGAACAATTCGGCACCGCAGGCCCGGCACTGGTAGCTGCCCTGGGTCTTGGTGTCGGTGTACTCGCCGGTGAACGGTCGTTCGGTGCCGGCCTGGCGCAGCACAGCGAACTCCTGCGGGTTGAGCTTCTTGCGCCACTCGTCGTCGGTGAGTTGCAGTTTCGGACGGGCGATGTCAGTCACGTTGCCCCACTCCTTCCCAAGTCTGGTGTGGGTGAACTTCCCACGCTAGCGCGGTCCGGTTCGGGCGTCAGCCACGCCGGGTCGATGCCGTCGTCGAGGCGGTTCTCCGCCTTGGCATCCAGATAGCGGAAGTACAGCACCGTGAACGTCACGATCAGCAGCAGGGACCAACCGTAGGTGATCTTCAGGTATTCCATCGCCCGCCCCCACCGCATCCAGTTGAACAACAGCCAGCGATCCAGGGTCATGAAACCGTAGATCCCCAGCCACGCCGGCCAGTTGCGGATCACCGAGTTGGGCAGCACCACCGTCATCAGGAACGGGAACAGCATCATCGAGTAGTAGCCCTGGGCCAGCGACAACGCCAGCCACGACCACAGCAGCAGCACGCCCGATGAGGTGGTGAACCAGAACAGCGGATCCCGGGTGCGGTAGTAGCGGTAGAGCAGCCATATCGCGCCAATGGCGATGGCGGTGAACAGCAGCCGCAGCCCGAT
Source organism: Mycobacterium sp. NGS29 (assembly GCF_059812965.1). Lineage (NCBI taxonomy): Bacteria > Bacillati > Actinomycetota > Actinomycetes > Mycobacteriales > Mycobacteriaceae > Mycobacterium > Mycobacterium sp. NGS29. Next base: position 340,467 of record NZ_JCALDR010000004.1, read on the forward strand.
GATCAACCAGGTGGGCAGCCCGAAGTACACGCCGTTGCCCTCGATGGAACTGTTGAAGTAGTCGCGGGTGCCCAGGATGTAGGGCAGGGTGCGGGTGAAGAAGTCCATCGCGCGGGGCACCACCGGCAGCGCGGCCAGGTTGACCACCAGCGGCACCAGCAATGCGGTCGCCAGGGCCCGCCACTGCCGGTTGAGCAGCGGCAGCAGTAGCAGCGGGCCGAGCAGCGGTTTGAGGACCAGCGTCAGCCCGATCGCCAGCCCGGCCCACCACTGCCGACTCGCGCGGCCGTCCAGCAGCCACTTCAGGAACAGCACCTCCAGCAGCAGGATGCAGCCGTTGATGTTGGTGAAGACCAGGGTGTTGGTCACCGTCTCGGTGCAGAACATGGCCAGGATCAGCGCCGGCGCGGCCACCGAGGACAACGTGAAGTGGAACATCCGCAGCAACAGATAGGCGGCGACGAGGATGGCCACGGTGTTGATCGAGATGAACAGGTAGCGCGACGGCGCGAAGGGCAGGTACCCGAACGGCGCCATCAACAACGTGCCACCCGGCGGGTACAGGTAGTGCGGGTCGACGTAGTCGAAATGCTCGTTGTAGAGCTCCAGGCCGTGCCGGAAGTTCAGCGCCGCCCGGTACACCGGTTTGAAGTCGTCGGTGATGTTGCCGTTGGTGGTCAGCACGATGCTGCGATGCAGCACCGACAGGATGGCGATCGGCCACAACACCGTCCGAACGATGGCTGCGGTGCTGCGGGGGCCGGGACGCAATGCGCCCTGCACGTATTCGCGGAGGCCGGTTCTGGTCGAGTCAGCTGCCGTCACCAGCGCACCGTACACCGGCGTTGGGGGCGCGGCGTCGGGCGGTCCGGGCCGATTATCAGGCGGGACAGTACGTGTCGGTGCCGGGCAGTTTGCCGGTGTCGAGGTAGGCCCCCAGCGGCGTGACCGCGCAGGACGAGTAGATACTGGCGCCGTGCCCGATGCCTTGCCACATCACCCGCTTGCTGGCGGCGTTGGCGTTGATGACCGCGGCTGAGGTGGCCGCAACTCCTTCGTTGCCGGCGATCGGGTCGTTCTGCACACCCAGCAGCAGCACGTCGAGCTTGAGTTGTTTCGGTGGCTGCGGGGTGGCACCGGTCGGCCAGTGCACGCACTTGATCAGGTTGAGCGCCGCGACGGCGCCGAACTGGGGGTACAGCTTGCCCCAGGCCACCACCAGCTCGCGCACCCGGTCCGGGGTGGGGCGGTTCACCGAGTCGCTGCAGTTGTTGACGAATTGCCCGTCGCTGTGCTGAATGGTTTCGGCGCGGTTGATCAGGTTGTTCAGCGCATTGAAGTCCCCGGAACGCGCCGCGGCCAAGGCGTTGGCCAGGTTCGTCGTGTTGCCCACCCGGTCGCCGGTCGGAAAGCCCAACGCGGTAGTGATGGCCATCGTGATCGACGCCACCGAAGTGCGGCCCAAGCCGTAGCTGCGCGCCGACGTCAACAACGCGCTGATCGCGCCCTTCGGGTCCGGACCCAGCGCACAGTTGATCGCCACGCACTGCGCCGCGAACGCGTCCAGCGCGGCCTGCTGGCCTTTGACCTGCTGCTCGGCGGCCGCTTCGGCGCTGGCCCCCAGCGCCACCGGGGAGTCCAGGATCAGGCGGGCCACCTTGTCCGGGCGTGATCCGGCGTACGTCAGCGCGACCTGCGCTCCGTTGCCGACCCCGACCAGCGCGACCGCGGGGACGTCCCAGAGGTTGCGCAGCCGCTCGATGTCGGATGCGGCATGGGCGTTGTCGTAGGCGGAGTCGCCGGGCGCGATGGCATCGGTGCAGTTGGTGGTGGCGGTGTTGGAGATTTCGGAGAGGTTGGCTACCGGGTCGTCACCGGTCTCGAACTGGGTCTGGTCGCGCATCTCTTCGCGGTCGAGGCGGTCGCGGCAGTCGATGGGGCTGGACATGCCGATGCCGCGGCGGTCGACGGCGACGATGGGGTGGGTACGCAGCACGTCGGCCCCGGCGTGGGACAGCCAGACCGGCAGCTGCGTGGACGACGCGATATCCGAGCCGGTGGTGAACACCAGCGGCCCGGCATCTTTCGGGGTCTGACCGGAGCGGGCACGCACCACGCCGATGCTCACCGAGCCCGATCCGCCGTTGAGCGAGTCCAGGTCCGCGTCGTAGGTGGCGCATTCCAGCTTGACGCCGGGTGCGCCGGGGACGCCGGCGTCGGCGTTGAGCTTGGAGGTGCAGTCGCGCCATGACAGATCGTTCTTGGGTGCCGCGATCGGCGGTGGACCGCTGGGCGGTGGTTTGGTGGTCGACACTCCCTGCGGGCGGGCGCCGGAGTCGGTGGCGTAGCGGGGGTCGGCGCCGAAGACCGGGACGCAGCCGGCCAGCACGGTGGTGACCACCAACAAGATCGTGGCGGGCAGGATGCGCCGATTCATGCCGACCACAGTAGCCGGGCTACACCCTGACGTAGCGCGTGTACAGATAGCCGGCGTCGTCGGTGAGCACATGCGCGCAGCGCATCCGGGTCTGCAGCTGGCCCAGACCCGAGACGATGCGGTGCGCGGCGCCGCCGACGACGACGGGCGCGATGGTCAGGCACAGCTCGTCGAGTAATTCGCGGTCGAGGAAGGCGCCGAGCAGCGTCGGTCCGCCCTCGGTCAGGACGCGCGACAGTCCACGCCCCTGCAGGGTGCTCAGCACGGTGCCTACGTCGACCTCGCCGGGATCGTCGGCCGAACAGGCGATGACGTCGTCGACCACACCCGACAGCAGGCGGCGGGCATCGTCGGCGGCGGCGGCGCAGGTGAGTACCAGTGGCGCCACCTCGGTGCGGGTGAAGACCGCCAGGTCGTGGTCGAGGTGACCGGTTCGGGTGACGATCGCTATCGGCGGCACCTCGCCTTGACCGCGGGCCTGCCGCTGTTGGCGCTGCGCGACGCTGAGTTGGGCACCCGCGTAACCCTCCGAGCGCACCGTTCCCGCCCCGACCACGATCACGTCGGCCAGTTCCCGCAGCACGACGAAGACCGCCCGGTCACCGGGGCTGCCCAGGGCGCCGCTGAGACCCTGGACGGTGGCGCCGCCGTCCAGGCTGGTGATGAAGTTCGCGCGCACCCACCCGAGGTCGGGCGGATAACCGTAGAGCCGGGGGAGTTCGGCGGGATCCAGGTCGCGCGTGGCGCCGAGCAGCGTCAGAGACGTCTCGCCAGGCATGAGGTCGATTGCAGCACGTCGCTACAGTTCGTGCATGCACGGGGCCAGTTCGGCGCAGGTCGGTCACCTGGTGGATCGGCATCCGTCGGTGTCGCCGGAGCGGCTGATCGGCCAGTTGCGGCCGCCGCCGACGTTCGCCGACGTCAGCTTCGCGACGTATCGGCCGGACCCTGCCGAACCCACCCAGGCCGCCGCCGTCGAATCCTGCCGGGAGTTCTGCCGGCAGGCAGAGCAGCGCCGGGCGGGCCGCAAGAAGTTGTTCGGCCGCCGCGAGGTCCTGCCGGGCGTCGGGTTGTATCTGGACGGTGGGTTCGGCGTCGGCAAGACCCACCTGCTGGCCTCGGCCTATTACCAGTTGTCCGACGCCGCGCCGAAGGCGTTCGCGACGTTCGGCGAGCTGACCCAGCTGGCCGGGGTGTTCGGCTTCGCCGAATGCATCGAGCTGCTGGCCGACTACACCGCGGTGTGCATCGATGAGTTCGAGTTGGACGACCCGGGCAACACCACGCTGGTCTCCCGGTTGCTGTCGTCGCTGGTCCAGCGGGGGGTCTCGGTGGCCGCCACCTCCAACACGCTGCCCGAGCAACTGGGCGAGGGACGGTTCGCGGCGCAGGACTTCCTCCGCGAAATCAACACGCTGGCAAGCATTTTCACCACGGTTCGCATCGAGGGACCCGACTACCGGCACCGCGACCTGCCGCCGGCGCCGCCACCGCTGTCCGACGAGGAGGTCGCCGCGCGCGCCGCCGAGGTCGCCGGGGCGACGCTGGACGACTTCGACGCGCTGTGCGCCCATCTGGCCACCATGCACCCGTCGCGGTATCTGACGTTGATCGAAGGCGTGACCGCGGTGTTCCTGACCGGCGTGCACGGGGTGGACGACCAGAACGTGGCATTGCGGTTGGTGGCGCTGACCGACCGGCTCTACGACGCCGGTGTGCCGGTGGTGGCCTCGGGCGCGAAACTGGACACCGTCTTCAGCGAGGAGATGCTGGCCGGCGGTTACCGCAAGAAGTATCTGCGGGCCACGTCGCGGCTGCTGGCGCTCACGCTGATGTCGGGGAGGCGAGCGCCCGGACCATGACGTGGTCGTCCTCGACGAAGTCGCCCATCTGAAATGTCCTGCTGCCGTTGATCGTGAAGTCGAACTTGGCGTAAAAGCGCAGTGCGCGAACGTTTTTCTCGTTGGTGCCCAGCCACATGCAGCGTGCACCCCACCGCGTCGCGGTATCCAGCGCGGCACTCATCAGCGCCGCCGAGACGCCGTGCCCGTGGAAGTCGGGCAGCACATACAACTTCGACAGTTCCACCGCCGGGCGCAGCGGGACGGCGCGCTGGATGTCCGCGTCGTCCGGCACACCGCGAATCAGCATGGCGTAACCTACAATTCGGCCGTCGTGCCGGGCTACGAAGACCGCACGTCGCTGGTCGGTGAGGTACTGCGCGAAACGTGGCGCCGACAGGTTCGTGTCGATGAAAGCGGCGATGTCCTCGGCGCGCGACCACGGCGGGCACGCCAGTGGAAAGGTGCGCGCCGCGACGTCGGCCAGGTCTTCGGCGTCGCCGAGGGTGGCGAGTTCGATATTCAGTTCAAAGATTCCACTGCGCGAGGTGAACTCCGGTCTTGCGGTCCAGCAGGACGACCACCGACACCGGATCGCGGTAAGCGTCCCAATACACTCCGCCGCGCACCACCGTACCTGTCGGGGCGTTGCCCAACTGGGCGTCCAGCCAGTCGGGTGCGTCGCACGGCCGCGGCTTGTAGGCGTCGGCGAACGGCGTGACACCGTCGAAACTGAAGTTCGACGCCATGATGTAGGAGTTCGGTACTCGGACGGCACGGACCACCACGTCGGCCCGGGCCACCGTGCTGTCGGGGAAACTCTTGACCGGCACGCCACTTCGCGTGTAGCCGAAGCCCGGTGGCGGTTCGACCGGCACCACACTGGTGACGGTGACGTCGGCGACGTAGGTGCCGGTGTCCACCCGCAACGTGTCACCGAGATGACCGATGGGTGCGTCACCCGCCCGCGCGGCCGGCAGCGCGGCGTCAACCGGCAGCGTCCCGGCCGTGACGACGAGGAACGCGGAAAGGGCGATCAGCCAGCGGCGCATCCTCGCATGATGACATATGCGCAAACGTCGCGGGAGGGGTTGATCGGCTCAGGTATCGGTCGGTTCCGCGGTGGTGAGCGATTCCAGTGCGGCGCGCAGATCAGCCTCCACCCGATCTTTCTCGACACCGGCCCGGTGCAGTGGCCCGGCGCCGTCCTCGAGCTCCAGCAGCGCCAGGAGCAGGTGTTCGGTGCCGATGTAGTTGTGGCCCAGGCGAAGTGCTTCACGGAAGGTGAGTTCGAGCACCTTGCGGGCCGGGCCGCTGAACGGGATCAGCGCGGGCGGTTCGCCGGTGCGCGGCGGGAGTTCAACGGACTGGCCCAGTGTGACGGTGTCGATCTGTTGCAGCCGCAGCAGAGTGGTGGCCAGTGCGGCCGGATCGTTGAGCACGCCGAGCAAGAGGTGGTCGGGGGTGATGTGGCTGTTGCCGGCCTGGTGCGCGACGTTCTGGGCGGCGACCACCGCATTGCGCGCCCGCGGCGTGAATCGGCTGAAACCCTGCTCGGGATCCAACGGGGTGGCTTCGGCTTTGGGCACGAATCGCTTCTGCGCGGCTTGTTTGGTGACGCCCATGGCTTTGCCGATCTCAGTCCAGGAGGCCCCGGAGCGGCGGGCCTGGTCGACGAAGTGTCCAATCAGATGGTCGGCGATCTCGCCGAGGCTCTCCGCCGCCAGTACCGCATCGGTCAACTGGTCCAGGGCGCCGGTGTGCACCGTTTTGATCACCGCGATCAGGTCGTCAAGGCGGACCGGGTAGGCGATTTTGGTGGATTCGACCATGTCGTCAACTTTAGGTTGACGGTCTGGATGCGTCAACCTCATGTTGACGATTTGCGTTCGAGATGCAGGGTTGCCGAGCCTCTGGAACCATCACAGAGCTATGAGACTTCTGCTGGTGCTCACCGGTTTAGCCGCCTTCACCGGCCTCGCCGCCCCGGCACACGCCAGTCCTGACGAAGACCAGGCGCTGCTGGTCTCGCTCAATGCGGCGGGCATCAAGTACAAGGACACCGCGAGCGTCATCACGACGGGCAAAGCGGTGTGCGAGATGGCGGCCGCCGGCAAGTCCGGCGTCGAAGTGGTTCAGGTGCTGCAGAGCGCGAATCCCGGGCTGACGCAGGAGAATGCCGCCAGGTTCACCGCGATCGCGGCGGGGGTCTACTGTCCGGCGCGGCTGCCTGCACAGACGGGCTCTTGAGCGACGTGTCCCGATAGCAGCCGGGTGCTGCCGTGCCCGGCCAGGCATGCGGGACGTACGCCTGCCTCTCGGGCGAGTCGATCAGTCGGACCAGCAGCACGATCACGGCGGCGGTGACGCCGAGTCCGCCGAGTGCCAGCACGATCAGGATCAGCAGACTCGCCATGACTGACATTGAACCAGCGGCCGGCACGCCAATGCGGCGGGAACTGTTTCGTGCAGTGCGAGCCCGGGTAGCTCACACGCAAACATCCAACGCGTAGACGGAGGAGCCGTGACGACCGCTGAACAGCCGCCGCCAGAAGGTGACAAGCAACCCCCGCAGGCCACTTCGGTCAACAACACCAAGGACGGTGCCGGGGACGCAGAAGTCGAAGGCGACGACGCCACGGACCAGTGAGCCGCGCTGGAGGCCAGAATCTGTAGTGCGGGTTGGTTTTTAGGTACGTCGGAGACCGTGTGCGGTCGACTCCGGACGGCACTCGATAGCCTGTGAGCTATCGAATCTTCGGAGGTCGGGTTGAGAACAGGGTTGCTGGCGGGTACGGCACTGGTGGCGGGCTGGGCCGGGTTGCGCGGATTGGTCGCGTGGATCGAACGCAACCCGGATCCGCTTACGCGCGAACAACTTCTGGCCGAACCGCACGGCGCGGAGGTATCGATCACCCGGCCGGACGGCACGGTGTTGCGTGCTGTGTCTGCGGGGGAGGGGCCGACGGTGGTCCTGGTGCACGGTTATTCGGTGACCCTTGCGGAGTGGAACATCGTTTGGGATGAGTTGCTGGGCAAAGGATTTCGGGTTATCGCGTTCGATCAACGCGGTCACGGTCGCTCGACGCTGGGCGCGGACGGCATCGGATCGGAAGTGATGGCGGCCGATCTCGCCGCGGTGTTGAAGCACTTCGATGTCAGCGATGCGGTGCTCGTCGGGCATTCGATGGGTGGATTCGTCACTATCCGCGCCTTGCTGGAGCGGCCTGATCTGGTGTCGCGCCTGCGCGGCGTGGTGCTGTTCGCCACCTGGGCGGGCCGGGTGCTGGACGGGGCTCCGCAGAACAGGTTGCAGATCCCGCTACTGGAGTGGGGCGTATTGCAGCGGCTGATCAAGAACGAGACCGTTGCGACGCTGTTCGGGGCCGCGCAGTGCGGCACGCGGCCGTCGCCGGCGATGGTGAAGGTGTTCGTGGAGGGGTTCCAGGAGCATGTGGACCAGCACGGGCCGCACGTGGCGATCGTGCAGGCGTTCTCGCGGGAGGATCGTTACCCGCGGCTGGGGGAGATCACGGTGCCGACGGTGGTGATGGTCGGTTCGGCCGACCGAACCACGCCGCCCAATCACTCACGCCGGCTCGCCGACGGTATTCCCGGAGCGCGGCTGGTGACCGTACCGGCTGCGGGGCATGCGCTGAACTGGGAGGCGCCCGGCGAATTGGTGAAAGTCATCGAATCCTTTGGGAGATAGCGGCTTTCGGTTTCCTTTGCCCAATGTATTCCCAGCGGGTCGACGATGGGCTATGTTGCGCGATACGGCCGCTGTCCAATTTCCGAAAAAGGGAGTCAATGGCGACAAACGTATCGACGGCGGGAGCCGCGTTCGCGGTGGCCGCCCTGGTAGTGGGTGCAGCGGTCACGGGGTGCGGGAGCGACAACTCGCCAAGCCCGTCGTCTTCGGCTTCTTCGTCCGCGGCGTCCTCGTCGACGGCGCCGTCGGGCACCGCCACCGGGCAGCCCGGCGACTACACCGGTCTATTGATCCCGGCCACCGACATCGTCGTACCGGGGGACACCTTTGTGCAGACCCAGTCCCTGCCCATCGCCACTCCGGCCGGAGTCGAAGGGGTGTTCAACAACCAGGCCAACACTCGCAAAGTCGAGATCTCGATCTACGTTTACAACAACCCGGACGAGGCGAACCAGGCGCTGGACACCACCTCGAAATCCATTCAGGAGCTGAGCGTCAAGGCGCCGACGACGCCGGCCGAGGTGGGCATACGGGGCGTCATGGCAATCGGTCCATCACCTGACGGCACCAAAGCCAAAGGTGTGGTGATCTTTCGGGGGCCGCAACCAACCGCCACTCGGCGCAATCGCACTTGGCTCGCATTAGGGGGCCAGACAACCAATGCCATCAAGTCGGACTCCGTACCTCGCGGGCTCGACGCAGTTGCCGATCCGAGGTTCGATACGCCGTGGGCACTCCGGCTAGATGTGGTGCCCGCACTAGTGTGGTAGAGCAGCCCGGCAGGGTTGCCAGGGCCAGCAGGCGAGGATAGGGGCGACAGGACCAGGGCCGCAGGTACGGGACCGCACCCCGTCTGCGGCCTCTGATCTGTCGACCGTCCCGTCGTTACGCGATGAGTCGGTGAGCAGCGGTTGCGATGGCGCAGCCCGCGGTTATGGCCGCAATCGGGCCGCCCGAGAAGTATGCGACTGTCGAGCCGGCCAACGTGAGCAGGCCGATCACTACCCAGCGCAGCGGCAGCCCTTCGGGGTCGCGGCGCCGGGGGTTCCGGCGCTGGGGCTCCCTCGGTTGCTCATTCGGCGTTACAGTTGTCATGTCAGTCCTCCGTGGAATGGCATCCTCGCGACCTCCGGGCTGTTACCCCGGGGGTCGCGACTTACTGCTTAAGGCGGATTTCGTCCGACCCGCGCAGGCCGCTGATCTGCGGCTACGTTCTTTCTACGGCGAATTCGTCAGCGCCGTGATAACCTGAATTAACGTCTTGACCCGCCAGAAACGCTGACACTGTGATCGACGGCGGAGCCGTTTTTCTGGCGGGTCAAGACGTTCAGGGAAGGAATCCGGATGGACGCCGAAGATCTTTCCGTGGGCCAAGGCGGGCGGAACTGGACCGAAGTCAAGCTTGATTTTTCGCGCGCCCCGAACGAGAAGGAACGCATCGCACTCGAGCGCCGACGCAAGCGGTTGGCGCACATGGACGACTTGCGAACGGTCGACGAAGCCTGCGATCAGCTCAGTCAGCTAGTGGCCTCGGGGCCAGTCGGCCCACTGGAAGAACTTCGGCTGCTTGATGGCTTCGTCCGCCTGGATGTTGCGCTGGCTCCCGATGCCTCCGATCGCTCGGCGCCGAAGCCCGAACACCGCCCATCATCGACGCGTTTGATATCGCCCAACGGGATTGCACTGTCGTTCGAGTTGATAGCGCTGCTTGAAGCACAGACTCGAACAGCGCCTGGTGACAGAGCGGTCGGAACCGAAATGCCGTTGCGTCGAGCGACAGGTACGAACGTTGGATGGTGTGACTACATCGCATCGACGGCCACGGCTTCGGGCAGCGGCAAGCACCGCATGGGAGTACTGGACAAGAAGCTGCGGCAGCTGCAGCAGACGTTAGACCGCCTGGCGGCCGAGAACCTCGTGCAGCTGCCCAACCGGGACGCTGGGCAGGGCAAGCATGAGGGCTTCATTCTGCTCAGCGAGGATGGCGTGCGTCACAGGACGAACGCGCTGTACAGCGTGCCCGTCGCGGGTTTCTTCACCGTTCCAGTGTCGTTGTTCACCAACGGATGGATCCACGTGCTGGAAGACAGCGAGCTTGCGCTGCTGCTCATCGCGGCTAGGTTGAGACAAAAGCACGGTGATGCGATCGTGCCTCTGGAGGCTGCACCGCGGTTGCTCAATTACGGTCTGAGCCGAGACGCATTTGAGGCCCACAGCATGCTTAACTGGCTGAATTTGCTTGATGTAGAAGAGGATTCGGAACGCCACGCCGACGGCAAAGTGCGAAAGTACTCTACCCGTGGCGCTCGGCCACATGGGCTCCGGTTCCTGCCGGCCGGTTTGGATAAGCGCGCCCTGCCATCCGTAGCAGAGGAAGTACAACGTCGACTCGACCGCACTGGTAGTGAACTGGTAGCGCTCCCCGCCGGTCACTAAAGAACTCCCTAATTAGTCAAAGCCGCGTGGTCAACTCGCGGGACGCAGGGAGGAATCAGCCCACACGAGGGACTGTCACCCTACTACTGCGGTGGCAGGTTCTGATTGACCCAGAGGTCGACGCTCGGCGGCATTGCCCACCAGCGTCCGCCGGAATTGTTGGCCGACTCACGGATCGCAATTTCGTACATGTCGGCTATCGCCTTCGCGATGTCAGGATCACCGACACCCGGAAGCAATCGTTGGCGAATGCTCGCATCGGCGACGAGTCGCTGCGCCATTGGTTTCGCGCGTTCCTCGTCGAACGCCACTGACGAGGGGTACGCCGAGCCGTGGTCGGTGCCCATGGCGGCGACGATGATGCAATACGCGATGTCGAACTCGCACAACGAATTTAAGGCGATGTCGTGACCGGTGATGTCGTCGGCCGGCACCTGGCTATCGGTGAGATCAGGCCGCATCGCCGCGTGCTCGACCATCAGGTCGCGTGCCGCTGAGAGGATGAAACCGGCGCGGCCCTGCTGGCTCGGATCGTCAGGATCTGCGTTGAGGTTCGCTCTGGCGACGAACACGGTGGAGTTGCGAATCCATGACGAATAGATGTAATCGGGGTAGCTAGTGCTGCTCGGCACTTGTTGCAATGAAAGAGATTTCACGGTCTCCCATGCTTCTAGACGCACGGCGAGCGAGCCGAGCACATAGATGCGGATCACCACCGCGAACCGCTTGCGTATCGCGGTCTCATCTTCGCCGAACGACTTGAAGACGCCGCGGAGTTTGTCGATCGCTTCGTCGACGAGGTCGCGGCGCTCGTAGTGCAGAGCTTGAGCGCAGAAGATGGTCCACTTGTCGAGCGCAGCGGTGAAGTCGTCAAGGCTGGCGGCCGGTCCGGTCGTGGCGGTGAGCGACCTAATGAACTGCCTGAGCAGAACGTCGTTGCCTGACTGAAGCAGCGATACGGTCGCGGCGGCGAAGGTGGCTTCGTCCATGTCGAACAGCAACGGCACATCGGGCGCGACGCCTGCGGTCTGCTGCCGCGCGGCGATGACCTCGTTCAGCAGGTTGGTCGTGGCGGCACCGGCTTCACTACGGATCTTCCCCGCGTACGCAGATAGAAGGTCTTGCCAATGCGCGTACCGGATCGGCACGTTCTCGGCACCTTCGCGAACGAAAATCTCGCCTTTGCGGAACACGGTCACGGTCTTGCCGGCGTCGCCTTGGTACTGGCCGTCCTTGCTGAACGGCACTGGCAGGCGGTCACGGTTCTGTTGCACGTAGACCATGACGATTTCGTTGCCGTTGACTTCGTGAATCTGAATGAGAACGTGTACTTCGCCTTCGATGTAGCCGCGTATGAGTGCACCGATCCGTGAGCCGTCGAATCGGCTTCGGTCGGTGATCGTGCCGACCGGCATACATGGCTTGCCGTCGTCGTCTACGCCGATGAGGATGTAACCCCCTGGAGGGCGCTGAGACATCGTCACCGCGTCCTTGACGAACTTCAGCTTGTCTTCGGCAACGGTCAGGTCGACCTTGGCCTTGAGGTCAAGATGTGTCTCCTCAGGGTTGCCGAGGAGTTCGTCCAGCTTCTCTGGATCGGTTCGCCCGTCAGGAACGATCATCGGTTGGAGTTTCCCCGCCGCAGGTCTAGGTCTGGTGTGCTTGCCCCGTCGAGCTACGTTACCTTTCGCCTTGGCCAACACGCCGCAGCTGGAGTGTTCTTCAGCCAATCGCTGGCATCCGCTGCCCAAGGCGTCCATCCTCTACGCCAACGGGGTCGTGCGACGTGGAAAGTGGGCAGGTCTCGTCAAGCCGTGATCAGCCAGGCATATTCCGCACCAGTTCGGCAAGTTCAGCGAACCTGTCGTCGAACTGCTTCGCGATCGAGCGACACTCACCAAGCAACTCGTTCACCTGGGATTTGTAGCACTCCTTCGATCCGAAATCACCGCCAAAGGCTTCGACCTCCATCACTTTGTTCCGGATGCGGTCGTTATAGGCGGTGATCGGATCGGTATCCATCACCATTCCGATATGACGAGCAAAATATTGCTTTTCTCCCATCGGCCGGTCGGCACAGGTGTGCACAGCGGGTACGACGCACCGCTGCTCAGCTAGTTTTGCAAGCGCCTGGCAATACTTCTGGCAGAGGGCTGCGGTTGAGATGGCGGGCTGCTCTAGTGGCAGGGATGCCGAGGGTGTTTGCCCTCGGTCTTCTGATGAGCAGCCGAACAACGAGAGGCCGAGAGCGGCCACAACGAATACGAGTCTCTTCCTCATGTCGCCAGTGTCTAATGTCAACGGGGTAACGGGGGCCGCCACACGGGAAGTGATCGAGGCGACGAGGAACGCTGCGTCATACCGCTGACGTGTATTTCAGCCAGTCGCTGCCACCCCACCTGCTCAATAACGTTCTGCGGGTGGCGCGATCACCAAGACCCCGACGGCACGGGAATTGGAGTGTTGACTGCGGTAATCCCGTCAGGTCCCATTGAGGTCCCCGGCGTGCCTGGGGAGCCTAAAAGTGCAGGTAGAATGTGGTGCGCGATACTGGGATTGAACCAGTTCACACAGTTTGCTAGCGTGGACATCTGACCAGCCAGAACGGGTGTGTTACCTGCTCTAACGCTGGTCAGTGTAGCGGATAGTTCCGGAAAGTTGTAGCGGAGTTGATACGGTCTCGTTAGCTCATGAAGAGTTCACGGACGCTCAGGGAGTTCACGTTGGTCCGAGGCGAAGGGCGCAAGCCACAGAAGCGCGGAGCGTTCGGCACCGCACACAAGCTCCCCAGCGGCCGCTACCGCGCCATGTACTTCGGATCGGACGGGCGGCGCTACGCAGCGGACAAGACGTTCCTCACCGAGAAGGACGCTCGCGGCTGGCTCTCGCTGCGCCAGGCCGAGATCATCGCAAAATCGTGGATGCCGCCCGAAGTGCACGCGGCGCAGAATCACCTGACTCTCAAGGCCTACGCCGACAGCTGGCTCGAGCACCGCGATCTCAAATCGCGCACCCGCGAGCACTACCGCAAGTTGCTCGACGAGCACATCCTTCCCGAGCTCGGCAGCCGCCCGATCGGCTCCATCACGATCGACGACGTCCGAGAATGGCACACCGGGCTAGGGGCCAAGACGCCGACGCTGCGCGCGCACTGCTACGGACTGCTGCGCACCATCATGGGCACGGCCACCAGCGACGGGAAGATTCCGGCCAACCCCTGCGTGATCAGGGGAGCCGGCAGCGCCCGCCGAGTGCACAAGATTCGGCCGGCGACCCTCGACGAGATCGCCACGATCACCGAGGAGATGCCCGCCCAATATCAGGGCATGGTGTTGCTGGCGGCGTGGTGCGCGCTGCGGTTCGGCGAGCTGACCGAGCTGCGCCGCCGCGACATCATCATCGTCGAACCCACCGACGAGCAACTGGCCACCGCGGTGAACAATTCGCAGGACGCACCCGAGTCGTACGGCGTTGTCCGCGTCGAGCGCGCGGTGGTCCGCACCGACGAGGGTTTTCAGGTCACCACTCCCAAGAGCGACGCCGGGCGCCGCGACGTCGAAATCCCACCGCACCTGCTCCCGGCCATCAAGGCGCACCTGGAAACTCACGTTCAAGCCGGACGTGACTCCCTGCTGTTCCCCGCCGTCCAAGGTGGGCACATGGCACCGGCGAGCCTGTACCGCCACTTCTACAAAGCCCGATCGGAAGCCAAGCGGGATGACTTGCGCTGGCACGACTTACGGCATTCCGGCGCCGTGCTGGCCGCGGCGACGGGTGCGACGTTAGCGGAACTCATGGCGCGCCTTGGCCATTCGACACCACAGGCCGCGATGCGCTACCAGCACGCCGCACAAGGCCGCGATCGGCAAATCGCCAAACTCTTGTCGAAACTCGCCGACAAATGACCGAACACACTTTCGGAACTGTGTGGTACAACTGAGGCAGCTTTCGGAAGTCGCAGCTCGATTTCTTGCGTAAAGCCCGACATGGGTGGCAGGCGGGACGGGTTCCGTTAACGGTCGTAAGTCCTGCTAGAGGCAGCCGAGTCGAAACCACCAACAAGCTCGGCTTGCCATTGGACGACTCGCACTGAAGCACCTCCTGCCCAGCGGTAAGCCAACTTCACCTGGAAGTGGAGATCATGGCCAACCTAGATGCCTCAACCCTCGACCACGGTCGCGCACCGACTGAAAATCGCGCTTCAAAACGCGCCGCTCAACGCGGCCGTAATATTCAATCGCCAGCTCAAAGACGTTGGGCCTCAATGCAGCAAGCGGCGGAATACGCCGGTGTACGTCTGCGCACACTCCGCGGGTGGGTCGCCTCCGGCAAAATCACCGGGTACCGGATCAACTCCCGCGTCATCCGAGTCGACCTCAACGAAGTAGACGCTGCTTTCGAGCCGTTCGCAGGCTGGGAGAGGTAAATGACTCAGCAGCGGAATGGTCCGCCTGAAAGCGATATGCCGGCTCCCGAAAGAACCGGCACTCACCACGACCGCCACGTCGATACCAGCAAGAATACCAGTCACGGCACCGATCTTCTTGCCGACTTGCGTCGCCGGCGCGAGGCGGCAGTCAGGCTGGACGGTCGCGAAAATCCAGACCCTGTCTTTCCGGGGCGCCGGTTCCATCCTGGCTCAACAGGTTTGGTGGCGTCGGGGTACCGCCAAGGCTATGCGGCTGCATTGCGCTATGTCTTACGTGAATTCGGCGAACATCTCGGTGAGACAGCCCAGGCCAAACTCACTGCGATCGTCAATCGGAGCGGCGAGTGATGACCGATTCTGATGACAAGAAGCCTCGGAGGTCGCAGTCGGCTCAGCTAGTGGATCTTGCACTGTCCCAGTACAAGCTGGGCATGTCCGACCAGGAAGAACCGTTCGGAACGCTTGCGGTACAACCGCATATCGCTCTCCCGCTCCGCGGTGGCCGCACCGGCCTTCGAGCTGAACTTTCCCGCAGATTTTTCGAGATCCACAACGCAGTGGCCTCACAGCAGGCTCTAGCCGATGCGTGCATGGTCCTCGAAGGCCGGTCGGCTCAACAGGATCGAGTGCAACTGCACTTACGGGTCGCACAAGCGCGGAGCGGTGCCGTTTACCTCGACTTGGGGGACAGCACAGGCCGCATCATTGAGATCAGCGACGGCAGTTGGAAGATCGTCGCTACCGCTCCGGTGATGTTCAGACGCACGAAATTGACAGATCGAATGCCATTGCCCCATCAGGGAAATGGTGACTTGGACCGTCTGTGGCAGTTCGTCCCTATCGACGAGGCGGACCGCCCAATCGTTCTGGCCTACCTGGTCGCCGCCTGGATCACACCCGATGCGCCGCACCCGATCTTGGCTTTGATGGCCGAGCAGGGCAGCGCGAAATCCTCGGTGACCCGCACCCTGGTAGATCTGATCGACCCCTCACCGGTGCCGTTGCGGAAGCCCCCCCGAGACCCCGATAGCTGGGTCACAGCCGCAGCAGCCAGCTGGGTTGTCGCACTGGACAATCTGAGCGGAACTCCGCAGCAATGGCTGTCCGACTCACTGTGCAGAGCATCAACGGGGGACGGTGATGTCCGCCGAGCTCTCTACACCGACGCCGACGTCGCCGTTCTGAAGTTCAGGCGGTGCCTGATCGTCAACGGGGTCGACCTCTCGATCGACCAGGGCGACCTTGGGGAGCGGATCGCCGCGGTAGATCTGGGTCGAATATCGTCTCGGCGTCGGCGCACCGAGGAAGACCTAGCTGGTGCCTGGGAAGACAACCGGCGCAGGGTGTTTACCGGTTTGCTTGATTTGGCCGCCAAAGTGCATCAGCGGCTGCCTGCGGTACGGATGGATGATCTGCCACGTATGGCTGACTTCGGGCGTGTCCTTCAGGCGGTTGACGAAATTCACCACACGGATGGGCTGACCCGGTATCGGGAACGGATGCGACGTGTCGCCGCCGACACCCTCGGAGACCCGTTTATCGCAGCGTTGATAGACCGCAACCAGTCCGTCGATGATCACTCGTCCGCGGATCTGCTCCGCCTACTGGAATCAAGCAAAGATTCTGAGTGGAGGCGGCCGCGGGAGTGGCCCAAACGCGCCCGGACCGTCACCGGATTATTGACCCGTCACGCCCCCGCGCTCCGGACACAAGGGTGGGTGGTGGAGAACGACGGTGGCCGCAACAAGCGCAACGTGACGCTCTGGAAACTCACGCCTCCTGAGAAGCACCCAGAAGATACCTCGCCACCCTCGCCTAACTCGCCTTCGCAGGTCAACGGCTATCCAGTGGCGAGTCAGGCGAGGCAAGGCGAGTTAGGCGAGGTAGGCAAATTTCCTCTCCGCAGCTCTACCTCGCCAGATTTTGTACCGCTGAGCAGCGAAAACGAGACAGCGAGGCAGGCGAGGGAAGAAGCCGGGCAATCTCTGGATGCTCTCACATTGTGCGCGTGTGGCGCCGAACTTTCGCCTACCAACCAGACCGGTCTCTGTGCCGAATGTCGGCTCTCGCAGCAAGGGCAGGGATCATGAGCGCGCCGTGGGTTGATCTAGCGGCGGCGATTCTTCGTGGGACACCGCGGCTCCCCGACGCGTTGTGTCGTGGCCGTCCCGGCTTGTTCGACGGCGACGACGAGCAGACCGCAACCCGCGCGATCGAGATCTGCCGCCGCTGCCCCGACCGTCAGCCATGCGCTGCGTGGGCCGACACCCTGCGCCACAACCAAGCCAACGGCGTCCTAGCCGGCCAACTCCGGCCCTGGGTCAGCCACCCCTCAGAACTGAAACGACTCCAACCGAAAGGAACCACACCAGAATGACCACCCTCACCCTGACCGTGAAAGTCATCAACGGCGAACCGATGATCGACTGCACCGCGCTGTCGCTGCTGCTCGGCGTCGACGAGCAGTTGATTGAGGCGCAGCAGCGCAGAGACACCATCGGCGGATATTCCACCTTCCCGCCCGAATGGCTGCGCGCTGGCCGGCACCGAGCCCCGCGAATCGAGTCCCGGAAGGCTAGCGGGCTGTCCGAAGGGTGGGTCTGGGCGATCGCCTACGAAGGTGGCAACCCCTTCGAAGGTGGCACCGAAGGTGGCGAAGGTGGCGAAGGTGGCAATACACCCCTAGGCCGCCACCTTCACCCGGCCGACGAAGGTGGCAACCAAGGTGGCATGTCACAAACTGTGCCACCTTCGCCACCTTCGGGAAACTTGCCACCTTCGGGACTCGCCGGTTTCAATCCGCGGATTCCACGCATCCGCGGTGAAGGGCGCTGCGATGAATGCAGCTTCCACATAGCGACGCAAGGCCACCGAGACACCTGCTCAGCAAACACCAAAGGGCAGCCCGCATGACGACTCGCACTGACCCTTTGGTGTCGCTGAAGTTCGGCCTCACCGCCCGCTACGTCTTGCGCACCGCCAACCAACCCGATCGGCCGGTCACGCAGCCGGCGGTCCGCTCGTCGGCCGAACGGCGGCAAGACGCCGCGTCGCGCAGCCGCGCCCGCGCACCCAAACACACCTGTTAAGGAAAGGCATCCGATCATGACCAATCCCACCAACAACGATGACCAGATCGTGGCCTCTGCAACCGACCTGTTGCGGCGGCGGATCGATGAGATGGAGCGCGCGAAGGAAACTCAGCCTGAGCGTTTGGCGAAGGCCCGCTCGGATGCTGAAGAGGCCCGAGGCTGGGCGGTGATCGAGGAACCCTGGGAAGAGCACGTGGCGGCAGTTCCGCTGTGCGACAGCGCCGGCCAGCGCAACGGTGACGCAGTGACGCTGCCGAACTTCACCGCGAAGGAAATGTACGGCGCGAGACTCTGTTTCGACATGCTCGATTGCGGCGACGACCCGGACCGCATTGACGAAGTTCGGTCCCGCTACTTCAACATGGTCGGCGGTGACCCCGGGCAGATGTTCCTCATCGCCATGTCGGCGCTCTCGATCTGCGCCACGCTCGTGGTGCCGCAGCTCCTCGCCGAGATCGAACTGAGCGGGTCCAACTACGACCTGCGGGTGACCCTGGCTGAAGCGAGAGCGAAGGCGTGGAGCGATCGCGTCGCGAAACTGCGCGCCGCCAACGACGATGCTGCCGCGGCCGGCGTCAAGCCAGTCGACGGCTACGACATCGGCGCCACCGCACTGGACCCCGAAAGCGACCAGCCGTGATGAACCGGATCCTGTTGTGTGAGTTCGTCAACGGGGCAACACGGCTGACCGCAGACGGGGCCGCGCTGCTGGTCGGGGTTTCCCGTGAGCATCTGCTGGAGAGTTGGGATCCGGCGTCGGGCGTGGATCGGTTGCCGACGGAGTTCAAACGCAGGGGGATGAAGCGGTCGCGGCACGCCCGGGACGCGATCGGCTCGAATGCGGCCAGCGCGGTGTTGGCGTTCTTGGCGGTCCGGGACTGGGGCGCGCGTGTCGACGTCAACGAAGCCGCCGGCCAAATGTGGGCTGTCGTGGACGAGGTGACGTGATGCAGGTCAGTGACAGCCAGGCCAGGCTGATCAGGGATTTGGTGACCGAGGCGGTGCTGAATCGGCAGCGGTACGGTCAGCCGATCCCAGACCGCGTCCGCAACCTTCTGAGATACGTGTCCGCGCACGGACATCCGATCGCGACGGTTGCGCCACCATTAGGTCAGGACCAGGACGACCCGATCAACAGCGACCAGGCCGCCGAAATCCTCGACTGCAGTACCCGCCACGTCCGGCGCATCGCAGCATCGGACCTCAACGGCCAAAACATTGGCCGCCGTTGGGTATTCAGCCGCCGCACCGTGACCGACTACGCGAAAGCGAAGACAGCATGAGCGAAGGCAGCATGAGCGAAACCGACCGAGTGTTGGGCGACGCCTTCAAGGCGTGGCTCAGCGAGCTCCCTGAAGACGAACGCGACGCTTTCCTCACCGAAGTCACCGGGGACAGCTCCCCCGGGGCCGTCGGCCGCGCCGCGGCGGAAAAGCGATTCGGCAAGCGGGCCAACTGACTGACATGGCCACGATGAGCGAGCGACTCAACGCGATCGAACAGGATCTGTTGCCCCCCGACTACCACGCCGCAGAGAAGCTGATCGCTCAGGCGCGGAACCTGATCGCCTCGCCGCCGGCCAGCCCCGCGGCCGTGAAGGCCCAGCAGCTGGATCCGTTCGCTTCCGGCGAGATCCGCGAAGAGTGGATCGATGCGCTGATCGACCGGAAGGATGCTGAGGATCGGCACAAGCGGCGCGCCGCGGTCCTGACCGAGTTCGTTTCCGCTGCCGAGGGGCAAGCCCGGGCCGCGGTGGCGTCCGTCAACTCCCGGGTGCTGGCCGCGCTGCACTCCGAGCTCGAGGCCCTCATGGATGAGGTGGTGGAGCTCGCCGACGAACTCGGCGGGGTGCGCAGCGCGGACAAGGCCATTGCTGCGGACCGCGGGCCGCAGTGGAAGCGCCTGCTGCAGCTGGTCGACGACTACACAACCCTGCGTAGCTTCCAGATCGCGCGCACGAGCCAAGACTTGGTCATCAAGGCCCGGCCGGCGTCAGGTGGTGAGGACCACGCCTCGGATCTGTATATCCGCAACCTCGACGACTTGTGGCCTGAGTGGCGCACCGGCCGCGGCGCGATGCAGCACGTCAATGCCAACGGCGCCCAGCACCGCTACGAGCCCTGGCCCGCCGATCCGGCGCGACTGCTGCTGTGGCTAGCCACCAGCCGCGCGCAGCCGTGGATTCCGACAGAGCGGCAACTAAACCAACTCTGGGCCGAGCGGCAGAGCCGTGCAAACCCGATGCCGCCCGGGCCGATACAGACGGGCAGCCGGCCGCGCCAAACGTTCGGCCGCATCATCCCTCAAATAGGCGGCAAGCCGCCCACCGTCAAACCGATCCGATAAAAGGGAGTTTCCTCGATGCCACCGATCAAGACTGGTCAGGAGTTATTCGACAGCGACGCAGAAGATTTGCCGCCGCTCACACGGTCGATCCGGGACACATGGAGTCCGCACAGCGGCAACCCGGTCGCGTCAGCGTCTGCGGTCGCGGCCCTGTTCGCCGCGGTCTATGAACTCGAAACGCGGCTGATCACGCTGGAAGGCGGGTAACCCGATGGCTTGCGGCGGCGCACAGCGTCAAGGCCGGGACCTTTCGCCGGGTAAGCGCGATCATGACGGGCTCTTCCTTAGTCAAGCCCTAGTCGTTAGCTGCGCTGTCCGCCGCCGCGAACAATCAACGGCGAGAGGATAATTCACGTGCCGTCAATCGCAGATTTATACGTCGAAGTGATGCCGAGCACCGCGCGTTTAGCCGACGGCATTGTTCGGGGCCTGCGTGAGGCGGATCCGAAGGTCGCGGAGGCGGGACGGCGTTGGGGTAACGAGATTCAACGTTCGATCGGCGACATCAAGGTCAATGTCCAGGCTGATACCGCGAAGGCTAAGGCTGAGATCGATGCGTTGACCCGTGACCGGCACATGACGGTTCACGTCCAGGTCGATAAGGACAAGCTGAAGGCGGAGCTGTCGTCTGCGTTATCGGGGCTGTCGTTGCACGGGTTGGGCAACAATTTCAGCTCGCAGATCTTCAACCAGATGAACGTGCATATGGTTCAGACGTTCAATCAGGGTGCGTCGCAGATGGCTTCGTCTGCCGGGCAGCAGGGTTCGCAGATCGGTTCGGTGCTGGGTAGTTCGATAGCCGGGACGATGATGCCGATTTTGATCGGCTCGTTGGCGGGTGTGGCGTCGGCGCTGTCGGGGGTGGTGGGGCTCGCCCCGGCGGGTTTGGCGGGGGCGGGCACGCTGCTGGGGAGCCTGGTTGTCGGTTTGGATGGGGTGAAGGAAGCGTGGGATGCGGCGGGGAAGGCCGCGGACTCAGCGACTAAGGATCAGGAGTCTAAGACGAAGGCGATGGCGTCGGCGCAGCGGTCGCTGCACGATGCGGTGGTTGAGGAAGCTAACGCGCAGAAGGATGTGGCGAACGCGCGCCGCGATGCTCGACAGCAGTTGGAGGACTTGAACATTCAGCTGCGCGGCGGTGTGCTGGACGAGAAGTCCGCCATTCTGGCGGCCCAGGCCGCGCGCCGGGATTTGGCGACCGGCCGCTACAAGGACTCGATCGAGTATGAGGAAGCGCAGCTGCGGGTGGAGCAGGCCGATCAGCGGGTTCTGGAAGCCCACGAGCGGAATGTGCAGTTGCAGCAGAAGGCGACTGAGGCGAACGCGAAGGGTGTCGATCAGTCCGATCAGGTGGTGGCGGCCAACCAGCGGTTGGTGAAGGCGCAGGAGGCGGTTGCTGCGGCGCAGCAGGGTGTGGCTGATGCGTCGAAGGCGTCGTCGAACGTGGATGCGTTTACCCAGGCGATGGGGAAGTTGTCGCCGGCCGCCGGTCAGTTCCTCACGACGCTGGTGGGGATGAAGCCGCAGTTCGAGGAATTCAAGAAGAGCGTGCAGGACGCGTTGTTCACGGGGCTCGCGCCGCAGTTCCAGCAGCTCGCAGGAGTGTATATGCCGATGCTGCAGGGGTCGCTGACCACGATGGCCGGGCTGGTGAACCAGGTTGCGTCGGGATTCATGGCGTTTATGCAGCAGCCCGCGACGCAGGCGGGGATGCAGCAGCTGCTGAACAATTTGACGGAGTCGTTCCGGCTGTTCCGGCCCGTCATTGACACGCTGACGCAGGCGTTCTTCCAGATGACCGTCACGGGTTCGAATTTTCTGCCGCAGCTGGGGGAGATTATCGGGCGGATTGCGACGATGTTCTCGCAGTTCGCGAATTCGCCGCAGTTCGCGACGTGGATCCAAACCGGTTTGGCCGCGTTAGGGCAGTTGACGGACATGCTGGGTCCGTTGATGACGATGCTGGGTGATTTGGCGCCCATCGGGACGGCGACGCTGGGCGCTCTGGGGCAGATTCTGACGGCGTTGCAGCCGGCGATCGCCCCTTTGGCATCCCTGTTCGGGGCGTGGATCACCAATTGGATAGGCCCGATGCTGACGCTGCTGAGTCAACTCGCGACAACCATCGTCACTGCGTTGGCGCCAGCGATGACCCAGTGGTTGCAGGCATTAGGGCCACTGATGAACACGGTCATCGGGGCGTTCCAGCCGGTGTTGCAGCAGCTCGGTGGGACGTTGGCGCAGACCGCGCAGATCTTCATCAACGCGATGATTCCGGCGGTGCAGCAGCTCACTCCGCAGGTGGGTCCGCTAGTGGGGGCGATGCTGCAGTTCTGGTCGGTGTTGGAGCCGCTGCTTCCGGCGTTGATGGAGTTGGCGGTCTCCACCGTGCCGGGTCTGGTTGAGGTGTTGAAGCTGCTGTTGCCGATTCAGGTGCAGATCACCACCATGTTCACGCAGTTGTTGGAGATGGCGATCAAGCCGCTGATCGGTGGTTTGCATTTCCTGGCGGATGCTTTCCGCACAACGTTCGGCTCGATTAAAGGCTATCTGGACGATGCCTGGAATTTTATGAAGCCGATTTTCAAGATGATCAAGGATGCGATCAAAGACCTGGGTTTGGATAAGGTCGCGGATTTTCTGAAGGGGATGCCGGGGTTCGGATTCCACATGCCAGGCGCAACCCAGGCCGCCCCGGGCGCCCCGGCGGGTGGGGTGCCGACACCTTCGCCGTCGGCGCCGGCTGGTGTTCCGGGCGCACCGGGCGTGGATACCGGGGGGTTGAATTGGGATGCCCTGGCCAATGCCGAGGCTGGCGGGAATTGGCACATCAACACCGGTAATGGTTTCTTCGGTGGTTTGCAGTTCGACCAGCCGACGTGGGACGCGTACAAGCCGCCCGGCGCGCCCGCCCGCGCGGACCTGGCCACGCGGGACGAGCAGATCCAAGCGGGAATGAATGCGATCAAGGCCCGCGGTGGGCCGCAATCGTTGTGGCCGCAGAACTTCGGGAAGCTGAACGCCAGCACTATGCCAGGCCTACCTGGGCAGCATGGGGTGGGTTCGTCGTGGCCTTTGGTTCCTGCGAAACCACCGCCAGGGACATGGTTTGCGCAGCCGAACGCTGCGACGGTCCCTGGTGCTGCCGCGGTCCCCGCGGTGCCCGGCGCGGCCGCTGTTCCCGCCGCGCCGACGACCGTGCCCGGCGCGTTGCCGAATGTGCGTGGGGCGCACCCGCAACTGGCCTACGTGCTCGCCCAACTGCAGCAGCTGTTCCCCAACGTCAAGCTCAACGCAGGCAAAGATGACCACGGAGTGGACAAGGGTTGGCACCCCCGCGGCCAAGCTATTGACATCGGCGCCCCGGGTGACGATCCGCAGCAGCTGGCGGCTATCGCGAAGTATCTATTGCAGTTCGCCCCGAACATTGAAGAACTGATCTTCCAAGGGCCGGGAATCACGCAGAACGTCAAGTCCGGCAAGCTCGGTCCCGCGATCGACATGCCCGGCTCGGTCTACAACACCCAGCAAGCCGGATATCACGGCGACCACGTCCACTTGGCGGTCACCGATCAGATGGGGCAGGCCCTCATCGCCGCGATGACCGGCGGTCAGGGCGGATTGTCAACCCCCGGCTACTATCCGTCGCTGCAGCAGCCGACAATCGCTGCGCCATACGGGCTTTCAGCGAATGGAACCATGCCGCTCGGTACGCAAGGCTCACCGCTGTACGTGTCCCCGGCATCCAGTGGCGGGCAGCAGCTCGGCCAGGACATCCTGGGCGGGTTCCTCGAAATCTTCGGGATCGACGGGTCAGTCCTCAAAAACCCCTTGGGCACACCGCTATTCGCAGGCTTCAAAGGTTTGATGTCGATGCTGACCGGTGGCGGTAAAGGTGGTGGGCTCCCGGCGTCCGCCTACGCCGCCGGCGGCGGAGTCGCGGGTGACGGCGGAGCTAGTAGCGGTGACATGTTCAGCGGACTGCTTCAAGGGCTCCTCGGCGGCGCACTCGGCGCAGCCAACGGCGGCCTCGACGGCTTCACTCCCCAGCCCTACGGGCCAGTAGGCGTCGGCAACCAACCCCACGTCGCCGACGGCATCAACCCCGGCGTCCCCGGCCCGGCCGGAACGAGCGGCCCCCTCGGCACCCCCGGCACGCTTGGCCTGGGCAAGGTCGCAAACCCCGCACCCGCAGGAAACCAGACCCAGGACTTCAGCGTCACCGTCAACAACCCAATGGGAAACAAAGACCTCGAAGGCATGATGCACAACGTCATGTCCAGCAGCCTCAACCTGCAGCGCGCCCACGCCATGATAGGCGGCGGAGCAGCCGGAGGAATCAGCGTCTAGACATGCCCCGCGCACACCGCCACTGTCCTGGTGACCACGGCACCCGCAAAGGGGGGCAAGGGGCCCGGTGCCCCTGGGGCGGGACGCCGCTTCGGTACTGCTAAATCCTCTGGCTGCACGCATAAAACGCACCGTTTTCGCGGTGGGGAAGGGGTTCTGAACCGTGGCTAGGTCGGTTGAGGCGCGAAAGTTGTTGGCGGAGTTGGATGTTTATCTTGCGGCGGCGTCGAGCCGTCATGGCCGGAAGGTGTCTTTTACTCCTCCGGAGGCGGCGAATGTGGCCATGATTGTGGACGAAATGGACCGGAAAGCGGGCCTGAAACGGCTTTACAGCAAGGCCGAGACTGTCAAGGAGAAGTTGAAGATCTCGACCGAGATTCGGTTGCTCGAGGCGTCGATCAGTCGGATGCTGCGGCAGGTGAAGGTGGACATGCCGGCGGTGCAGTCGCAGAAGAGCCGCAAGGCGCAGCACGCCGCGAATACCCGGTGGGGAATGGGTTCCTGATGCCGTGGTTCAGCGATGACGACGCCGCCGGCCCGGGCGGTGGTGTCTGCGGGCCCGGAGTTCGGGTGCCGGGTCTGTATCAGCGGATCGTGGAGTATGAGCGGGTGCCGCGGCCGGATCCGCGGTGGTCGCGGAC
Source organism: Mycobacterium sp. NGS29 (assembly GCF_059812965.1). NCBI lineage: Bacteria > Bacillati > Actinomycetota > Actinomycetes > Mycobacteriales > Mycobacteriaceae > Mycobacterium > Mycobacterium sp. NGS29. Next base: position 365,751 of record NZ_JCALDR010000004.1, read on the forward strand.
CGATGGGGGTAGGCGTGGTGAGCCGTGCCCGGAGCATCTGCTGCGGCACTCCCGGCTGGCGGCCGCGGTGGAACAGGGCCAGCCGATCCAGCTACCCGGGTGGTGCCATCACCTTGGCAGTCCCATGTTCCCGCAGCTGGGTGAGGATCTGCCCGGGTTGCGGGAGGCAATCGAGGAAATGCAGGGCGAGCACGGCAAGTGGGTGGTGCTCATGGTGCATGCCAACGACATGATGGTGCCGGTAAAGCGGCAGCGTTGAAGGTGCCAGAAAATCATTCCAGTTGGAATGATTTGCCGAGATCGGTAGGCGCTCTCTACGAGTTGTCTCGCCTTGATCGCGAAGAGCAGTGGGGGGGTCAGATCTGAAATCCGACCCCCCCACTGCTCTTCGTCAACTTAGTCGCTGAGTGACTTCATTCGCTGCCACACCTGACTTGCCGCCTCGCTGAGAACCGTTCGTAACCCGTCGATTTCGACAGCGGTCAGCTGGTCAGCATTCCTGTAATACCAGAGGATCAACCCGGCAAGGTGGTCGCGCGCCTTCGCTGTTCGCCGCTCGTTGGAGACCCGGAGGCAGTTCACGCAATCCATGTCGACCCACCACAAACCCGTCTCGTGGTCTTCGAACTCGGTGTCCCAGTCGATGCGATCGGGGGGCTCGGCGCTGCTCTCCACTGGCCCTTCCTTGAATCCGCGCGGGATGGGGGTGGTTGCGCCGCAGATCGCCTGCATGTGTGTTTCGCCCCGGGCCCGCGCCTCGGTGGCCTCGCCCCGGTTGAACCAATGCTTCAACTGGGGGTTGCGGGGGAACTGCTTGAAGTACCGCTCGCGCAGCTTTTCGCGGTCGGGCGGATATCGGTCTTCCCATTCGCCGCCGAGCACATACCGTTGGTACTTCTCGACGTAGTCGGCGTACCGGTCCGGGGCGCGCAGCAGTGCGTGCCGAGTCCGCCGGCCGCACGGCGCGCATTTCAGCGTGCCGGTGGCGAGCCAGCCGCGCGGATCGTCACCGAACCCCCCGATTTCGCGGTTCTCGTCGTTGCGGTCGAAGTAATAGTTGTTGCTGACGGTCCGCAGCTGCCCGCACTCGCAGCACAACGCCGAGCGCGGCTGTACTGGCTGTACTGGGGGCCTGTCGATACGGACCCGCCGCGAGTGTGGCCATTTCAGCTCCTGGTTCCCGTTGCGGGTCACGCATGGTGTGCCGGGGTCTGCCCCGCAGAACGGGCAACGGTGGGTCAGGGCGGCGTGATCGGTCACTGGTCCCGCTCCAAGCCGCGGAAATCGTTCAAATTTGAACGATCTGCCCAGCCACCGGTGCCGTCAGAGCTGATGGCGTAGCTGATCGGCCGATGCTCGTCGGCCAGTTCGTAGTCGATTGGGTGGTCTTCTGTTTTCGTGCGCACTGAAGTAAGCTCCTGTTGCTGAGAGTTTGAAGCCCCTTGAGTAAGGGCTGAGAGTTCCTTGAAGGCGGTTCCCCTGCCAGGGAGCCGCCTTCAGTCATTTGCGAGGTAGTTCGGCTACCGCACAAAGCAAAGACGACAAAAGGTCAGGGACACGATGTCCCCGACCTCGATCCCGCATGGCGGTGCGCGCGGGCGGCCTTCACGATGAAGGTCAGCTGATGAAGGTGGCAATTGCGGCTAGCTCCCGTCTGTCGGGGTTGCTAGCGTGCTGCTGTCACCAGTTCACATGTAGTTCATCCAGTCTGAGATTTTGGATGAATGTGCAGGTGAATCCTGGTGCGCGATACTGGGATTGAACCAGTGACCTCTTCCGTGTCAGGGAAGCGCTCTCCCGCTGAGCTAATCGCGCTGGGGTCAAAAGTCGGAGGTGGAGACGGGAATCGAACCCGTGTGCACGGCTTTGCAGGCCGTTGCCTCACCACTCGGCCACTCCACCGCTGGATTGATGCCATTTGCACCTTCGAGCGGATGACGGGATTCGAACCCGCGACCCTCACCTTGGCAAGGTGATGCGCTACCAACTGCGCTACATCCGCGCGCAACGAGCGAGATCGTCGCTCGGTGCGAAGCACGACGATAGTCCAGTGCGCGAGCGCACACAAATTCCTTGGTACCGAGCGTGTCCAATCCGGGGGTGGACGGTTCGCGCCGCACGTCCGCTCAGCGGATCGTGATAATCTTCGACGTCGTTCGCCTCTCGGCGCCGGTCCCGTGGCTCAGTGGAAGAGCGTCCGCTTCACACGCGGAAGGTCGCTGGTTCGATCCCAGCCGGGACCACAAGTACGCATCCCGATCCGGGGGAGATGAGATGGGCTTCGGGCAGGCCGTCGCGACCGGGTTCACCAAGTACGTCACCTTCAGCGGTCGCGCCTGCCGGTCCGAGTTCTGGTACTGGGTCCTCTTCACCGTCCTGGGCGGCATCGCGTCCACCCTGGTCGACGCCAGCATGGACACGCAGATCGTCTCGGTCATATTCAACCTCCTCACCGCGATCCCGAGCCTGGCCGTCAGTGTCCGACGCCTGCACGACGTGGACGCCTCGGGCTGGTGGGTGCTGCTCAGCCTCATCCCGGTCATCGGGGCCATCGCGCTGCTGGTCTGGGTTGTCGCGAGGGGCACCGAGGGGCCGAATCGCTTCGGTCCGGATCCGCTGGCCGCGACGCCTGGCCTGCCCAACGAGCAGTACGGCGCGCCGGCATAGCTACCGCCCCGCCGCCCGGAGTCCGGGTAAGGCATTCGGTGCGACCGCTGGCCAGTGCCCACGAAGTACCATTCCCCTGACCGCACGCGCCGCGGCAGAACAGGAGACGACGATGCCGGTCACGGTGATTCTCGAGCTGCGATTCAAGCCCGATCAGGTATCGGCCGGGCGAGAACTGATGGGCCGGGCCCTGCAGGACACCCGCGCGTTCGACGGCAACCTGCAGACCGACGTGTGGGTCGACGAGCAGGACGAGGCGCACTGGCTGATCTACGAGGTGTGGGAATCGGTGGACCACGACGAGGCCTACCGCCGGTTCAGGGCCGGGGAAGGCAAGCTGACGCAGCTTCCGCCGTTGCTGGCCGCGCCCCCGGTCAAGACCCGGTATCTCACCAGCGACATCTAGCAATGAGCTTCTCCGAAGGCATCGGCACGCTGAAACTCGAATGCCCACAGCAACATCCGGTCGGAAGGATCCTGCGCGAGAGCGCGCATCAAGCCGTTCAGTACGACCCGGGAGCCACGGTGGGGCCACGCCGATTCTGGCCCGGTGAGGACGAGCACGCCCGGTTCGTGGCCCGGTGCCGCTTCTGCGACAAGCCGGTTGGAGACGCGACGGCAACCCTGCAGGCCAAGTTCGCCGAACTGCTCGCGGACACCGTGGAGACCTACCGGACTACGACGCTTCCCTACCTCGCGGAAAGCATGCGTTGATGCTGATATCGACGGGTCTTTATTGATTTCGTAAGGTTCATGAGGAAACGTCTACGAAAGCGCACGACACCGAGTTCTTCTAGGTCCCAATTAGCTGTCCCTACCAGTACGGAGTTCTCATGACGCTAACCCGCAGGCACCCGTTGGGCGTCCTCGTCGCGATACTGGCGGCCGTCGCAGCCGTCGTATCCTTCGGCGCGCCGACGGCTCAGGCGTTCTACGTCAAGTACCACGAGACGATCACGCGCAACGCGCTTCCCGCTGACCAGGTCAGCCAGCTAGCGGTCAACCAGATCCTGGTGGGGCCGCCGCCGGGCGGCGGCGCGCTGGGCAGCGATGCCTTCGCCACCGACGAGTTCCGGCACCTGGACAACTCGATCAACCCCACCGACATCTGCAATCGAGCGCGAGTCGCCTGGGACACCTTCTCGCCGATCATCCTGAGCGGATCGGTGCTCAACGGCAACGTCGAGGCTGACGGGCCCGGTGCCCGCGCCGCGTTCGGTGCCCTGCTGCACACCCTGCAGGACTTCTACTCCCACTCCAACTGGGTCGACGACAACATCGCCATCGGCCAGCTGGACCGGCTCGCCCCGCCGATCTTCCCCGTCTGCAACCCGGCCGACTTCCCGGCCGACCTGCACACCGGTTACTACAGCATCGACTTCGCGCAGCAGTTCCCCCTCGAGGGTTGCCCTGCGGGCGGACCGCCGCCGGGATTCCAGGAGTGCCACACGCTGCTGAACAAGGACGGCCCGCACACCCCGCGCGGTGGTACGCCCGTCCCGGGCACCAACCTCAATGAGTACGACGTCGCCGCGCAACTGGCCACCCGGGCCAGCACCGATCTGTTCTTCACCATCCGCGACTGGGTTGCCAACGCGAACGGGCAGGACGCTGCGGTGCAGCTGTTCCAGCAGGGCGGCCCGCTGCCCAACTGGCACAACATCCCCAACCTGCCCGGCGTTCCCTACCTAGGTTCCTAACACAGGGCTACGCCGTCAGACCGGATCAGCGGGTGCTCGGGTAACCCCCGGGCGCCCGCTGAATTTCGGTGTCGTCACTAGACTTTCGGGGTTCTCGGGGTGTCGGTTCACCACCTGCTCCTGATCGGGCTGGCTGGACTCGGGGCCGGTGCGATCAACGCGCTCGTCGGCTCGGGCACCCTGATCACGTTTCCGACGTTGGTTGCCCTCGGCTATCCGCCGGTCACGGCCACCATGTCCAACGCGGTCGGTCTGGTGGCCGGGGGAGTGTCCAGCACCTGGGGTTACCGCGCCGAGTTACGCGGTCAGTGGGATCGGTTGCGCTGGCAGATTCCTGCTTCGCTGGCCGGCGGGGTGCTGGGCGCCTACCTGCTGCTGCATCTGCCCGAGCAGGTGTTCACCCGGATCGTGCCGGCGCTGCTGGTGCTGGCTCTGGTGCTGGTGGTGCTCGGGCCGTGGTTGCAATCCTGGGCGCGGCGGCGGGCCGAACAGGAGGGCCGCTCGGTCGAGCGGATCACCTCCGCCCGGATGGTCGCACTTGTGGTGGGGACCTTCGCGGTCGGCGTCTACGGCGGGTATTTCACTGCCGCGCAGGGCATTCTGTTGGTCGGGATGATGGGTGCATTGCTGCCGGAGTCCGTCCAGCGCATGAACGCCGCCAAGAACCTGCTCACGCTGGTGGTGAATGTTGTTGCCGCCGTTGGCTATACGTTGGTGGCGTGGGATCGCATCAGCTGGCCGGCGGCAGGTGTGATCGCAGTGGGCTCGTCGATCGGCGGGCTGGTCGGAGCCCGGTACGGCCGACGGTTGTCGCCGAATGCATTGCGCGCCACCATCGTTGTGGTGGGATTGATCGGGTTGTACCGACTGCTTTCCCTGTGAGCCGAGTCAGTGAGCCCAGTCAGTGAGCCGACAGTGTGGCCGCGGCAGCCGCTTCGATGACGTCCATCACCTCGCCGCGCTCGCGCCACGCCCGCAACTGACGCATCGCCCCGTTGCCCTGCGTGGCAACTCGGTCGACTTCCTCGACCACCCGGACGTACTCGCCGAGTGCGTCCAGCGCCGGGCGTACCCGCTGCACCAGCGCAAAAAGCTGCTCGCGGGCCGGTACCGAGCCGCGGCCGCTGATCAGATCCAGCGTGTTGCCGGCCAGTCCATCGTGCGCGGCCTGCCAGTACGCGGCGCGCAAGACCGCCGGGGGCAGCCGGTCGGCACCTGCCGGTGCTTCGTCGACGGCGGTGATCACCGCGGCCCTGATCAGGGTGGCCAGCAACACCGTCTCGTCAACCGTCGCCGGCACGTCGGCGACCCGCACCTCGACCGTCGGGAACACCGCAGACGGGCGCACGTCCCAATAGACCATGCCCTGATCCAGCAACACCCCGGTGTCGACCAGCATCTGCACGGTGCGGTCGTACTCGTCGGGCGAGGCGAAATACGGCGGAGCGCCCGCCACCGGCCAACGCCGCCACAGCACGCTGCGCCAGCTCGCATAGCCGGTGTCACAACTGCGGTACACCGCCGAATTCGCTGACAGCGCAAGCAGTGTCGGCAACCACGGCCGCAGCCAATTGCTCGCGTGGACGGCGGCCGCCCGATCGGGAACCTCGACATGCACATGAGCGCCGCAGATGCCCTGCTCGTGTGCGACCATCCCGAACCGCTCACCGATCTGCTTGTACCGCGGGGTGTCGGTGACCGGGAAATCGTGCG